>NZ_BAAHXV010000034.1:0-46549 GCF_054657895.1 Desulfatiferula olefinivorans | reverse complement strand
ATAAACTGGCCCCGTCCCTGCTTGAAAAAGACCGCTGGGGCAACTGGGTGATCAACACAAGCTACAACGCGGCCATGCTGGCCGAGGCTCTGTGTAAACTGGAAGGATTCACCTATGCACCCAGCGATTCAGTGTATTGGCAGCACGGTCATTCCACGGAAAGCGATTTCATCTATGTGACCACGGCCAACCTGAACCATGATCAGCTTCAGCAGCTTTCCGACGAGGTTGGGCCAAACCGGTCCCTTCTTGTGCTGTGTACGGCCTTCCGGGCCAATGACGAACTGTATCCCAACCTGACCGTGAAAAAAATTCCCAAACAGGTTCTTGCCAAATGCGAATGGGGGCATGATGATTACAGCCTGCGCGTAGACAACCTCCCCAAGGCCCCTGACCCCAAAGGCCAGATGATGCTGTTTCCCGATGAGGATGAATGATGACGAAAAACAAAACCATCATGGATTCCGGAGACCCCCTTTTTCAGGACATCCGCCGTTTGATTGAAGACGCCCGCGAATCCGTGGCGCTTGCGGTCAATGCCGGAGTCACCATGCTTTACTGGCAAATCGGCCGCCGCATCAACCGAGATATCCTGAAAGGCGACCGGGCCGACTATGGGGAGGCCGTTGTCTCCACGCTGTCGAGACAATTGGAAACAAGCTACGGACGCGGGTTTTCAGCCAAAAACCTCCGCCACATGATCCGCTTTGCGGAAGTTTTTGACGATGAAGCCATTGTCTCGACACTGTGGAGACAGTTGAGCTGGTCCCATTTCAAGGAGATTATCTATCAGAAAGATTCGCTGAAACGGGATTTCTACGCGGAAATGTGCCGAATCGAACGGTGGAGCGTTCGGACACTCCGAAAAAAAATCGACACCATGCTTTACGAACGCACGGCTTTGTCACAAAAACCCGATGAGATTATCCGCACGGAGCTGGATGCTCTTCGGAACGAAGACCGGCTTTCTCCGGACCTGGTGTTCCGCGACCCCTATTTTCTTGATTTTCTGGGCCTTACCGATCGTTATCTGGAAAAAGACATCGAAGACGCCATTCTCCGGGAGTTGGAACAGTTCCTCCTTGAACTGGGAGACGGGTTTTCCTTCATTGCCCGACAGAAACGCATCCAGGTGGACAATGACGACTATTACCTGGATCTGCTTTTTTTCCATCGGCGGCTCAAACGCCTTGTGGCCATTGAATTGAAACTCGGAGATTTCAAACCGGCCTACAAAGGGCAGATGGAACTTTATCTACGGTGGCTTACAAAATACGAACGCCAGCCCGAAGAAAACGAACCCATCGGTCTGATCCTTTGTGCCGGGAAAAAACAGGAAACCGTGGAATTGCTTGAGCTTGAAAAAAGCTCGATCCGTATCGCCGAATACATGACCGAACTGCCGCCCAGGGATATCCTTGAAAAAGAGCTCCATAAAGCCCTGGTCCAGGCACGCCAGAGATTTGCGGCACAAAACAGACTTTCAGAGGAGGATCATTCGTGAACCGACACGTGAATGCCATTTCCGGCCGCCTGAGCTTGAGGACGCCCCAGCGCCGATCCCTTGAGATTCTCCATCGGATCACCGAAATCGCTCCGCCGGGAAATGGCAACGACCTGGCCGAAATGATTAAGGCCATCCAAAGCGAATTCCCCACTGTCACGGATTTTGAGCGTGACTTCCCTTCTCTGTGCTTTGCCCTGGCCACGGGTGTGGGAAAAACCCGGCTTATGGGAGCCTTTATCAGCTATTTGTATCTGGAGCACGGCATCAGAAATTTTTTTGTAATGGCCCCCAACCTGACCATTTACAACAAGCTTATTACCGATTTCAGCCCCAACACGGAAAAATATGTCTTTAAAGGCATCGCTGAATTTGCGGTAAATCCACCGACGGTGATCACCGGCGACACCTATGAAAGCGGTATCGGAATCCGAACGGATCACCGTAAACAACACCATTTTGCCTGGGATACCGACACGGGTGTCCACATCAATATTTTCAACATTTCCAAAATCAACGCCGAAGTGCGCGGCGGCCATGCCCCTCGCATCAAACGCCTGTCTGAATACATTGGAGAGAGCTACTTCGAATATCTTTCCGGTTTGCCCGATCTGGTGCTGCTCATGGATGAATCCCACCGATACCGGGCCAGTGCGGGAGTCCGGGCCATCAATGAGCTCAAGCCCGTTCTGGGTCTTGAGTTGACGGCCACCCCTTTTGTGGAGTCCGGCCGGGGGGCGGTTCAATTTAAAAACGTGATTTACGATTATCCTTTGGGTAAAGCCATGGTTGACGGTTATGTCAAGGAACCGGCCGTGGTCACACGTAAAGATTTCAATCCTGCAGGGATGAGTCCCGATGAAATCGAACGGATCAAGCTTGAAGACGGAATCCGTCTTCATGAAAGCGTCAAGGTGGAACTTGAAACCTACGCCAGAGAAAACAACCGGGACATTGTAAAGCCCTTCCTGCTGGTCATTGCACGCGACACAACCCACGCAAGCCGGTTGCTTAAACTGATTCAGTCAAACTCCTTTTTTGACGGACGATACGCAGAAAAAGTCATCCAGGTGGATTCCAGTCAGACCGGGAAAAAAGAAGAGGAAATGATAGAGCGCCTTCTCAAGGTTGAGGATGCAGAGGAACCCACGGAAATCGTGATTCATGTCAACATGCTCAAGGAAGGCTGGGATGTGACCAACCTTTACACCATCGTTCCCCTGAGGGCGGCCAATGCCCGGATTCTCATCGAGCAGTCCATCGGACGGGGGCTTCGACTTCCCTACAAAGGAAAACGCACCGGGGTCATAAGCGTTGATCGACTGAATATCGTTGCCCATGATAAATTTGAGGAAATCATTGCCGAAGCCAACCGACCCGATTCCTCCATTCGGATGCAGGCCGTGATTCTCGACAACTCCGATCTGATTCGGAAAACGGCCACCGTGGTCTCCCGGCCCACAATTTCAGATAAACTTGGGATCACGCCCGGTCAGGTGACGGACAACACCCGTTTCCCAGGAAGGAAAGAGTCCCCGGTATTCACCAAACCCGATGAGCAGGAAATTGCCCAGGCCGCCTGGGACGTAATCAGAAATCTATCTCATCAGCCGGATATTCTTCCCGGCGTTTCATATTTGAACAAACCGGACGTTCAGAAGACGATTATCAACGAACTGAAAGAACGCTATCCGGCACCAAGACAAATGACACTTGATGGGAGTACTGAAAAAGCGGACATCGAAGATGTGGTCGCCAAAACCATCGAGGTGGTCACACGTCAGACCATCGATATCCCTCGAATCCTTGTTTTGCCAAAAGGAGAATTAAAAACCGGATTTAAACGTTTTTCACTTGAACTTTCGACACTCCATTATCAATCAGTGCCGGAAGAATTATGGATTCAACACCTCCGTACACATACGACGGAAATACTCTCCTTGGGTCAGGGTGGAATCGAAGAATCCCGTCTCGAAGATGTTATCGTCAGTGGGCTTATGGATTTCAACGATATCTCATATGATGACCATGCCGACCATCTCTATGATCTGGCGTCGCAAACGGTGAAACACTTCAAGACGTACCTTTCAGAAGAAGAAGTTCGAAAGGTGCTTCGTTGTTATCAAAAAAACATTTGTCAGTTTATTCACGCTCAGATGCAGGCTCACTACTGGGAGGATGCCGTCGAGTATGAAGTGAAGATCAGCAAGGGATTCACGGAACTCAAGGAAAGTGCCTATTCCTACTCAGCCGATGAACCGCCATTGGATGTCCATGCCTCACCGGACGACAAGAGCAACATGAGCCGGTATCTGTTTGGCGGTTTTCAGCGTTGCCTCTACCCGGTCCAGAAGTTTGATTCAGAAGCTGAACGGAAACTCGCGTTGATACTGGAAAGGGATGCTCTGAAATGGTTTAAACCAGCCAAAGGTCAATTCCAGATGTTTTACCGTCACGAATCCGACCATCTTGAGTACATACCTGATTTTGTGGCAGAAACCGATAATGACATTTTCATCCTTGAACCCAAGGCCGCCAATCAGATGAATGACCCAGCCGTTCTTGCCAAACAAAAAGTGGCGGTGACCTGGTGCAACAATGCGTCAGCTCACACAAAGAGCTATGCCGGCAAACCCTGGCGATATATTTTGATTCCACACACTGAGATTGCCTCAAACATTACCTTGGGCGGGCTCGTTGAGCGGTTTGCCGTAAGCTGATCTCGGTTGAAAGCGAACGGGCGGCTACCCCTCCTGTCGCTCAGACGGATCGGCCAGGCGTCCCGGCCCACGCCCCGCGTTAGCGGGTCCGTGTGGTGAAGCGGACGGTGCGATCGAGGGCGAGTGTTTCGTCGCCGATGCGGTCGATCAGCCGGGGCGTCATGAAGCCCAGGATGCTTCGCCAGTAATAGCCCAGGTAGTTGTTCCGGCCCCCTCCGTCGGTGTTGCCGTCGAAGACGGCGAACACGTAGACGTTCCTGACGGCAAAGGGATCGTCCACCGCAATCCTGCGGTCGAAGGCGGGCAGAAGGGGGAGGGTGTAAATCTGACCGTCATTGCCTGTGTCGGGGATGACCAGGGAGGCCAGCCCGATGATGTAGTCCATATCGATCTGCGGATTCAGGCCGAGGGTCACCCCGCCTTCCTGAACCGCCACGACGGTCACATGCTCGGAAGGATCCAGGCGCACCGGCGGCGAGAGGGCGGCGAGGTTTTCATCGTCGAGTTCGAAGACAAGGGAGGCGGCATGGTCGACAACCACCCGGCTTACCATGAAATCCGTGTCGCTTGACGGTTCGATCCGGTTGACCCCCTCGGTCAGGGTCACATCCACGGCCATGGCCGTCCGATTCTGATAAAAACCCAGATAATCCCCGGCCCCGATATCCGGAAATCCGGCGATGAACTCACGGTCGCAGACGGCCAGAACCATCACCGAATCCCCCGGCCCAAGCCCGGTGCGCGTCAAGTCGACGGTGAACTCCCGGATGCCGGGATCAAGTCGGACAAAGGCGGCCACCTGATCCAGGCCGCCGGCGGCCAGAGCCGACAGGTCGGCTTCCCCGTCATTCCGGATGACCAGAACGAACAGGGGCGTGTCATCCGCATCGAATTCAGGGGCCACCTCGACCCGTCCTTCCAGGCTCAGGATCGCCCCCGAGGGTTCGGGAAGGGTCAGGGAAAGGGTCACGGCAAGCCCGTCACGCCGTCCCGGCTCAATGGTCAGGAGTTCCGGCAGCCCCCGGTCGTCGGCCATAAACCCCAGACGGTCACCGGCGTCGGGCGTCCCGTTGCCGTTGGCATCGTCAAAGGCGATCAGATACACCTGCTCGATGGGCACCGGATACCCGTAGGGAAGAATGGTGACGCTGAAGGGTGAGGGACCGTCCCCCGTCCGGATGCGGGTATAGCCCAGAATCTCGTAGGGATCGATCCGGGAAAAATCCAGGCTGTCGATGTCCCCGGCATAGGCGAAGACCGTCACCGTGCCGTGATCCGCCCCCAGAACCTCGCCGGACAGGGAGGCCGCGAAATCGTACACCGTTTTGCTGACGTCAATGGCGATGCCCTCATTGTGGCCTGCCGCGAGCACATAAGCCGGACTGAACCCGGCGGGGTCCAGATAGTAGCCGATCACGTCGCCGGGCCCCGGATCGGGGATGCCGTTTATGAAATCGTTGTCCGCGAAGGCGATGATGTACACCGGATCACCGGGGGCAAGCCCCGTGCCGGTGAGGGAGAGATGAAACCGGCCATCGGCTTTGTCAATGGACTGGATCGTCACCAGGGCGTCATTCAGTGAGGCACCCGGCGCCATGGGATTGCTGCTTAGCACGGCCACAAAGACCGGTCCCAGAAGGTCCGGATCCGGATCACCGAAGCTCACCTGGCCGGACAACGTGATTACGGGATCATCGCTCACCGAGCCGCAGGAGAAAAGCGCGATGCTCAGGATAATACCCAGAAGGGGTGACAGATGGGGCCTGTGCCGACGCATGGTCGTCCTCCTTTGGTCAGAAACTGTAGACCAGTTCGCCGAAAATCCGGTCGTTATCGCCGATGGTGTCGATGGGAATGTCGCTGCCGCCCTGGTAAAGAATGCACCCTGCCGTCAGCGTCAGATCATCGCTCACATCATACACGGCCTTGAGCCGCTCGAAAGACCCGCCCTCGGCGCTCCAGCCGTAACCCGACAGCAGAAGTTCCACGGACAGGGTTTCATGCCAAAAATCCCGGGTCAGCCGAAGGACCCACTGTTCTTCCTTTTCTTTGGGGCTGAAGGGGGAGGCTTCAAGCAGACCGTCGTAGTCATCGATATAGCGAAGCACCACATCGGCGCTGATCATCGTATCCCGAATGCCCAGGTATTCGAAGCCCACCAGGCCGTCGTAGCGGGTGTAGCCGGGACAGGGGCCCCGGACCAGAACCCCGCCCGCGATGCGGGCCGGGTTGATGTAGGCCACGTCACGAAACAGGGCCAGTTCGGTTTTCAGCATCAGATTGCCAAAGGCCCGGTTGGCGTCCAGGCCCAGCATGGTGATGCGGCCGTGATCCAGACTCAGGCTGTATTGGGGGGGCTCGTCGGCGGAAAGTGTTTCCAGGTGGACATCGCGGTTGTAGATGTCGGCGTAGTAAAAGGTCAGGTCCCCGCCGTTGAAGGTCCGGCCCAAGGACACCGCGAACTGGGTGTTGCCCGGATCGCTGTCGGGACCGTGTTCGGGCGGCAGGGGGGCTTTTGAGGGATAATAATCGCTGCCCCAGACCGGCAGCATGTCGAAGCGGGTTTCGTGGATGGCCATGGTCTTGAGGGTCCATCCGCCAAGAAACACATCCAGCCGGGTCATGGTCACGGGCAGCCTCAGGTCTTCGATGTCGGTCAACCCCGGTTCCCGCATATCCAGCGGATTGATCACGTCCACCACCCGGAGGGTGTCGGATTTGCCCCAGATGACGATCTGCCGCCCGATATACAGATCCATGAAGCGGTTGATACGCCCCCCCACATAGGCCTTGTCCAGCTCGACCACGGCTTCCCGGTCGTCGGTCAGCTCGGGGGTCCAGGTATGGGACCGGCGGAGTCCGTAAACCCCGTCATGGGAGGCCCGGACACTCACATGCCAGCTGAGGGTGTCGAGCACCTTGTCCTCGACGGTCAGCCGAAGCTCGGTCCGCAACGCCGAGAGGCCCCGCCAGTCGATCCGGCCCGCGTCGGGCCGGTGATGGGCAGTGTTGACGGTGGTCATCAGGCCCAACCGACCCGACAGATCGAAAGGCAGGCGCTGGGACGGTTTTTCAGAGGAAGAAGGCGTTGCTGCGGGGGCCGGATCATCGGAAACGTCGCCCGAGAAATCATCGGAGAAATCGCCCAGATCATCGTCAAAGCCGTCGAGCAGCTCCTCCTGGGCCAGCGCGGTCCGGGGAACAACCGAAAGGCCCGGGGCCAGGGTCGACACCAGCAGAACCAGCGCCGCAAGGCGCCACAGGAAATCACGGTCGAACATGGTCCTCACCCTTCAATCTTTGTGTTTTTCGTTTACGGTGCGTGGTATGCGGCAGACATCCCGACCCTGGTCATAGCAAGTTTTCCGCCTGGATAAAAGATGTTTTTCACTGGTTTACCAGAGCGTTAGAACTCGTGGAACCGGTCGAGTGTATCACGGACCTCCCGGATATCACCGAGCAGACGGTAATCGCCCCGATAAGTGCGCGGATCGGACAGGGCGTGGGGAATCATCAGGCAGCGCAGGCCCGCCCGGTTGGCGGCCACAAGGCCCCGGGCCGAATCTTCGACGGCCACGGCCTCGTCCGGGGCCACCCCCGCCCGGGCAAGCCCTTTGAGATAGGGTTCGGGATGGGGTTTGGTCTGTTCGCAGTCGTCCGAGGTGATCACGAAATCCACATAGGAAAGGATCCCGGTGGATTGGTGGATAATCTCGAAATGCTCCCGCCGGGAGCTGGTCACGATGCCCATGATGTAGCGGCCGTGGAGCGCATCGAGGGCCTCCCGGGTCCCGTCCATCAAGGTATTCCGGGCCCCGGAAAGCAGCTCGGCGTAGCGGCGGTTGCGGCGGAAGCGCAGGGTTTCCCACCCTTCGGCGTCAAGGCCCCCCCGGGTCAGATACTCCGCCAGACCGTACCCCCGGACCAGAGAGAATTCCACAAACATTTCCTGGCTCAGGTCCATGCCCACCTCGGCCAGGGTCTCACGGGTGGCCCTGAAAAACAGTTTTTCCGTATCGACCAGAACCCCGTCGTTATCCCATAAAATCGCTTTGATCATCGTTTCCCTCATTTAAAAAAAATGTCGCTTGAGAGACAGGGCCGGACATGATAGGATACGCGCCTTCGGAATGGAACCAACAACTCTGTCCGCGCCACGGGGGGCGGAATCGGAAGCAACGGGCACAGGAAACCGTCATGGAACGACACAACGAAAAACGGCGCAAACCGCGCATCGAGACCTCCAATCTGGTGGACTATGTCCTCTTCGACCAGGCGCGCAACACCCTGGAAAAGGGCAAAGGCCACACCCTGAATCTCAGCCAGACCGGGCTTCTTCTCCAAACGCCCGTCCCTCTCAAGGGCGTTTTCGTCATGCTGATGACCATCGACCTCAACGGCAACGATGTCAAGGTCGAAGGACGACTGATCTATACCAAACGGGACGAGAGTTCCGGCCGGTATCTGTCCGGCGTCGAATTCACCGGCCCCCGGGACAAACAGGTCCAGGCCATCGTGACCTTTGTCAAAGCCTACCAGCACCGCAAACACATGCAGGCCTGACCCGCAATCAGGCGCTCCGGCCCTCGCTCAGCTCCCCGACAATCAGATCCGCCACGCCCCGGAAAGCCCCGAAATGAGGGCTCAGACGGAACCGGATCTGCGGATAGGCCGATCGGGCCGTCTCGACCAGCTCGGGAAGATCCACACGCACATGGCTTCCGGCGGCGATAAAATAGGGCAGTACCGTGATGGTCGTCGCCCCCCGATCGGCCAGCACCCGGATCTGTTGTTCCGCCGTGGGTTCACTGAACTGGTTGAAGGCGCAGATCACGGTATCGAACCCGCTGTCCGGCCGACGGTTCAGACTCTCGGCAAGACGGATCACTTCCTCGTTGGATTCCTTGGCCCGACTGCCGTGGGCCACCACAAGCAACGCATGCATCGTTCATCCCTCCATAAAACACAGGGGCGCTCCCGGAACCGGTCCGAAAGCGCCCGTAACGATAACTGATGATCGATCCTGAACAGCCGGATCAGAACGCTCCGGCCAGCTTGGACAGGTTCATGGGCTGGACAAAGGCCTTGAGTACGTCCCCCGACGCGATACCGTAGCCCTCGACCTGAACCGAGGTTTTTTCACCGACCTGAATGCTCAGGGTGCCGCTCCGGTCCTCGGCGTTAAACTGAAGGGTTCCGGTATAGCCCTGGATGCGGATGCTTTTCATGCCTGTTTCCTGGGCCATGCCGGCAAACATGGCGCCGAAGCCGGCCAGACTGCCCAGCTTGCCGGTGACGCCGCCGGTGGCGATGGTCAGTTTGACACTGGCGTCATCGGGTCCCGCGTACTGGGCCTCGGCCCCGGCATTGCCCACCATGGACGCCATCTGGCCCATGCCCTGGGCATTCTTGCTTTCCAGGGTGAAGCCCGCCGGAGGCGCCGGAATAAAGGCCAGCATATTGGCGGCCGTGACTTCGTTCAGTTTGCTCAAGGCATAGTTGATTTCCTCGACGGCCTTGTTGACGGCCCCCTGCTTGATCATGGTCTGGGCCGTGGTCAGGCTTTCCAGGGCTTCCTGCTTCGGATCGTCGGCCATCGCCGCTCCGACCATCGTTCCCAGACACACCAGCGCAAGGATTATTTTTTTCATCGTACCCCCCATTGTTTCGACATGCTGTTAAGAGATCTTGTGTCACAGGCAGGAGGGACCCCCGTGGTCCGACCCGGTGCCAACCCTTACGGCTTCGTAAAAAGTCCGATTTTAAGCGTTGCGCGTCATCCCTCGTCATTGCGGCGTACCCTAAGTACGCCTCATTCCTTACGGATTCGCGACGCCGCAAGCTCGAACGTTTTTCTTTGCCGTCCTTTGATGACGTTTTACGCGTTCATCAACCCTGACTGTATACGTCAGTTTCCCGAAACTCGGCAAGCGTATTTTTCATCGCTGTCCGGAGAGTTCAGTCGATCGGCCATTTTTTCCTTAATGTTTCCGGCAAATTCCGCTATGGTGGGGGTCAATCGGCCGGCCCGGAGACCGGACCCGGTCCCCGCCGAAGCCCAGCCGATCACATCCGCCGATCACCCCGATGCGTCCACGAGGCACGACAGACACAGGAGGACTTCATGATCAAAAAACAGAAGAAAAAAAAGAAAAAAGAACTCACCTACCGGAAAAAAGCCATTGCCGTGGCCCGGGAACACTGGGAAAAACAAACGGAAAAGGCCATCAAGGACCGCCCGGTGTTCCGGGGCCTCCAGATCATTCCCACGGCCAGCTACTACGATGAATCCAAGGGGCACCGCCCGGGCGAGAACAACTGGAAGGGCCTGGGCTTCGACCTCCACCCCCAGGTATCCCTGACGGCCGGGGGCCTGGTCCTGGCCTTCATCGTCCTGACCCTTTTGTTCCGGGAGCAGGCCGCCGTGCTGTTCAAGAGCCTTCTCGACGGCATCGGCGACACCTTCGGCTGGCTGTACATCCTGTCGGCCAATTTCTTCGTGCTGGTCATGGTGCTGATCGCCGCCAGCGATTACGGAAAAATCCGGATCGGGGGGCCCGACGCCCTGCCCGAGTTCAGGACCTTCAGCTGGTACGCCATGCTGATCAGCGCGGGCATGGGCATCGGGCTGATGTTCTGGAGTGTCGCCGAGCCGATGTTCCATTACATGACCCCGTCGCCCATGTTCGCCGTCCCCAAGGAAACGGCCCAGGCCGCCCAGGTGGCCCTGGGACTGACTTATTATCACTGGGGCATCCATCCCTGGGGCATCTATGCCCTGGTCGGCCTGTCTCTGGCGTTTTTCGCCTACAACCGGGGACTGCCCCTGACCATCCGGTCGATTTTCTACCCCCTGCTTGGCGAAAAAATCTACGGATTCTGGGGCAACCTCATCGATATCCTGTCCGTTCTGGCCACCCTGTTCGGCCTGGCCACCTCCCTGGGGCTGGGGGTCAAACAGGTGGCCTCCGGCCTCAACTACCTGTTCGGCTGGTCCACCTCCACGGAATTCGCCGTGCTGCTCATCGCCCTGATCACCCTTCTGGCCATCGCCTCCATCGCCACGGGCCTGGACAAGGGCGTCAAGTTTCTGAGCCTGGCCAACATGATCGCCGCCGGAGCCTTCATGGTCTTTCTGCTGGTGGTGGGGCCCACGGTGTTCATCCTCAAGGCCTTTACCCAGAACATCGGATTTTACATCCAGAACCTGCCCCAGCTGAGCTTCTGGGTGGAAACCTTTTACGGCACCGACGGCAGCCGATGGCAGAACGGCTGGACGATCTTCTACTGGGGATGGTGGATTTCATGGTCGCCCTTCGTCGGCATGTTCATCGCCCGGATTTCCAAAGGGCGCACCGTCAGGGAGTTTATCGTGGGGGTGATGATCTTCCCGACGATCCTGTCCTTTCTGTGGATGTCCTCCTTCGGCGGGTCGGCTCTCTGGCTCCAGATGACCGGGGCCGCCGACATCGCAACCGCCGTCGGCAAGGACGTATCCACGGCCCTTTTCGTGATGCTTGAAAATTTCCCCTTGAGCGGCGTCATGTCCTTTATCGGCATTCTTCTGGTGACGATTTTCTTTATCACCTCGTCGGATTCGGGGTCCCTGGTGGTCGATCACCTGACCTCGGGCGGCAAGCTGGATTCCCCCGTGCCCCAGCGGATCTTCTGGGGAGCCGTGGAAGGGGTCTGCGCAGCGGCCCTGCTTCTGGGCGGAGGTCTGACGGCGCTTCAAAGCGCGTCCATCGCCACGGGCCTGCCGTTCACCATCGTGCTTCTGGTCATGTGCTACAGCCTGTACCAGGGCTTGCAGGAAGAACACTACCACGCGACCATCATCGAGACGATCAAACCCACGACCAGAACCATCGAAATCCCCGTGGAGGGGTTTGTGGAGAAAGCGGAGAAAGGAATGGGAGTGCCGCCCCAGCCCTGATCGGGGTCGCGAAAAAAACAAATCTGGTTATGCACTTGATTTCAGTAGTTCTTCAACCGCTTAATCAATGCCATTAACATATTCTCACTGTCCAATCGATTGGCAAAGCAAAGCATGCCCTTCATGGTCTTAACTTTACGATATTGGGCTCACGATGGATTTGGTTTTGCGATGTGTCGATAAGGCGACAGGCTTTCCCTTGGGGAAGAACAACGCGTTCATTAACCACCCGTTCGCTGCGCTCACTGAAGATCACGAAGGGCCACGAAGAATAAATCTCTCTTTACGCCCATCTTCGTGAACTTCGTGCCCTTCAGTGAGCAACGCGAACGGGTGGTTTAGCAATAGGATGATCACCGAAAACGTGAGGGAGGTGCATAACCGGATAATATTTTCCCGAAGCCGTCAGGGTTTGGATTTGCCCTTCTTGCGGGGCTTGCGGTTTTCGTGGGCGGCGATCAGGGCCATGACGTCCTCGTTGGCGTTGGGCGTCTCAAGGGTTTCGGCATAGTCCTTCCGGCTGATGGAAAGCTGCTCCACGGGGGATTCCAGAAAGGCCTCGATGGCGGAAAGGGCGTCTTTTTCCTCGTCGCTGCAGAAGGACAGGGCCACGCCCTTGTTGATGCCGCGGCCGGTCCGGCCCACCCGGTGGACGTAATATTCGGGATCCGTGGGCAGGTCGTAGTTGATCACCGTGGTGATGTCGGGAATGTCGATACCCCGGGCGCTGACATCGGTGGCGATCATGATCCGGCAGTCGCCCCGGCGGAAGGCGGCCATGCCGTCGGACCGCTGGGCCTGATCCTTGTCGCCGTGGAGGGTCACCGTTTCGATGCCCACCCGGTCCATGGCTTTGGCGACCCGCTCGGCCCGGACACGGGTGCGGACGAAAACGATGATTTTCTCGCCGGGGTGATCCTTGATGTAGCGTTCGAGGAAAAACCGTTTGTCGTCCATGGCCACGCTCATCACGGCGTGGCTCACGTTACGGGACACCCGGTCCTCGGGGGAAATCTGGATGCGGATGGCCGTGCTTTTCACCTGGGAAAAGGCCAGTTTCTTGATCTTCCGATCGATGGTGGCGGAAAAAAACAGGGTCTGGTGACGGCGGGTCAGCTTCGCTTTGATCTGCCGGATATCCTCGATGAACCCCAGATCCAGCATGCGGTCCGCCTCGTCGAGCACCAGGGTGTCGATCCGGCCGATACGCAGGTGACCCTGGCTGATCAGGTCGAACATCCGGCCCGGGGTGGCCACCAGGATATCGATCCCGTCCTGGAGGCGCGTGATCTGCTGGTCCTGCTCGACGCCGCCGTAGAGAGCGAAGGACTTGACCCGCGTATGCCGGGACAGGGTGCTGACCACCTCCCCGATCTGCATGGCCAGCTCCCGCGTTGGCACCATGACCAGGCAGCGGATGCCCGGCGAGCGTTTACTGGACTTGGACCGGTGAATCCGGTCCACAATGGGAACGGCGAAGGCCGCCGTTTTTCCGGTGCCGGTCTGGGCAATGGCAAGCACATCCTCGCCGTTCAGGATCGAGGGAATGGATTTGAACTGGATGTCCGTGGGCCGTTTGAATCCCATGGCGGCCAGGTTTTTCTTGATTTCGTCCGAAATCGGATAACTGTCGAATTTCATGCCCCTCGTCCCTCCTGTGGTGTGCGGCGAATCTACCCCTTCATCCCCGGAATTGCAACGGTTAAATCCGGGCCTGCCGAAAGCGCTCTGAAATCGAATCCCGTGGGATTCTGGAAGACCCTCAAGCCGAATTCGGAGATCACGGCCAGAAGATGGTCGAAGATATCCGACTGGATCCCTTCGTAACGGGCCCAGGCGGTATCGTTGGTGAACACGTAGATCTCGATGGGCAGACCGCCCGGCCCCGGTTGAAGCTGGCGCACCAGAAAGGTCATGGACCGGTGGATGGTGGTCTGGCTCCGGATGTAGGCTTCGATGTAGGCCCGGAAGGTTCCCACATTGGTCAGCCTGCGGCCGTTGACCGGGTTGTCGGTGTTGACGCCGTGGGCCGTGTTGTAGGCGGCGATCTCCTCCTCCTTTTTGTCGAGGTAGGGCACCAGAAGGTCGATGGTCCGGAAGGCTTCGAGCATGGCCGCGTCGCAGATGCGGATGCTGGTCATGTCGATAAAGATCGACCGCTTGATCCGCCGCCCACCGCTTTGCTGCATGCCCCGCCAGTTCTTGAAGGTCACGTCGATCAGGCGGTGGGTGGGAATGATGGTCAGGGTCTTGTCGAAATTCTGGATCTTCACCGTGTGCAGGGCGATATCGACCACGTCGCCGTCGGCGTTGAAGGCGGGCACCTCGATCCAGTCCCCCACCCGCACCAGATCGTTGGAGCTGATCTGGAGGCTGGCCAGAAACGAGAGAATCGTGTCCCGGAAAATCAGAAGGATCACGGCGGTCATGGCCCCGAACCCGCTGAGAATCACCAGGGGGGAGCGCCCCAGGAGGCTGCTCGCGATGACGATGCCGCCCAGAATATAGATGACCAGCTTGGCCACCTGGACATAGCCCTTGATGGGCCGGTCCCTGGACACGGCAAGGGACTGGTAGATATCGTGAAGCCCGTTGATCAGGGGCCCGATCACCAGAAGGGCGACGAAGAACATGCCCGACAGGGCCAGCTTGCGGATCAGAATCTCAAGGGACGGCACCAGGAAGGCCAGGCCGTGGATGACGAACAGGGGGACCAGGCAGGAGATCCGTCTTAGAACGGTGTCGTTCAGGAGAATGTCGTCATAGCGGGTCCGGGTTTTGGCCGTGATGCCCAAAACCGCTTTGGGAATGTAATGCCGGGTGATCAGGTAGGCCAGACAGGAAAGGGTCAGCAGGGCAAAAAGGGCCAGCATCTGCTCAAAGGCCGGATGCGTTTCAAACCATTGGGTCAGGCGGTCGAAGGACATGGGGGCGCTCCTTGGTCAGAGGGTTGACAGGAGCCCTCATCCTAACCGCTTTGATCTTTTTTTTCAACTCCCGGGGGATTTTCGAAGCTTGCCCCACTCGACTCTTTATCTGGCCCGGCGAACGTGCTAAGGGTAAACTTCAACCTCAGGATGAACCATCACTCTTTCAACCAAACAAAGGACCGATCAATGAAAATCGTGGAACCTTCCGTCGACCTGTTGTGGATCACCGAAAACCCCGAATACCAGATCGAGCGGGCCGGCCGGACCTGCTACAAAAGCGAGGACAAAATCACCGCCGATTCGGCCCGGCTGTTCGCCGGAAAAATGCGCGAGCACGGCCATCACGCCATGATCGAACACGCCGTGGCCTCTTTTCGCATCATCACGGACCGGGGCATCACCCATGAAATCGTCCGCCACCGGCTGGCCTCCTTTGCCCAGGAATCCACACGGTACTGCAACTACAGCGCCGACAAGTTCGACAACCAGTGCACCTTCATCGAACCGCCCAATCTCAACGCCGGGCAGCGGGCCCTCTGGGAAAAGGCCTGCCTCGACGCCGAGGCGCGTTACTTCGAGATGCTCAAAGCCGGCTGCTCGGCCCAGGTCGCCCGGTCGGTGCTGCCCACCTGCCTCAAGACCGAACTGGTGATGATGGCCAATTTCCGCGAATGGCGTCATTTCATCGGCCTTCGGGGCACCAAGGCGGCCCACCCCCAGATCCGGCCCATCGCCCACATGATCTGGACCATCCTGATGCAGCACGCTCCCAGCGTCTTCGAAGACCTGACCGTTACGGCATCGTAATCGATGCGGGCGGTCCCGCCCGCATCGCCCTCAGGGCTGAATGACCACGGTCCGGGTGATTGTCAGGGCCTCGTCGTACTCGGCGGTGACCTGACAGGTGCCGGGCTGATGCACCTGGGCCAGCCCCTTTTCCCCTTCGGTGTCGCTGATGGAAAGCACCGCCCCGTTGTCCGAACTCCAGGTGACGGCCTCGGTCAGTTCCAGCCCCCGGCCGTCGGTAAACAGGCCCTGAACCCGGAACTGGACGGCCCCGCCGCCCAGGGATTCATACCCCATCACCAGACTCTCGAAGGCCAGGACCTCGAGGCGTGCCGAGTCCTGAACCATTCCATTGACCGACACACCGATCTGTGTCGTTCCTTCCGACAGGGCCAGCATCCGGCCGAAATCAAAAAAATCCGCCACCGCCCGGTCCGACGACGTCCACACCACCCGGTCGGTCACATCCTCGGATTCGCCGTCTTCATACACGGCCGTGGCCGTGTAGGTCAGGGTCCAGTTGAGCGGCAACAGGTCGCTGACGGCATGGATCTCGATATGGTCCAAGGGTTTAAGCACCTGAACCGCCGTCACGGCGCCCACCTGGCCGAGCACGGCCAGCACGTAGGTGGCGCCGGGGGCGATGCCGGTGACTGTTCCCGCCTCTAAGGGTGCGCTGCCGACCGTGGCGACCCGGGGATCGAGTGACAGCCACAGCGCCTGCTCACCCAGGTTCAGAACCGAGCCGTCGGAGAAGATCCCTTCCAGGGTCAGCGTCGCGGACGATCCGGCGTCGACGGCGGCAAAGGGCGGTGAAAATCTCAGGGACCTCAGGGTTTCTCCGGTGACGGTGAGGCCGGCCTGGCCCGTGACGGCCCCGACGGCCGCCGAAATGGTGACGGGGCCGGGGGCAAAGGCATACAGACGGCCCTTGAGTCCGGGCACGTTGCTGATGCCCGCCCGGCTTCGGTCACTGACCTGCCAGAGCACCTGATCGGTCAGATCCTGAACCTCGCCGTCGGAAAAATGCCCCAGGGCCCGGCAGGACCGGACCAGACCTGCCGGAAGGGATCCGTCGCCGGCAACCACCTCCAGATCCTCAAGGGTGGCGGCGGTGACGGTCAGATCGACGGTGCGTTCGATGCCGCCCAGAACGCCGCTGATCGACACCCGGCCGGGAGCGAGGGCAAACACCGTCCCTGCGGTGCCTGAGGCGTTATCCACCCGTGCCGCCGCAGGGTCCGAGGAGGTCCACAGCACCTCGTCGGTGACCGTCATGACGGCGCCGTCGGTGAACCGGCCCACGGCGGTCAGGGCGAGACCGTGACCCGCCGGTAGGGTCGCCGCAGCCGGGCTGACCTCCATGTCGGTCAAAAGAGGATCTTCGATGGTCAGGGTCATGCGCCCGTCGATCCCGTCGAGGCAGGCGGACACCGTCACCTCGCCCGGTTCGAGGCCGGTCAGACGCCCGCCGTCGTCGCCGTTGCCCACAACGGCCACCTGAAGATCCGAAGACGCCCAGGTGACCATACCGGTCAGATCCTGAACCGAATCATCGCTGTACCGTCCCATGGCCGAAAGGGAACGGGTCAGGCCCGCCGGGAAATGAGGGCCTTCGGCGACCAGATACACCGATTCGAGGGCGGCTTCACCCACGGTGATCTCTGTCCGGGCCGCCACCGCCCCAAGGGCGGCGCCGATGCCGACCGTCCCCATGGACAGGGCCGTGACCCGTCCCTTGGACGCCGCGGCATTGCTGACCCGGGCCCGGGCAAGATCATCGGATTCCCAGAGCACGGTTTCGGTCAGGTCCCGGCTGCTCTGATCGGTATAGATGCCCGTGGCGCGAAATGAGCGGCTCTGCCCCTTGGCCATGGTCGATCCGGCCGGGGAAAGCTCGATGCGGCGGAGCCTGGCTTCGGTCACGGTCACGGGAAGCGAGGCGACAATCCCGTCCCGCTCCGCCGTCAGGGTCACACGGCCGGGGCTGACCCCCGTCAGAAGGTCCCGCGTGCCTTCGGTCGACACGTCGGCCATGGCCGGTTCAGGGTTGTCCCAGTCGACCAGCCCGCCCATGTCCTTTTTGCTTGAATCGGAAAAAATGCCCGTCACCCGGATATCGACCGTGACGCCGACGGCCACGGAAGGTTCCGCCGGTGACGGTTCGAGGCGGACCAGCACCGCATCGGTCACCGTAAGGGTCAGGGTGTGTTCACGGCCGTCCAGTTCAGCCTTGATGGTCGTGATGCCGGCGGCCAGGGCGTGGAGACGCCGGCCCTCGATGACGGCGACGGCCGGATCGTCCACGGTCCAGGTGATATCATCGGTGATGTCCCGGCCGGTCTGATCGGAAAAGAGGCCCACGGCGTCGAGCACGGCCTCCATGCCCGCAGCCAGACGGGGCCGGGCCGGTTGAACGATGATCTGCTCAAGCACGGCGTCGGTCACCGTCAATTGAATCCCTGCCTCGATGCCGTCCTGAAACACCCGGACCCGGCTCTGCCCCGGGGCCTTGGCACGGAGCACGTTATGACCCTTGGTCCGATCCCAGTCCACGACATCCGGGTGTTCGATCTCCCAGTTTGCCGTGTCCACCAGATCCACACTGCTCAGGTCCGAATAAATGCCCGTGGCCGTCAGGGACAGGCTCCGGCCCAGTGGAATCCGGCTCTCCGCGGATTCCAGGTCGATACTCTCAAGGGTCGGACCGGTGTCGCCGGGCTCTCCCGTTCCCGGCGAAGGACCGGAGGACGATCCGCCGCCGCCCCCGCAGGCCGTCAGAATGATCATTATCCCCAGTACAACCAGTCGTTTCATACCCCCCCTTTGACATCCGTCCTGTCGGGTGTGAAATGATTTCCACACCCCTTAATACATCCTCGTTTGACCGTCTAAAACTCGAAACCCTTCAGGAGCGTGCATCTCCATGCCCCATCGCCAATCTGGCCAAAACTCCGAACCCGGCTCCAGTTTTAGAACAGCGTTCATCCATGCAAGTTGCATGCTAAACGAACGGGCCGCGAAAACACGGCATGAACCGATCACACGGAAGGCGGCTTATCCATAATCATTGCCCTGGGTTTCGTGCCGGTTGTGTGGTAGGATACGCGCCATGAATCTGACGACCAACATTGTTCTGATCGGCATGCCGGGGGTGGGGAAAAGCACCGTGGGGAGGCTTCTGGCCCATGACCTGGGATGGGACTTTCTCGACACGGACGCCCTGATCGTCGAGAAGGAGGGCATGGCTCTCCACGATATCATCGACAGGGTGGGGCTGTCCGCCTTCTGTACCGCCGAAGAGCGGGCCGTACTGGGCATCCGGGCCCGCCGCACGGTCATTTCCACCGGCGGCAGCGTGGTCTACGGCAGCAGCGCCATGGCCCACCTGAAACGCTTGGGCACCGTCATTTACCTGGCGGCGGACCTTGACCTGCTGCTTACCCGGTTTTCCGATCCGGACAGCCGGGGCGTGGTCCGCAAGCCGGGCCAGAGCCTGTCGTCTCTGCTGGCCGAGCGGGATCTCTTGTACCGCCGGTACGCCGACCTGATCCTGGCCTGCCCGGGCGGGGAATCGCCTGCGGCGACCCTTGCCAGACTGCGTAACATTCTCGCCTGAAACACCCCGAAACCCCTGCCTTTCCGCACGATTCACGCCCCTGAAATAAGGTGTTGATAAAAAATTCAAACGCGCTATGATACCCCCGAAAACAAACTCCGACCCTCATCATGACAGGATAACACACCCATGACTGCAAGCAGGTACGATGCAGATTCCATCGAAGTTCTGAAGGGGCTCGACCCGGTGAGGCGGCGTCCGGGCATGTACACCGACACGGACCGGCCCAACCATCTGGCCCAGGAGGTCATCGACAACGCCGTCGACGAAGCCATCGCCGGATTTGCCGACAAGATCGAGGTGATCCTCCACCCGGACCAGTCCCTGGAAGTCAGCGACAACGGAAGGGGCATGCCGGTGGACATCCATCCCGACGAAGGCATCACCGGGGTGGAGCTGATCCTGACCCGCCTCCATGCCGGGGCCAAGTTTTCAAACAAGAACTACCAGTTTTCCGGCGGCCTCCACGGGGTGGGGGTTTCGGTGGTCAACGCCCTCTCCACCCGACTTTCCGTGGAAATCCGGCGCGGCGGCCGACGCTACGAGATCGCCTTCGAAAACGGCTACAAAAGCCGGGACCTTGAGGTCACCGGCACCGTGGGCATAAAAAACACCGGAACCACCGTCCGGTTCTGGGCCGATCCCCGCTATTTCGACACCCCGAAAATCTCGGTCCGAAGCCTGCGCCACGTGCTGCGGGCCAAGGCCGTGCTCTGCCCGGGCCTCAAGGTTTCCTTTCTGGATGCCGCAACGGGCGAAAAGGACGAGTGGTATTACGAGGACGGCCTCAAGGATTATCTGAACGACAGCCTGGCCGACTGGGAACGCCTGCCCGACGACCCTTTCGTCGGCCATTTCGAATCGGCCGGAGAAACCGCCTCCTGGGCCGTGGTCTGGCTGCCCGACGGCGGCGACCTGATTACCGAGAGTTATGTCAACCTGATTCCCACGGCCCAGGGGGGCACCCATGTCAACGGCTTCCGCACCGGCCTTCTGGCCTCGATCCGGGAGTTCTGCGAATTCCGCAAGCTGCTGCCCCGGGGGGTGAAACTGGCCCCCGAGGACATCTGGGACCGCTGTGCCTACCTTTTGTCCGTCAAAATGGCCGACCCCCAGTTTTCCGGGCAGACCAAGGAGCGCCTGTCCTCCCGCCAGAGCGCGGCTTTCGTGTCCGGCGTGGTCAAGGACGCCTTCAGCCTCTGGCTCAACAAAAACACCGACGTGGGTGAGCGCCTGGCCGAGATGGCCATCGACAACGCCCAGAAACGGCTGCGGGCCGGAAAAAAAGTGGCCCGGAAACGGGTGACCGCCGGCCCGGCCCTGCCCGGCAAACTGGCCGACTGCACGGTCCAGGATCCCTTCAAGGCCGAACTGTTCCTGGTCGAAGGCGACTCGGCGGGCGGCTCGGCCAAGCAGGCCCGGGACCGCCAGTACCAGGCCATCATGCCCCTGCGGGGCAAGATCCTCAACACCTGGGAAGTGGACCCGGACATGATCCTCAATTCCAAGGAAATCCACGACATCTCCGTGGCCATCGGGGTGGATCCCGGCTCCTCGGACCTGACCGGGCTGCGTTACGGCAAGATCTGTATCCTGGCCGACGCCGATTCCGACGGGCTCCACATCGCCACCCTGCTCTGCGCCCTGTTTCTCCGGCATTTCCCCGCCCTGGTGTCCGCCGGACACGTGTTTGTGGCCATGCCGCCCCTGTATCGCATCGACGTGGGCAAGGACGTGTACTACGCCCTGGACGATTCGGAAAAAAACGGCATCATTGACCGGATCCGGGCCGAAAAGAAAAACGGCAAGATCAACGTCCAGCGGTTCAAGGGACTGGGGGAGATGAATCCCCTCCAGCTTCGGGAAACCACCATGTCCGCCGATACCCGCCGTCTGGTCCAGCTCACGGTGGACGACCTGGACATCGAAGCCGGTGAAGGCAGTGCCTACGGGGTCCTTGACATGCTGTTGTCCAAAAAACGGGCCGGGGACCGGAAAACCTGGCTGGAAACCAAAGGCGACCTGGTCAGTATCAGTGTATAAGGAATCATGATGAACGACGTCAGCCTCGACGGGGTCGAACAGATCCCCCTCAAACTGTTTACGGAAAACGCCTACCTGGAATACTCCATGTACGTGATCCTGGACCGGGCCCTGCCCCATATCGGCGACGGCCTCAAGCCGGTCCAGCGGCGCATCGTCTACGCCATGAGCGAACTGGGGCTCAGATCCACGGCCAAATACAAAAAATCGGCCCGCACCGTGGGCGACGTGCTGGGCAAGTACCATCCCCACGGGGATTCGGCCTGCTACGAGGCCATGGTCCTGATGGCCCAGCCCTTTTCCTACCGCTATCCCCTGGTCGACGGCCAGGGCAACTGGGGTGCCCCGGACGATCCCAAGTCCTTTGCGGCCATGCGCTACACCGAGGCCAAGCTGTCCGCCTACGCCCAGGTGCTGCTCGAAGAGCTGGGCATGGGAACGGTCAACTGGGTGCCCAATTTCGACGGCACTCTGGACGAGCCCGAGGTGCTGCCGGCCCGGCTGCCCAACCTGTTGCTCAACGGCAGCACGGGCATCGCCGTGGGCATGGCCACGGACATCCCGCCCCACAACCTGCGGGAGGTGGCCGAGGCTCTCATCCACCTGCTCGACCACCCCCAGGCCACGGTCGACGAGCTGTGCCGATTCATCAAGGGACCGGACTATCCCACGGAAGCGGAGATCATCACCCCGGCGGACAGCCTGATCAAACTGTACGAAACCGGCAACGGCACCCTGAAAATGCGCGCCGTCTACAGTCTTGAAAACGGGGACATCGTCATCACCGCCCTGCCCCACCAGGTGTCCGGCGCCCGGATTCTCGAACAGATCGCCGCCCAGATGCAGGCCAAGAAGCTGCCCATGGTCGAGGACCTTAGGGACGAATCCGACCACGAATCCCCCACCCGTCTGGTGATTGTGCCACGGTCCAGCCGCATCGACAAGGAGGCCCTGATGGCCCACCTGTTCGCCACCACGGATCTGGAAAAAAACTACCGGGTCAACATGAACCTGATCGGCCTTAACGGCAAGCCCCAGGTCAAGGGCCTTGACGTGCTGCTCACCGAATGGCTGGAGTTCCGGCGTGATGTGGTGACGCGGCGCCTTTCGGCCCGGCTCGAGAAGGTCAGGGACCGCCTTCACATTTTGGACGGCCTCCTGATCGCCTTTTTGAACATCGACGAGGTGATTCATATCATCCGGACCGAAGACAAGCCCAAACCGGTGCTGATGGAGCGTTTCGGCCTGACCGACGTCCAGGCCGAAGCCATCCTGGAGCTGAAACTGCGCCACCTGGCCAAACTCGAGGAAATGAAGATCAAAGGAGAGCAGGACGACCTGTCCGCCGAGCGGGACATGCTGGAGAAAATCCTGGGGTCCAAGGCCCGGATGAACACCCTGATCCGCAAGGAAATCAGACAGGATGCCCAGACCTACGGCGACGACCGCAGGTCCCCCATCGTCGAACGCACCGAGGCCCAGGCCCTGACCCCCACGGACCTGATCCCCACCGAACCGGTGACGGTGATTCTGTCGAAAAACGGTTGGATCCGCTCGGCCA
The DNA here is from genome assembly GCF_054657895.1 of Desulfatiferula olefinivorans. Classification (NCBI taxonomy): domain Bacteria; kingdom Pseudomonadati; phylum Thermodesulfobacteriota; class Desulfobacteria; order Desulfobacterales; family Desulfobacteraceae; genus Desulfatiferula; species Desulfatiferula olefinivorans. The sequence goes on along the minus strand of NZ_BAAHXV010000034.1, from coordinate 23,450 downwards.
AGGGCCACGATATCGACGAAAGCAAGCTGAAATTCAAGGCCGGGGATCAACTGCTTTCCGTGGTCTTCGGCCGCAGTGACCAGCAGGTGGTGATTCTGGATTCCACGGGCCGGACCTACGCCATCCAGGCCCATGCCCTGCCCTCGGCCCGGGGCCAGGGCGAACCGCTTACCGGACGCCTGGCCATTCCCCCCGAGGCCACGGTCTGCGATGCCCTGATGGGCGACCCCGAAGACCGGGTGCTGATGGCCAGCGATGCCGGTTACGGCTTCATCGCCTCATTATCGGACCTTCACACCAAAAACAGAAACGGCAAGGTGGTGCTGACCCTGCCCGATCAGGCCCTGCCCCTCAAACCCATCCGGATCGAGGCGATGGAATCGGCCCTTCTGGCCGCCATCACCAACGAGGGACGCATGCTGTTGTTTCCCATCAAGGACCTGCCCACCCTGGCCCGGGGCAAGGGCAACAAGATCATCAACATTTCTTCCCGTCGGGCCAGGGCCCGGGAGGAACTGCTTCAAACGCTGTTTCTCATGCCGCCGGACTGCCAGCTGGTGATTTATTCAGGCAAACGGCACTTCACGCTCAAGGAAGGGAATCTGGCCGGTTACATCGGATCACGGGGACTCCGGGGCAAGAAGCTGCCCCGGGGCTATCAGAAGGTGGATCGTTACGACATCATCCCCCGGCACCCCCAGTCTGCACACGAGTCCGGAATGCCGGAGGAATAAACAGACGGTCAGGCGGCCACGGCCGCCAGAAAGGCCCGTTTCAGATCGGCGGTCAGGGGACCGGGGCGTCCGTCGCCGATGACCCTGCCGTCGATACGGGTGACGGGAATCAGTTCCGCCGCTGTTCCGGTGAGAAAGCATTCGTCGGCGGTGTACAGGTCATACAGGGTCACACAGGCCACACGGACCGGCACCCCGATCTGACCGGCGGCCTCGATGACCGTGCTGCGGGTGATGCCGGCCAGGGCGCCCTGAGCGCTGTCCGGGGTCACCAGAACGCCCCCCCTGATGAAAAACACGTTGTCGCCGGTGCACTCGGCCACATAACCCTCCCGGCTGAGCATCAGGGCTTCCAGGCACCCGGCTTGGATCGCCTCGACCTTGGCCATGATGTTGTTCAGGTAATTGAGGGACTTGATCCGGGGGTCCAGACAGTCCGGGGGCGTCCTGCGCACCGAGGCCGTGATCACGGCGATGCCCTCTTCATAGCAGGACTGAGGATAAAGCTGAATGTCGTCGACGATGATGATCACCGAGGCCCGGTCGCAGGTGAAGGGGTTCAGCCCCAGGTTGCCCCGGCCGCGGGTGACGATCAGCCGGATGTACCCGTCATGCTTTTCATTGGCCGACACGGTGTCCCGCACCGCCCGGGCCAGGTCCTCCCGGGCCATGGGAATGGTCAGATACAGGGCGGCGGCGCTGTCGTAAAGGCGCTCCAGATGCTCATCCAGCTTGAACACCTTACCCCCGTAAATCCTTATGCCTTCGAACACACCGTCCCCATAGAGCAGGCCGTGATCGAACACCGACACCTTCGCCTCGTCTTTGTCGTAATACGTACCGTCAATGTAGATTTTCATGGCTCGTCCTTGTCCTCGAAAATGTTTCTGAGATGGGTGTAATTATCGCCGAAGGTCCGGACCATCAGCCCGTCGAACCGTCGGATGATTTTCATGATGTAGATATCGTGTTTGATGTAGTCTTCGGCCAGGGTGATGAATCCGGGATTGGCGCTGAAGGCCCCGTGAGCCCGGCCGTCCTCGTCGATGGTCCCCACCAGGGCCGCCCGGCCGTCGGCCACCAGGACCAGACCCCGCCCGCCTTTCTCCTGGTAGATCGTGTCCTCGATGGGATGGTAAAACACCGCCCCGGCGCCGGCGCCGCTGTGCCCGAAATGGATGGCTGCGATGCGCACCGTCCGCGCCTCGGCCCGGACCAGGAACGGTTCCAGGCTTTCCCGCTCGGGGGCCCAGGCCGAGAGCAAAAGCGTGTCCTCGGCCTCGTCGATCAGGCGGCAGGCTCTGGCCATCAGATCCTCGTAGGTTCCGATGTTCCAGATAAACGACACGGCCCGCTCGTTCCGGAGGGCCGGGAGATCCCGTTCGAGCACCGACAGGGTCCGGTCGAACTCCCGGCGCCGGCTGTCGATGAATTCATCGGGCAACAGAGCCATGTATTTTTTCTTGCTGCCCTCCCCGTCGGGCATGAACACCTGCTTGTCCACCAGCCGGGCGATGATTTCATAGATTTTCGATGAGGGAATGCCCGAGGCCTGGGCGATTTCGTAGGCCGTGGCCGGCTGAATCCGGAGCAGGCACAGATAGGCCTTGGCTTCGTATTCGGAAAACCCCAGACGCTTGATCGGTTCGATGAGTTCGTTCACTACCATGGTAGTGAATATAAAGTCGGCCGCTGATCCGGTCAAGCTTTTTTTATCTCAGGCGTCGTCTGCCCCGGACCACTGGGACAGTCCCATCCCGGTCAGAATGAGCACGGCGCCGATCAGACCCCGGAAACCCAGCCGCTCCCCGGTGAGCACATAAGCGCTCAGGGCGGCAAACACCGGTTCCATGCAAAAAATCAGGGCCGTGGCCGAGGGGGAAATGAACCGCTGCATGGTGGTCTGGACCAGATAGGCAAAGATTGTGGCGAACAGCACGCAGACGATCAGGGCGGGAACGATGGAAGGGTCCACGGTCAGGACGGCGTGGCCGGTGCCCCGGGCGATCAGGGCGCTGACGAGGCCGATGACCCCGATCTGGATGGTGGTCAGCCAGAAGATGTCGCAGGTGCCCACATACCGGCCGGTGTAAAGGATGTGGACGGCGATGAACACCGCGCAGAGCACCCCCAGCACATCGCCGCCGTTCAGGTGCAACCCTTTCCCGGCACACAGCAGGTAAAGCCCGATGACGGCGAACAGCGCCCCGGCTGCAAGGGCCCGGCCGATGACCTGTTTGAAGAGCAGGGCGGCCAGAAGGGGGACGAACACCACATTGAGGCCCGTGAGAAAAGCCGTGTTGGACGCCGAGGTATACACCAGGGCAAGGGTCTGGAGAGCAAAGCCGCCGAACAGCATGAGCCCCAAGAGCAGCCCACGCCGCAAGGTCGATCGGTCCAGGGGACGCCACACGATCAGCCGCATGAGCAGAAGCAGGACAAAGGCCAGGGAAAAGCGCTGGGCCAGGAACACGAACACATCGACCCGGGCCACGGCGTCCTTGACCACCACGAAGGTCACCCCCCAGAAAAAGGTGGTCAGGACCAGAAGCGCCCGGGCGGCCGTTTTTTTTGCCGAAGACCCTGATAAAATCATTTTTTTAATAAAAGCCATGTGTTATATATGAATACCTGTTTGACCGCCCCTGCCCCGCCACCGTTTCAAGGCTGAAACGGCCCAGGTGCCGGATGGGGACGGAAAAACCCAGCTCCCTGGTTTTATTCCAAAAAGAAGCGCAGACTATACACCGGGGAGCCCCTTAAAACAAACAAAAAAGTGTTGGTCCATGTGACTCAACTGAACCGGATTCCGTGTGATTCCGGTCCCAAACCACGTTCAGGAGGAATGTATGAAAGGCTTTCGTACCGCGCTCAAACTGATGACTGTCCTCGTGCTTTTTCTGATTCCCATGGCCGCCTGGGCCCTGGAAGATGAACTGATCGTCACCGTGGCCTCGGACGCCACCTGGCCCCCCATGGAGATGCTTAACGAAAACAAGCATCTGGTGGGTTTCGACATCGATTTCATGAACGCCGTGGCCCAGGAGGCGGGATTCAAGGTCCTGATCGAAAACACGGCCTGGGACGGCATTTTCGCCGGTGTGGCCAGCGGCAAATACGACGCCATCATCTCCTCGGTGACCATCGATGAAAAACGCAAGAAAATGGTCGATTTTTCGGATCCCTACATCAATGCCGGCCAGGTACTCGTGGTGCCCGCAGCCTCCACGGCCAAGGTCCTGGCCGACTTGAAAGGCAAACCCGTGGGCGCCCAGATCGGAACCACCGGAGCCTTTGAAATCAACAAGGTCGAGGGCGTGGTTCTCAAAGCCTACGACGAGTTGGGCCTGGCCTTTGAAGACATGCTGGCCGGACGCATCGACGGCATCGTCTGCGACACGCCCATCGCCGCCAACTACGCCCTGCAGAAAGAGGAATACAAGGGGAAATTCAAAATCGCCGGCGAGCCTTTTACCGAAGAATATTACGGTATCGTGGTCAAAAAGGGCAACACCAAACTCCTTGAGCTGATCAACACGGGCATCAAGGCCGTCAAGGCCAAAGGCATCGACGAGGAACTCAAGGCCAAGTGGTTCAAATAATCCAACCGCCGGAATCCGGACCGGATGCGCACCGGTCCGGATTCCGACCTGAAAAGGTCCGTTGACGCTCGCCGTTTCCGGCCATAACCGATACACAAGGTCGTCATGCCCAAATCCGTTTCAGCCAAACCACCCCACATCGACGTATCCGAAGGGGGCGCCATCCCCACCCGACTGGACCGGGGCCTGTTTACCGCCTGGCGCATCGCCTTTTTCGGGGCCGTTACCGCCGTCATCGCTCTGGTGACCCTCAAGCCCGATCCCTATCTGGACATCGTTAAATTTCTGCCCGACGGGATCCTGGTCACCTTTCAGGTCACGGTGATGTCCATCGTCCTGTCTTTGATCATCGGCCTTTTCGCCGGACTGGGCCGACTGTCCCGGAATCCGATCATCAACGGCATCGCCTCCCTCTATGTGGAGGTCATCCGGGGCATCCCCCTTCTGGTCCAGCTGTTCTACATCTATTACGCCCTGGGACGGGTGGTGAACCTGCCGGCCATCACCTGCGCGGTGATCTCCATGTCCATCTGCTACGGGGCCTACATCGCCGAAATCATCCGGGCCGGCATCGAATCCGTTCCCGGCGGACAGACCGAGGCCGCCCGATCGTTGGGCATGACGCCGTTTCAGACCATGCGCTACGTGATCCTGCCCCAGGCGATCAAAACCATTCTTCCGCCGGTGGGCAACGAATGCGTGGCCCTGCTCAAGGACTCGTCCCTGGTCTCTATCCTGGCCGTGTCCGACCTGCTGCGCCGGGGTCGGGAATTTGCCTCCCAGGGGTTCGAGTATTTCGAGGCCTACACCATGGTGGCCCTGTTCTATCTGATCATCACCCTCATTCTGTCCAAACTGGTGGGCATCATGGAGGACCGTCTCAATGTCGACTAATCCGGCCATTGTCCGCGTGGAGCGGGTCAGCAAATATTTCGGTTCCTTCAGAGCCCTGACCGACGTCAGCCTGGATGTCCGGGACGGTGAGAAAGTGGTGATCATCGGGCCCAGCGGATCGGGCAAGAGCACCCTGCTCCGGTCGATCAACCAGCTGGAAACCGTGGACCGGGGCCGGATCATCGTCGACGGCATGGACATCATGGATCCGGGCGCCGATATCAACAAGATCCGGGAAGAAGTGGGCATGGTGTTCCAGTCGTTCAATCTCTTCCCCCACAAGACCGTCATGGAAAACCTGAACCTGGCCCAGATGATCGTCCGCAAACGGTCCCGGGAAGAGGCCACAGCCATCTCCACGGAACTGCTGCGCAAGGTCGACATTCTCAACAAGGAAAACGAGTATCCCGGCAAGCTCTCCGGCGGCCAGCAGCAACGGGTGGCCATTGCCCGGGCCCTGGCCATGACCCCGAAAATCATGCTGTTCGACGAGCCCACCTCGGCCCTGGACCCGGAGATGATCGGCGAAGTGCTGGCCGTCATGAAAAAACTGGCCGGTGAAGGCATCACCATGATTGTGGTGACCCATGAAATGGGATTCGCCCGGGAGGTGGCCGACCGGATCATCTTCATGGACGGGGGATGCATCCTGGACGAAGGGCCGCCCGATGAATTTTTCGACCGGACCCGCCATGAACGGGCCCGGTCCTTTCTTGACAAAATCCTCTAGTGATTGCATGGTGTTTTGTTTCCTGACCGTGCCCGTGAGGCCCTCGGGCGCGACGGCATTCCCGTGGACGAAACGGGAAACCGTCATCTAACAATTGACACTAACACATCGGTTTGATAGGGTATTTTGACAATAAAGCGCGTCTGATCATGGGAGACATACCGGTGAACGACGGACACCCTAATGCCTACCCTGTTGTTTTTACGAACGAAACAGTGTTTGCGCATGACCGCGTGCATGCCGCAGGATGTACCGCTGGGCGCACCGCAACGGGTGACCCATACCTCTGAGCGAAAGGACTTAAGTCGAGATGGATATTGAAGTTGGCGGTCAGATTCAGGGCATATCGTTGGGATCATTCCTTCAGATCGTCCACATGGACAAAACCACCTGCACCCTGAAAATCTATTCCAACGATGACATCGGTTATCTGTACCTGAAAGACGGTGCTCTGGTCGCCGCCGAAACCGGCAAACTTGAAGGAGTCGAGGCTGCCTACGAAATCCTCAGCTGGAACAAGGCGGTCATCATCATCGACAACGCCCCGATCCCCAACCAGAAAATCACCATGCCCCTGATGAGCATCCTCATGGAGGGGCTCCGCCGCAAGGACGAAAAGAACGCCCAGATGGGGGTTGTCGAAGAGGTCGAAACCAAGGAACTCGAGGTGGAATTCGATCCCGACACCTATGTGAGCCGGGATGAGCAAATCGCCTCACAGTTCGTGGTCGACGACACCCCCCAGCCGACACCCGCACAGGCGCCTCCGCCTCCCCCCCCGGCCGGAGCAGAACCCCCAAAGGCGTCACCGCCCCCGCCGCCCCCCGTTTCGGACAACGAGACGCCGGACCTGCAGGACGGCCCGGAAGAGGCCATGGAGGTCCAGGACATTGATTTCGAAGGCGAGGATGAAAGCCATCGCCCGCGTCGGGCCCCGGGTTCCCTGTTCACCCGGATCCTTACGGCGGCCCTGGTCCTTTCGGCCCTGACCTTCGGGGGGCTTTACGCCTACAAGATCTACATCGCCAAACAGAATTACCAACGCGTCATCGATCAGGTGCTGTCCCAGAAAAATCCCGCAACCATGAAAAGCCTGCTCAACACCTACATCAACGCCCAGGATGACGACAACGCCTACATCATGGACGCCATCGGGAAGATGAACGACGTCAACCTGCTGATCGAAATTGAACGGAAGATCGCCGACCTGTCCCTGGACGACGACTACAAGAAACAGGCGACAACCCTTTTCACCACCTTTCTCAAAGACCGGCCGGGCACGTTCCTCGAACCGTACATCCGGAGCAAGATCAGCGGCATTCCCAAAATCATGGAAGCCTATGATTACAAAAAGCTGGCCGCCATGCAGGACGGGGATCGAAAGACCCGGATGAGCGCCTTCAAGAATTTTCTGGCCGATTATCCCGATTCCGGCCACAAGCAGGCGGTTAAAAACATGATGGCCGCCATCAGCGACGAGTATTACACGGAACTGTCCCGGGAAATCCAGACCTGCAACCAGGCAGGCAACTGGGACTCCTGCATCCGCCTGGCCGATGACTTCATCCGGGACTTTCCCGCCGACGCCCGCATCGATGAAATCCGGGAGGTCCGGGACAAAATGACTGACCGGGCCGAATTCGCAGACATGATGTTCCGATCCCGGGCCATGGGGTTTGCCGACGCCAAATCCATGTTCATCGCCTACCTGCAGAAAAAACCCGAGACCTCGCTGAAAAAGGAAATTCGAAACGAAATCTCCCTGCTCAACCGGAAAATCGATTTTCAGTCCAAGTGGGAGGAAACCCGGGCCTTCTGCACCAACCCCAACATCGATGTTCAGAAACGCATCCGTGAACTTTCCGAATACATCGAGCGGGATTACTCGGGCCTGTTCAAAGAACAGTCCTCGGCTCTGATGAAGGATCTGAAGGAAGAAGAAAAAATCGGGCGGGTCCGCATGGCCCAGCTTCTCAAAGAGCGCCAGGAGAAAGAACGCCTGGCCCGCATTCAGGCCGAAAAGGACCGCATCGCCCGGGAACGGGAGGAAGCGCGACTGGCGGAAATCCGACGCAAGGAACGGGAAAAACGCCTGGCCGAAGAAACGGTCCGCATCACGGGGCTGCTGGGACAGTCCGGCGGACGGTTCAAGGTCCATCCGGACCGGACCGTCACCGATACGCGAACGGGTCTGATCTGGTGCCTGATCGATTCCCACATCGCCGAAGGCGAGTGCATGACCTTCGACCAGGCCCGGGACTACATCCGGGACCTGACGACGGCGGGCTACAGAGACTGGCGCATGCCCGACACCAGCGAACTGGCCATTCTTTACAACAGCAGGCCTTACTACCCCTCTTCCGGTGCCTCCTGGTACTGGACCCGGAAAACCAGCGAGCAGAACTGGGGTCAGGATGAAAAGGCCGCCGTCTTCTTTCCCGACCGGAAGGACTCGTTCGAGCAGGTGTTCAAACGCCAGAGCGAATGCGGTTATATCCATGCCGTCAGACCCTGATGACGGGTCGGCCATCGGCCCCGACTTACAGAAAGGCAATTAAGGATCGAATGGACACACGCAAACGAAAAAACACCCGGAACAAGGTCTGGCCTGAAACCGAAGTCCACCTGAAGTACCGGGACAAAATGTCCCTCCACGCCAACAGTATCGCAGACATTTCCGCCCATGCGGACAACCTCAGCGCCAACGGCATCTTCGTGCTGACCGACGAAAAAATCCCCAGCGGCACCGAGGTGGACATCAAGATTGATTTTCAGCCCGGAGAGAAACAGCCGAATTTCATTCACGCCAAGGGGCTGGTGCTTCGCCAGGATGACCGGGGGGTGGCCATCAAGTTCACCGTCATCGACACCCACCTGCTTGGTGAATGCATCATGGCCAAGCTGAACTCCAAAAAATAACGGCTTCGTAAAACGTCCGATATCTGCGTTACGCGTCAGCCCTCGTCACTGCGGCGTACCCTAAGTACGCCTCATTCCTTAAGGCTTCGCAAGCCTTGATCTCGAACGTTTTCCGAAGCCGTCTCAATGTTGATCAGACAACCTTGATGTGCCAGGGTTCGAACCGGACGCCCAGGGCGTTTTTCTCGGTGTAACGCAGGCGGATATACCCCAGATCGGTCAACTTCCGATAGACCGGCGATTGTGTGAACCGCCAGGTAAAATTATCGGACCCGTAACCCCGCTGCCCCACATCGAAATCCCCCACACCATGGAACGAATAGCCCGGAGGCGCCAGGGACCGCGAGGCCTGGGACAGATTGCCCCCGCTCCGGGCGGTTTTGCCCAGGAACAGCATAAACTGCTTGGTGACGCTGCGCAGACCCGAGGTCAGCACCAGGTCGTCGCCCAGGGCCTTCCGGATGATCCGGTAGGTGTGAAGGGGTCGTCCTTTATAAAGGTAATTGCCGGTATTCCGGATCTTGACCAGTTGACCGGTCTTGAGGGTATCGGTAAACCGGGACAGGGGTTTTTCGCCGAGAAAGCCGTATTGGGCCCCGTCCCGGTAAAAAATCATTTCAAGGAAATCAAGTTCCCTGCGGGTAAAGGCCCCGATGGACGGGTACATGCGGGCGGTTCGGATCGCCTGATCGATGCCGATCAGGGCGAACAGGCCGTGTCCCACGGTCTGCTCGACCCGGGTCAGCCGGGCCAGGCAGCCATGGAGCAGGTCAAGATTCGTTTCATCCAGATAGAGATCGCCCGGATGGCTGTCATCAAAATGTTCGATTTTATGGAGGTAGTCTTTGATGTGGGCATCGTGCTCCGCAGAGACGCGCCCTACGGCCGCGCGCTTCAGTGCAGCCTGGGCCGCAGCGGGAATGACGGCGCCCACGCACCCCAGGGACACCATCCTTATAAAGGTTCGTCTGTTCATGACGGAGCGCTTTCGTCCACGGCAGTTTTTAACGTTTGACACACATCGGTTTTTATGAAAGTTCATTATACATCATGATGCCAACCACTATACAACAAGGCCTGCCTCCGAAAAAGCCATTTTTTCAGGGAAGCCGGACACCGGGACACCGCCATGGATAAGAAATCACCCGACACCACGCCCCAGCGCATCCTCGTCTTTCAGCAGAACGGCAGCGGGGAAAACAAAATCAACGGCCTGAAAACATTCGGAGGCGACCTTTTCACCATCGAGCGTTACAACATCGACGGGCCTCTGCCCCCGGTCATCGACGACAGCGACGACTATCTGCCCAACACCATCGATGCCGACCTGGTGCTCGACTACCTGAAACACCTGGACCTGTCCAACGACCTTTGGGCGCTGTGCGAAAAGCTGGGGATTCCCGTCGTTGCATCCAGCAAGAAAACCACGGGGCTCTGGGCCCTGACCCCCCGGGTCTGCTGCGCCCTGCCCCGTCAGAAAAAACTCCGGGCCTACGGCCGGTGCTTCGGCGTTCCCGAGTTTCAGGTCCGCATCGAAGACGGGCTGATCGCGGACATCTCGGTCCTTCACGGCGCGCCCTGCGGTGCCACCTGGGAGGCGGCCCGACGCACCATCGGCATTCCGGTGGAAGACGCCCCCATGCATCTCGGACTGAAAACCCAGTTTTTCTGCACGGCCAATCCGGCGGGATGGGACGTATTGTACGGAAAGAGCCCGGTTCACTACGCGGCCGAGCTTCACCAGGCCGCCCTGAAACACGCCATTCATCGTTGCCTCCGAACCCGGGGATGAGCACCGACCGTCAGGCATCGGACCTGCTCCGGCTGTTTATCGCCGTCGTGCCCGATCCGACCGTCCTTGCCGCCATGCACCGGATCATCGCCGAGGGCCGTGCCCGGTTACGGGCCTGCCCCCTGCGCTGGGTGACGCCTGAGACCACCCATCTGACCCTGCGGTTTTTGGGAGACACCCCGGCCGGCCGATGCCCGGACCTGATCGCAGCCCTTGACGGGATCTGCAAACCGATCCGGCCCTTTGACCTGACCCTGGCCTCGCTGCTGTGCCTGCCCCGCCCGGCCCGGACCCGGGTGCTGGCCGTGGGCATCGCGCCCTCTCCGCCCCTCGACCAGCTGGCCCTCGGCATTGAAACCGCCGTGCGCCGTCTGGGATTCGCACCGGAGCCCCGACCCTTTCTCGGCCACATCACCCTGGCGCGGTGCAACACCATCGACCTGAGACACCAGGCCCCGCCCATACGGTTTGACGGCCTTATCGTCCCTGTCCGGGCCGTGGAGCTGATCCGAAGCACGCTGACGCCCCGGGGCGCCCGGTACACCCATCTGGCCCGCCTGCCTCTTGTCGCCGATCCGCCCTGAAACCGCCGCCGCCCACGTCAAACGGGCCTGTGCCTTCGAACCGATGAAACGTCACCGCCCGTCGGCCCCATCGCCGGCCACATCCCGCCAAATGTCGTCACTGACGGCATTTCAACCGCGCCTCTAATGATATTTCACGAACCCTGAGAGGCAACAATCCTGTTTGACCCATAGAAAACACCACAATTACAATATATTATATTGACTCCTCCAACATCAGGCACGGTTATTGGATGGTCTGGGTGCAGCATTGAATCCGAGTTTGAAAAGCATTCATGCTTCAGGAGGAACCACCGTATGAAACATGTTTTTAAGAACGCCTCATTGACCCCCGCCGCACGAACCATTCTTCGCCTTATCACCTCAAGCATTCTGTGCGCGATCATCCTTCACGCCCTGGCGGCACACGCCGAGGCCCGGGATGTGAATCTTCAATGGGACAGCAACGCCGACGCCGACTACTACGTGGTCTACTACGGCACCGAATCCACCGTCTACACCCATGAGAGCGATCCGGTCTACGCTCCCCAGACCGAATACACCGTCACCGACCTGACCGACACCACCTGGCATTTCGCCGTCAAGGCTTTCAACAGCTGCGGAAACTCAAGCGATTTCTCCGATGAAGTTTCTTCTGCGGCCTCCGCCGAACCCGATCCCCTTTCCGCCTCCATCACGGCCCCGGCCCTTGCGGTATCGATCACCGAAGGGGAGTCCGTGGTGTTCCAGGGCTCCGCCGCAGGCGGCACCGCTCCTTACACCTTCAGCTGGGTGTTCGGCGCAGGCGGCCCCCTGTCCAGCAGTCTCCAGAGCCCCGGTGAAATGATCTTCACCGGCGCCGGAACCTACGATGTCAGCTACACGGCCACCGACAGCGAAGGCCGGACGGCCTCTGACACGATCCGTGTGACCGTGGCCTCGGCCTATGTGGATGTCAACGCCTCAGCCTCCATCTCCGCCCCCACGGGCAACGTCACCATCACCGAAGGCGGCTCCGTGACCTTTGCGGCCACCGTGTCCAGCGGCAACGCGCCCCTGTCCCACGCCTGGAGTTTCGGCAACGGCGGACCGGCCGGGACCAATGTGGAAGATCCGGGCAGCGTGACCTTCCCCACCGCCGGAACCTATACGGTATCATACTCCGTCACCGATAACGACGGCGACACCGCCTCCGATTCCATCGTCGTCACCGTGGAAGAACTCTATGTGGACGTGAACGCCGGAGCATCCATCACCAGCCCCGCGTCGAGTATGACCATCACCGAAGGGGAATCCGTGAATTTTGCGGCATCCGTGACCAACGGCAACGCCCCCTTCACCCACAGCTGGAGTTTCGGTCAGGGCGGCCCGGCCGCACGGACCGTGGAAGATCCGGGCAGCGTGACCTTCCCCAACGCCGGCACCTATACCGTCACCTATACCGTCACCGATAACGACGGGGACACCGCCTCGGCCTCGCGGACCATCACCGTTGAGGAACTCTATGTGGACGTCAGCGCCGCCGCCGCCATCAGCAGCCCGGCCGCCGACGTGTCCATCACCGAGGGTGAATCCGTGACCTTTGGCGCCGCCGTGACAGGCGGTAACGCCCCCTTCACCCACACCTGGCAGTTTGGCGAGGGCGGACCGGCCGCCGTGAACGTGGAAGATCCAGGCAGCGTGACCTTCCCCAACGAAGGCGTCTACACCGTGACCTATACCGCCACCGACAATGACGGCGACACCGCCTCAGACACCGTGACCGTCACCGTCCGGGCCCTGTATGTGGACGTGACCCCCACGGCGGATATCGTCAGCCCCGTGTCCGATGTGACCATCACCGAAGGCGGCTCCGTGAGTTTCTCGATGAACGTGACCTCCGGCAACGCCCCCTTCGCCTACGCCTGGACCTTCGGCCAGGGCGGTCCCTCAGCCCAGACCATTGAAGATCCGGGCAGCGTGACCTTCCCCAACGCCGGAACCTACACCGTGACCTGCACCGTCACAGACAACGACGGCGACATTGCCGCAGACTCCGTGACCGTCACCGTGAACGCCCTGTATGTGGATGTAACCCCCGCCGCCGTGATCGCGAGCCCCGTGAGCAACGTGGCGATCAACGAAGGCGAATCCGTGACCTTTGACGGCGCCGTCACCTCCGGCAACGCCCCCTTCACCCACGCCTGGACCTTCGGCGACGGCGGTCCCGCGCCCATGAACGTGGAAGATCCGGGCAGCCTGACCTTTGACACCGACGGCGTCTACACCGTCACCTACACCGTCACCGACAACGACGGCGACATGGCCACAGCCTCCGTCACCGTCACCGTCCGGGCCCTTTATGTGGACGTGACCCCCACGGTGGGCATGGTCAGCCCCGCCTCCGATACGACCATCACCGAAGGCGGATCCGTGAATTTCGCGGTGAACGTCATCGGCGGCAACGCTCCCTTCACCCATGCCTGGGATTTCGGCAACGGCGGCCCGGCCTCCGTGACCGTGGAAGATCCGGGCAGCGTGACCTTTGACAGCGACGGCGTCTATACCGTGACCTACACCGTCACCGATAACGACGGCGACACCGCCACGGCCTCCGTGACCGTCACCGTGAACGCCCTGTACGTGGATGTGACGCCCGGTGCGGCAATCACCAGTCCCTCGGCCGACACGGCCGTCACCGAAGGGGAATCCGTGAATTTTGCGGCCTCCGTGACCTCCGGTAACGCACCGTTCACCCATGCCTGGAGTTTTGGCAGCGGCGGACCGTCCGCCCGGACCGTGGAAGACCCGGGCAGCGTGACCTTCGATAACGAAGGGACTTATACCGTGACCTACACCGTCACCGACAACGACGGCGACACCGCCTCGGACACCGTGACCGTCACCGTGCGCCCCCTGTACGTGGATGTGCAGCCCTCAGTGTCCATAGACAGCCCCCTGAGCGGCACCACCATCACCGAAGGTGAATCCGTGACCGCCCAGGCCACCGTAACCTCCGGCAACGCACCGTTCACCTATGCCTGGAGTTTCGGCAGCGGCGGACCGTCCGCCCGGACCGTGGAAGACCCGGGCAGCGTGACCTTTAATACCGCCGGAATCTACACCGTGACCCTGACGGTTACCGACCAGGACGGCGACACGGCCTCCGATTCGGCCATCGTCACCGTGAACCCCCTGTATGTGGACCTGACTCCCACGGCAAGCATCGTCAGCCCGGCGGCCAACCTGTCCGTTGAGGCGGGCGCGGCCATCGACTTTGCCGCGGCCGTGACCTCCGGCAACGGCCCCTTCACCCATGCCTGGAATTTCGGCTACAGCGGCCCGGCCGCCCAGACCGTCGAAGATCCGGGCAGCGTGATGTTCCCCAATGCCGGGACCTTTACCGTGACCTACACCGTAACCGACAGCGACGGCGACATCGCCCGCGACACCGTGACCGTCACCGTGACCGCCATTCCCGATACCGGCGGCAGCGACACACCGGTCAGCACCATCGTTCCCGAAGACGGCGCCCTGGTGTCCACAACACCCGAACTGACGGCCCCGGTCAACGACGGCCGGATCAACCTCGAATGGCAGATCAGCATGGACCGGTTTTTCTCCAACGTGGTTATGACCGTGAAAAGCAAGCTCGGCACCTCCATCGTCGTGCCCCAGCTGGTCCTCAACAGCGGCACCACCTACTTCTGGCGGTACCGGAACAAGGCGGCCAAGGGTCTGGATTCCCAGTGGTCCGACGCGGCGTCCTTCATCACCGAAACCCCGGTGACGAACGACAACAACGGCAACGGCGTACCCGATGACCAGGAGGTTCAGGCCGATGCGGACCTGAACAAGGACGGCATTGCCGACATCGACCAGCCCGAGACCCTCACCTGTGTGAAAACCCTGGTGGGCGGTGACACCATGGGCCTGATCCCGATGGACAACGTGGTGGATATCGAGGTGCTGGAATCGTTGACCGCAGACGGCATCAACGACACCGCCGGCATGCCCGACGAGCTGCCCTCCGGCCTGATCAGTTTCCGGATCGTGGTCGAGACGCCCGGCGACACGGCCAAAATCGGCGTCCTTCTGTCCAAACCGGCCCCGGAAAACGCCGGATGGTATAAATACGACTCCATCAACGGCTGGATGGACTACACCTCCCATGCGATCTTCAGCGCCGACCGGACCATGATCACCGTGGACCTGACCGACGGCGGACTGGGCGATGCCGACGGCGTGGCCAACGGCGTCATCGTGGATCCGGCGGGCCTGGGCATCAAAAACAGCTCGCCGACCATGAGCATCGGCATGCCCGGCGCGGAGCAGGGCTGCTTCATCGACAGCAGTCTGCATACCGACCGGTTCCCTCTGGCCTGGTTTGCCGGACTGGCGCTGATCGCCCTGGGTTTTCCGGCCCTGAAACGGGCGGGTATCCGCGTGAGTGATTCGCGGGAATAAGCATTAACCTTCCTCATCCCCCCTGCCATTCCGGTCGGGCCGTCAGGCCCGGCCGGAATGGCTTTTTTTGTGGACATAGTGGACAGCGTGGACGTCGTGGACAGGGTGGACTCACCGAAGGCACAGGGCGCACGCCATGCCTGCCACACCGAGCAACACCGCACCGCATCAGGCAAACAGCCCCGCCCTGAGAAAACCAAAAAAACCGTTTGGCCGCCTTTTCAAAAGGCGGGCCCCCGGCAGGGTCGCCGAAGGCAGAGGGCACCATGCCGTGCTTCCCGACATTGTCACCGCAGCCTTTACAACGGCCGTGCAAACAGGGTATGGTTCGACTGACAGTCCACAGAAACGATTATCCATCAATCCACACAGGGGAGGCTTCCGATGAACAACGCGCAGGACAAGTGGCTGGGGGGGAAACTGGCGGAGCATTGTGTGACGCAGCTGATCAAACACCGGTTTGACGCCCATCTGGTGCAGACGCCCCAGGCGGCGGTCCAGATGATCTTAGGCATGATCGAGCCCTTCGATCGCATCGGATTCGGCGGGTCGGACACCATCCGGAGCTTGGGAATCCAGGATCTGCTCAAGGACAAGGGCAAACGGCTGTTCGACCACAACGAGCCCGGTCTGCCCTTTGAAACCAGCCTCGACTATCGTAAGAAACAAGCCTCCTGCGACTGTTTTCTGTGCAGCGCCAACGCCCTGTCTCTGACCGGCGAAATCGTCAACGTGGACGGCGTGGGCAACCGGACCAACGCCATGACCTTCGGTCCCGGCAAGGTGATCATCGTGGCCGGGGTCAACAAGATCACGGCGGACCTCGAGTCGGCCGTCCGGCGCGTCCGGGAGGTGGCCGCCCCCATGCGGGCCAAAAGCCTGGGCGTGGACACCCCCTGCGCCCTCACCGGACGCTGCACCGACTGCAAC
Organism: Desulfatiferula olefinivorans; assembly: GCF_054657895.1. Classification (NCBI taxonomy): domain Bacteria; kingdom Pseudomonadati; phylum Thermodesulfobacteriota; class Desulfobacteria; order Desulfobacterales; family Desulfobacteraceae; genus Desulfatiferula; species Desulfatiferula olefinivorans. The sequence goes on along the minus strand of NZ_BAAHXV010000034.1, from coordinate 6,840 downwards.
GCACCCATGCGGATCTGCAACGTCACGTCCATTTTACATCGCAAACCCATGATGACGGACATCAGCGTCCTTGTGATCAACGAAACGCTGGGATACTGAAACGGTTCTCAGGTCAGTTCGAAACAGAGGGTCAGTTCCAGCTGCTGGGGGCCGGTGAACAGAGACCGGGGAAGACGACTGAAGGGTGCGGCGTTCATGACCGCATCCATAGCCGCCTGATCCAGATCCCGGCGGCCCGAATGACGCACGATGGACAGGTCGGTGGCCTGACCGTCGGGGGTGATGGTGAAACGCACGGTGACCCGCCCTTCGACCATGCGGCTTCGGGCGGATTCGGGGTAGTGCTTGGCCCGCTCGATTCTCATCCGGACCATCTCGAAATAATCCTTCCGTGAAAACAGGCCCCGGCTGTCGGCTGAGGAAAGATCCGGCAAACCGGCCAGCCCGTCCACCGGATTGGCGGGCACGGCAAGCGATTCCATCAGGGAGGAAGAAAGGTCCGGGGCTTCCATGGGAAGAACCGTCTGCGGAACCCGGGGACTGGGCAGGGACGGCTCGGTGATTCTCGGCGGCTCCGGACGCCGCCTGGGCCGGGGAATCACCCGTCCCGATGGCCCCGGCATATCCGCCACGCTCATCTCAATGACGGTCAGCGATTCGGACCGATAGATGCCCGCGATGTAAACAAGCAGTCCCAGATGGACCAGCACCGACAGGCCGATCATCAGCTGAAACAGTCGGTTGGGTTGTCGTTTCAATGCCTGCCCCATGTCCTGCCCGTCCACGTCTACTTTTCCGTCGCCAGACACAGCCGCTCGGCCCCGGCGGCCTTGGCCAGATCCATCACCTTCACGGCCCGGTTGAGTTCCACCAGCCGGTCGGCCTTGACCATGACCAGCCGGTCGGACCGCCCGCCGATCAGGGTTTTCAGTTCCTTGAACAGAAGGTCTTCGCGGTACTCGGTGTTTTTGATGAACGCCCGTCCGTCCCGGTCCACGTACACGGTGATCTCCTCTTGGGTCATGGGTGCCGAGGCACGGGCCTGGGGCAGCTTGATGCGGATGCCCTCCTCGACCAGGAAATTGGTGGTCAGGAGAAAATAGATGAGAAGCATAAACACGATATCGATCAGGGAGGTCAGCGGCGCCTGGATGGCGTAACGGGGACGTCTTTTCCGATGAACCAGCATGGCCTAGGCTTCCTTTTTCATGGACAGGGCCTTGATGAACACCACGGAACCGTTCTGGAGCCGGGCCTCATAGGCGTCGATCCGGGCGGTCAGGTAGCTGTGGGCCACCATGACGGGCAGGGCCACGGCAAGTCCCAGGGCCGTGGTCAGCATGGCCTCCCAGATGCCCCCGGCCAGCACGGCGGCGTTGACCTTGCCGCCTGTGTTCTGAATGACCATAAACGCCTTGATCATGCCGATGACCGTCCCCAAAAGGCCCAGAAGAGGGGCGATGTTGCCGATGGTGGCCAGGGCCTGGATGTAGGCGGACATGCTCCGGACCTCTTCATCCGTGGCGTTGATGATCACGGTTTCCAGCATTTCCCGGTCCAGATCCTTCACGTCCAGGGCCCGGGCGAGTACCCGGCCCATGGGCGAATCGCTCTGTTCGGCCAGGGCGAGGGCCTCGCTCTCCTTGCCGCTGAGCACCAGGCCCGCCACCGAATCCGCCAGGCCCGCTCCCCGGCTGCGCATCCGGGAAAACCGAATGATCCTTTCGAGAAAAATCGCCAGGGCCAGGGCCGAACACAACAGAATCGGCACCACCAACACACCGCCTTTTGCCAGAAAATCGAGCATAAATCATCCTTCACGTCAATGGGCTTGGGGGGTCTCCCCGTTATCGCGGTCCTGGGCCGCCAGAAGGGGCCAGGACCCGGTCTTGTCCTTTTCCATATCGGGCACACCGTCAAAATCGAAATCCTGGCGGGTGGACAGCAGCGTCTCGGCCTCGTCGTAAGTTTCCCAGACATCGGCCCTGCCGTCGGCGTTCGTATCCTCTTCCACGGCATAGAGCCGATTGTTTTCATACAAGAAGCGGGTCTCGAACACCCCGTCGCCGTCGCTGTCCTCTTCGGCACACCAGGGCGTTTCCTTTTCGTCATACAAAAAGACCAGGCGCACCCGGCCGCTCCGGGGGTCCGTCTCCTCGGCCCGTTCCACCTGCCCCGCCGCACTGAGAAACTCGATCAGATCGGCCCGTCCATCCTCGTTGTCGTCGAATTCGCGACGCCGAAGGACGCCCTCCCTGAAACAAAACCGGCTTTCGATGACACGGTTGGCGTTCTGATCCGTCTCGGTCACACGGTCCCAGTCCGGCCGGTCGAACCGGTCCACCGTTTCGAAATACCCGTCGCCGTCGCCGTCTTTTTCCGCTTTCGTCTTCACGCCCCGGTGATAATCAATGGTCAGATCCACAACCCCGTTGAAGGTCGTGTCGGCCTCCATCCGTTTTTTCTGTTCATCGGGACCGAAGGTCAGCCAAGTGTCGGGTTTCCCGTCCTTGTTTTCATCGCGGGTCTGGGATACAAGGAGACCGTCTTCATAGCGGTAGTCCGACTCCATGAACCCGTCATCGTCGGTGTCGGCCACGGTTCGGACCGGCAGGCCGTCCGTAAAGGTTCGGATCCGGTCGATGCGGCCGGTGTGGCGGCTGTCTTCCCTGATCTCGGACACCTGCCCCGCCTTATCGAAGGTCATGAACACATCCATGGTACCGTCAAGGTTGGTATCGCCGGTTTGCGCAACGGGAAGCCCCCGGGCAAAACGGGTCACCCGGTCCGGCCGTCCGTCGAGATCCCGGTCCGTATCCTGGCGAACCACCTCGCCTGCGGCATAAACGCGCAGGACCTCAAAGGCCCCGTCGCCGTCCTGATCGTGCAGGCTTTTCAGCGGCAGGCCCTCCCCGTCGTAATCGGTTTTTGTTTCCACCCGTCCATCGCCGTCCTCATCCACCGACTTGAACACCGGACGCCCGGCGGCAAAGGTCACCCGGACATTCACGGTGCCGTCCTCATCGGTATCCTGGGTCATCCGGACCGGAAGGCCCTTGTCGAAGGTGAACACCTGATCGAAGACGCCGCTGGCGGTGGTGTCCTTTTTCATGGACAGGGGCTGATCGTTTTCATCGAAAATAACGAGCTGAACGACCCGGCCCCGGTCATCCCGACGCTCCTGGCGGCTGCGATGCCCCTCGTTGAAAAAATCGAACACCTCCGGACGGCCGTCTGCGTCCTGGTCCCGCTCGACCCGGATAAGCCGGCCCGTTTCATAATACTGAAACCGGTCCGGCCGACCGTCTTCGTCGGTGTCCAGTCGGACGCACACAAGACGCCCCGACCGGTCATACTCGGCGATCTGATCGATGATGCCGTTACCGTCGGTGTCTTTTTCAACGGTGCGATACCCCTCGGGGGGACCGGCAAACGTGCACAGCGGAATCAGGAGGCCCGTCAGCGACAACGCCGCGATCAGCCGGCGCCGAAATGGGCGGACACTCAGTCGTTCCATGGTTTCTCCCCGGGCAAACCCTGCCCCATGGCCGTTTGCCCCGTTTTCGTGTTGATGATGCGGATCAGACAGGCGGCGTCGGGCCTGCGTCGTCATCCGTGTCGAAGACCATCTTGTGGTTGACCAGGTTCATGTACCGGATCCTGCCCGTCACGGTTTTCTGATCACCGAAGATGCTGGTCAGCCGGTACCCCGTATGGCCCACCGGCTCCAGCAGGTCCACGGATTCCATCAGCAAGGATTCCTTGCCGTCCTTGATCACATAGGCGTTGGCTTCACACATGAAAAAAAACCTCCTTGATGTCGTTTTCGACCACAGCCCTGACCATGTGCGGCAGAGGCTCGGTGGCCAGCCCCACCAACCGGACCGATTCCTGGGTCAGGGGAAGCAGGATTTTAAGGGCCGGTGAACCCATGACCGCCTCGGCCATGGCCGGAGTCACCTCGCCCAGCATGGCGTTGGCCCAGGTCACGGATACCGATCCGATGATCAGATCCGCCGCCGTCACCGAACGGACGATGGCGTTTTCACCGGTGGCGCCCCGGTTGGCTCCGGCCTTGAGCATCTGGCCGGTGGCGATGGCATTGGTCCCCAGACCCCAGACATCCAAGGTTTCACCGTAGCAGGCCTTGATGGCTTTGATCAGGGTCTTGCCGATACCGCCGCCCTGTCCGTCGATCACGCAGATGGTTCTGCCCAAAGAACGCGTCATGATTCATTTATCCCGTCAAAAAAACAAAAAAGCCGCGAAAACACACCCCTCATGGGGGACGGCCTTCGTGGCTTCAAGTGGCTTATGGATGTGGTTCAATTTTTTTTACCGCCGGCCTTCGGGCCGACATTAATGGTCTACCTATAACCAATGGCCCCGTGCCTGTCAATTGAAAAAACCGGGAGAGCCCCGGAGGGTGCCGCCGTCCATGCGGTAGCGGATGCGGGTGACCCGGTCCACGAAATCGGGGTCATGGGAAATCACCACCAGGGTCTTGTCCAGGCCCTCAAGGATGTGGATCAGACGCTCCCGGGTCCGATCGTCCAGGCCGGTGGTGGGTTCGTCGAGCAGCAGGGTGCCGGGATCCATGGCCAGCACCGAGGCCAGAGCCACCAGACGTTTTTCGCCGCCGGACAGACGGTGGGTGATGCGCGGCCCGAACCCGTCAAGCCCAAGCACGTCAAGAACGGAAAGGGCCTTGTCCCGGGCCTCGCGCCGGGAGAGCCCCATGTTGAGAGGGCCGAAGGCCACGTCGTCGAGTACCGTGGGGCTGAACAGCTGGTCGTCGGAATCCTGGAAAAGCAGGCCGATGCGACGGCGAACCGAAACGAAATCCCTGTCCCGGACCCGGGGCGTCCCGTCGATCCGGACGGTCCCGGCCGACGGCCGCAAAAGGCCCATGATCACATGAAACAAGGTGGTCTTGCCGCTGCCGTTGGGACCGGTCAGGGCGATCCGCTCACCTTCGTTGACCGTGATGCAGAGATGATCGAGCACCGGAGACGATGAGCCCGGATAGGCGTAGCAGATGCCGTCCAGATCGATTACAGGGCGGGTAAGGTCCATTCCAGTATCCCCATGGTGGTGATCCACACGCCGGAAAGGGCAAGCAGAACGGCGTCGCGACGGTGAAAGGAAAACTCCGAAAGGCTGTGAAACCGGCCGTCGAACCCCCGGCACAGCATGGCCTGATGCACCCGCTCGGCCCGGGCCGCGCTTTTCACCAGCACCATCCCCAGAAGACAGGCATAGGTCCGGTAGGTGTGCAGGCTGGTTTTGGGCACAAACCCCCGGATGATCATGGCGGTTTTCATTCGCCGGTATTCGTCGTGGATCACCGCGATATAGCGATAGGTGAACAGCAACAGCCGGGTCAGCTTGCCCGAAAGCCCCAGACGGGACAGGGCCTGGCCGGTGACCACCAGCGGCGTCGATGCGGTGTAGACGATAAACGACAGCATCAGAATATTGGCCTTGGCCGTGATCAGAAGGGCCAGGCGGATGCCCTCGGAACTGGCGGAAAAGGGCCCCAGGGTCCAGAGGACCTCACCGGGAAGGCTGAACGGCACCACCAGCCACAGAAACACCACCATGCCGTTGACCGGCAACAGGCCCGTCAGGACCTCGCGGGCCGTCAGGCCGGAAAAACAGGCGGCGATCCCGGCCAGAACTGCGCCCGCCCCCAGACAGCAGGGGCTTTTCGCCACGGCGATCAGCACGGACATCCAGATCAGAAGCATCACTTTCAGCCGGGGATCGAAACGAACCATCACGGCCCCGTCGTGGACACAGCTGCCGTCACGCATCGGCCTCCTTCACCGGCCCCGGGCCGGTCAGCATTTCGGGTCTGACTTTTTTCAAAAATCCCAGACAGGACGCGGTGACCAGCCCTTCGATGATCATCACCGGCACATGGGCGCTCATCATGAGTTTGGCCGCCGGTACGAAGGCCTGGCCGTTCAAAAACAGGGTCAGCCCCACCATGAGCCCCGACAGCAAAACGGAAAGCGCCCCGCAGGCGAAGGCGGCGACAGTGAACGTCAGCCGCCCTGTTTCCGGTTTCTTGGCCCAGCCGAAGGCCAGGCCGCACACGAAGGCCGGCAGGGCCATGTTCAGCGTGTTGACGCCCAGGGAGGTCAGGCCGCCGAAGTGAAACAACAGGGCCTGGAGCAGAAGCCCCACCAGGATCACGGGAAAGGCCCGGATACCCAGGATGAACCCGACCAGCCCGTTGAGCACCAGATGCACGGACACCACGCCTGCGGGCACATGGATCAACGAGCCCACGAAAAAGGCCGCCGACAGAATGCCCATGGCCGGAATCTCCCGGTCCTCGATGCGCCGCAGTCCCGCCGCCACGCCCAGAGCCGTCAGCGCGGCCGCACCGGCCAGAATCTCCGGCCTCAAAACACCTTCTGAAATGTGCACCCTGCCCCCGTTTCCCGAATCATTCGCCCAAAACAAAAAAAGCCGCAAAGACACACCCCTTCCGGGTGCAGGCCTTCGTGGCTTGGATGACGTCGATGATACTAAAAAGTGATCTGAAATCTGCCTTCGGACAGACGCTTTAAAAAAGGTATACCCAAGGGTTTTCAGGCTGTCAATCGGAAAATTCGCACCCCGAACCGGAATTGAACCGTATCCGGAAATATACCCGACCCATCCCCCGCGGTGGAATTTGTAGGGGGACGGCGCGCCGTGCCCCCACCCACGCCGTGCGTCTCAACCGTCCACCACCGACCGGACCATCTTCCCCGCCTGGCCTACAGCTGCGGCCACCCCATCTTTTTATGCTTCTGAAAACTGGATCACTGTTTTTTCTTCGACTCC
>NZ_BAAHXV010000033.1:0-47255 GCF_054657895.1 Desulfatiferula olefinivorans | reverse complement strand
CCTGAGTACCTGATCAATCCCTGCCAAAGATGGACGTCATACCGACACGCCTTTCGAAAAAGGACAGGATAGCTGTTTCTTTTTTGTACCGGCACGAGCGGGAAACGGCTCGAGGAGGACGTTTTTGGGCGTTTCGGTTCAAAAGGAATGCGCTGATGACGAATTTGGGTTTATGCGGCGTGTCCATCTTGGATGGGGAAGGGATGTGGGGTCGGTACGGACGACTTTGGTATATAATTTGACTGTCCCCATTGGAATGATTTCCCAGGCTTGACAAGCATTGGTCTATATTTTAATATAACGGGTTCTTAAAGTCTGGTGGTTTGGTGTGACGGATATATTCAAGAAATGATTTTTTCTTAATTTTTATATTACACACAGGATTAATTTTAAAGAAAAAGGAAGAAGAATTATGGCACAGCCGATTGCGGATCGTAGAGATGTGGATTTTGTTCTTCATGAACAACTGAACGTGACCCAGTTGACGGAAAAGGAAATATTCGCCGATTTCAACCGGAAAACGGTGGATATGATCGTTTCCGAAGCCCGTTCTCTGGCCATCAAGGAAATCATGCCCACCCAGAAACCCAGTGACGAGGGATGTACCTTCTCAGGCGGTCAGGTGACGGTTCCCGAATGTTTCAAACGTCCCTGGGACCTGTTTATGGAAGGCGAATGGCTGGGCATGAGCGATGATCCCAAATGGGGCGGGGGCGGCATGCCCAAGACCGTGGCCCTGGCCGCCAGCGAATACTTTCAGGGCGCCAATGTGGCCTTTATGCTCTATCACGGCCTGACCCACGGCGCTGCCAAGATGATTGAGGAAATCGGCACCGAAGAGCAGAAAAATCTGTATCTCAAGAAACTCTACTCCGGCGAATGGGCCGGCACCATGCTGCTGACCGAAGCCTGTGCCGGTTCAGACGTGGGCGCCCTTGAAACCGTGGCTACGAAAAATGCCGACGGGACTTACAACATTTCCGGCAACAAGATTTTCATCTCCGGTGGTGAGCAGAACATGACGGCCAACATCGTGCATCCCGTTCTGGCCCGCATCGAAGGCGCACCGGCCGGGACCCGCGGTATCTCCCTGTTCCTGGTGCCCAAATACCGCGTGAATCCCGACGGCAGCCTGGGCGAGTTCAACGACGTGGTCTGCACCGGTATCGAGCACAAGATGGGCATCAACGGCAGTGCCACCTGTTCATTGACCCTAGGCGGCGCCGGCAAATGCATCGGTACTCTGCTCGGTCAGGAAAACAAGGGGATGAGCTCCATGTTCATCATGATGAACGACGCGCGTCAGCTGGTGGGGCTTCAGGGCTTTTCCGTGGCCACCACATCCTACATGCATGCCCTGGCCTATGCCCGGGAACGGATTCAGGGCGCCAACATGCTCAAACCCAAAGACGGCGGCGTTCCCATCATTCAGCATCCCGATGTTCGCCGTCAACTGCTTGAAATGAAATCTCTGGTCGACGGTATGCGCAGCCTGATCTACTTCTCCGGGATCTGCCACGACACGGTGAAAACGGCCGAAACGCCCGAAATCAAGGAAGAGTACAGCCAACTTCTGGAGATCCTGACCCCGATCATCAAGGGTTACATCACCGACAAGGCCAACGAGGTGTGCAGTCATGGTGTTCAGGTTTACGGCGGTTACGGCTACTGCAAGGATTTCCCGGTGGAACAGCTGCTGCGCGACAGCCGTATTTTCCAGATCTATGAGGGGACCAACGGCATTCAGTCCATGGACCTTCTCGGACGGAAAGTCGGTATGAACAAGGGTAAGCCCTTCATGGGCTTCCTCGGCCGTATCAAGGCCAGTATCGACCAGGCCAAACAGACGGCGGGTCTTGAAGCTCTTGCCGCGCGGGTCGAAGCGGTTTACACCAAATACACCGAAGTGGTCGGCACCATTGCCCAGGCAGCCATGAGCGACAAGGTTCTCAACGCCTTTGCCCAGTCTCATCCCCTGTTGACGGTCACCGGTGATCTGACCATGGCCTGGATGCTGCTCTGGCGCGCCCAGACCGCCCAGAATGCCATCTCAGGCGGAGCGAAAAAGAAGGATATTCCGTTCTATGAAGGCCAGGTCAAGACCTGTGAATATTTCGTCAACAACACTCTTTTCGTGACCGAAGGCCGCCTGAACGCCATCACGAACATGAACGGCGCGGTCAACGAGATGAGTGAGGAGGCGTTCGGCAGCAAGTAAGACGACGTAGGGATCGTTCGGGTTCATCATAACGATCATTCGGGGGAACACGGCCCATGGGACCGCGTTCCCCTTTTTTCTTTGCGTTCAGGACAAAAACCTTCTAAGATAAGCCATTTCCGGCCATAAGGGGGAGACAGACGCCCCGAGTCGATTATTCAACCCGCCGATTTATCAGAACAAAGGAGTGAACCATGCCATTGGAATTCATGAAAAAAGCCATGATGACGGGACTGGGGATGGCCCTCAAGACCCAGTCGGAAATCGAGGAATTCACACGCGAAATGATCAACAAAAGCAAGATGAGTGAGGATGAGGGCCGGAAATTTATCGATGACATGATGAAACGATACGAGGACGCCCGCAAGGATATGGAAAAACAGATCAGGGACGGCATTGCCGATTACATGTCCAAGGCCGACATCGCCAGTAAGAAAGAACTTGATGCCCTGAAAAAAGAGGTTGAAAAACTCAAGAAAGCCGGTAAGTAGGGGATCGTCCCGTAGATGGTAAGCATCCGAAAAATCGGTGTGATCGGGCGGACTTACCGCCATTTCAACCGCTATCGCCAGGTTCTGGCCATCGTGTTTCGTTACGGTTTCGATGACGTGGTTGAACGCCTTCGCATCGATCAGTATCTGGAAATCGGTCTCCAGATGATCTCCCGAAAAAAACGGGACAATGTGGAAAAGCTCAGCCGGGCCGTGCGGATCAGGCTTCTGTTCGAAGAACTGGGACCGACGTTTATCAAATTCGCCCAGATTCTGTCCACCCGCCCCGATATTATCCCCGCCGACGTGATCGAGGAGTTTGAAAAACTCCAGGACGAAGTCCCTCCTTTCCCCTTTGAGGAGGCGTGTCACATTATCGAGCATCAGCTTGGGGAGACCGTCGAATCGCTTTTTGCATCCATCGATGAACGCCCGCTGGCTTCGGCCTCCATCGGTCAGGTTCACCGGGCCGTTCTCCCCGACGGCGACGTGGTGGCGGTGAAGGTGCAGCGCCCCCGGATCCGCAAGGTCGTCGAGGTGGATCTTGAAATCATGCTTCACCTGGCCACACTGATGGAACGTCATGTGGAAGAGCTGGCGTTTCAGCGTCCCGTGCAGGTGGTCGAGGAATTTGCCAGGACCCTGGAGCGTGAACTCGACTACGGTATCGAAGCATCGAGCCTGGAGCGGACGGCGGTTCAGTTCCTGAGGGATCGCACCGTGTATATCCCCAAATTTTATCCGGACTATTCGGGCTCACGGGTGCTGACCCTGGAGTTTATTCAGGGCATCAAGGTCTCTGATGTGGGCCGGTTGGATGAGGCCGGCCTGGATCGGAAGACGATAACGGCCCGGGGCGCGGATTTCATCATGCGTCAGGTGTTCGAGTTCGGTTTTTTTCATGCCGACCCCCATCCGGGCAATGTGTTTGTCCTGCCCGGAAACGTGATTTGCCCCATCGATTTCGGCATGACCGGATGCGTGGACCGAAGGCGGCGCGATCTGTTCGTCGATATTCTGGAGAGCGTGGCCCGACGTGATCCGGCCCGCTCCGCCAGGTTGCTGCTGGAACTCGGTGAATACGACGAGGAACCGGATCTTCGGATATTCGAAAAGGAAATCGAGGATTTCATGGGGCGCCATCTGTTCAAATCCCTCAAGGATATCGATGTGGCCCGTCTGCTTCAGGATTTTCTGGATATCGCCACCCGGAACCGGGTCCGGGTGCCTCCGGTGATTTTTCTGATGATGAAGGCCTTTGCCGCCGTGGAAGGCATTGCCCGGCTTCTGGATCCGGGGTTTGACATGATCGCCCACGCCGAACCCTTTGTGAAACGGGCCAAAATGTCGCGTTACTCACCGCGTAAAATCACCGAAGGGGTTCTGGCCGTCCTGGCCGACTCCTTTACGGTGTTTCAGGACCTGCCCCGGGAAATCCTGCAGGTGGCCCGGAACACCCGGCAGAACAAACTGACCGTGAATGTTGAAATCAAGGGGCTGTCCGATTTTCTGAGAACCCATGACCAGGTGAGCAACCGCGTGTCGTTTGCCATCATCATCGGCGCTCTGATCATCGGATCGGCCCTGCTTCTGGCCTTCAAAACCCCACCCCTCTTTTACGGGGTCTCTCTGGTGGGCATGATCGGCTTTTCCGCAGCCGCCGTCTTCGGCGTCTGGCTGTTGATCGCCATCTTGAAAAAAGGGATGCTCTGAGGGCCCCCGCTCATTCATGGTTTGATTTTGTGCTCAATTCTGTTATAAATCCCGAAAAAATAATTGGGAACTATTGATATTCATTCAAAACCGGTTTGTCTCGTTTGATGATGATTGATGTCTGTAAGAGGTGCCTTGGCGCCCTTGTGTGTGTTTTTTTTGTCTGCTGTTCGATTCCGGTCCTGGGTGAACCCTGCGCCGGCCGATTGCCCCTTGATGGGTTTGCCCATTTGAGGGCCCTGGTGGGCGAGAGCCCGGAACCCTTTGATCCCGAAAAGATTCGCCTTCTTCTCGATCATGTGGATTCCGACGGCTTTGCGGAAGAACCCCTTTTCCGGGGCGGGCTCGACCGTGCCGCATCGGCGTATCACGCCTTTGAGTTCCGGTCGGATATGGCCCGGCTGATCCGCTACTGCTACAATCCCCGTATTCCCTCCTGCGCCGTGATGCCGTCGATGATCCGGCTGTCCGCCTGGAAGAGCCTTCACGATCTTTCGGCTCCGTCCGAGCTCGCTCATCTGGAACGCCGTCTGCCGGGTCTTGTCGAACCCGTGGTGATCCGCAGCGTCTATTACATGCAGAACACACCCGATCCCCATACCGGTGCCTACTACGGCTACGACTCCTATCGCACCGTAATTCTCATGCCGTACAAGGGGCGCAGGGTCCTGTTGTCCATTCTCAAGCAAAAGGATGTGTCCGATGTGGGCAGGAAAGGGTATATTCTGGGCAGGGAACAGGAACTCGATTTTTTTTATTCGGGTGAAAAGGGCCTGACCGCCCGGGGCCTGGGCTGGGTGAAGTCCTACGTATACGATTCGTTTTCGGTATCCGTTTACATGGAGAGCCCCGGTTCTGCCGACCGGCTGCGCTGCGCCACGTTCAAATGGCTCCGGGCGGGGTGGGCCGGAAAGAACATGGCCGGGGATCATCATGTGCACCAGGGCTTGCTGCGTTTTGCCGAGATGTTTCGACAGGTTATGGAAGCCGACGATTTCCCGTCTCCGGATCAGCTGGCAGACATCTGTACGGGGTATACGGGTCTTTCCGATTCGGAGTTGAAGTCGAAAATGGAGGAGTACCTGGCGTTTCTTCAGGGCAAGTGCGCCTCGCTGTCCGGCTGTCCCCGTTATCTCAGGTCGGCCGAGGCGGCGGCCCGCTACGTCGATTCCCTGAGTCCCATGGAAATGAGCGCCACCCTCATTGTGGACCATGTCAAACACATGATCACCCGTGATGAAAAAACGGGTGACGTGGCCCTGGGGCCGTCCGGCTTATCGGACGGGGTGGTGTTCTGATTTTTTCTTCATGCCGTATCCCCAATGACCCCAACGATGGAAAGAGGTTCATGAAAGATAATGAAAAACAGGTTCGCGCCCTGGGATTGTGCTCCGGCGGCCTGGACAGTATTCTTGCCGGTCTGGTTTTGAAGCATCAGGGGATCGATGTCACATGGCTGAGTTTTGAGACCCCCTTTTTCAATGCGGACAAATCCCGGAAGGCGTCGCGTCGCACCGGTATCCCCCTGATCACGATGGATATCACCGACACCTATCTGGCCATGCTCAAGGATCCTCCGCTGGGCTACGGGAAGCACATGAATCCCTGCCGGGACTGCCATGCGCTGATGTTTCGTCTGGCCGGCGACATGATGGCGGATTCGGGGTATGATTTTTTGTTCAGCGGGGAGGTGGCCGGCCAGCGGCCGCTTTCCCAGACCAAGCAGGCCCTCCGGTATGTGGAAAAAAAATCGGGGTTTGACGGCATGATTCTCCGTCCCCTGTCTGCCCGGATTCTTCCGGAAACCGAGGTGGAAAAGCTGGGACTGGTGGACCGGGAACGACTGATGGATTTCTCCGGACGATCCAGAAAACCCCAGATTCAACTGGCCGCCGAACTTGGGCTCACCGACTACCCCTCACCGGCGGGCGGCTGTCTTTTGACGGATAAAAATTATTCGATCCGGTTGAAGGATCTGTTCGACCACGACACGCCCTTCGGCATCGGCGATCTGCATCTGCTTCAGTTTGGCCGTCATATCCGTCTGAATCCCTCGGTGAAAATTATCGTCGGAAAAACCCGGGGAGACAATCAGTCGATTCTCAGCCATTACGACCCGGCCGCCTATGCCGTTCTGGATGTCAGGGGGGTGGGCAGTCCGGTGATTCTCGTTCCGGTCCATGCGGACCGGCAGAGTCTGGCCGTGGCGGCGGCCGTCGGGGCCGGATATACCCGGATTCCCGCCGGTCAGGAGGCCGAGGTTCGCGTCCGGTGGCCGGGAGGACGGGTGGAGACGCTGACGGTGACCGCCATGGCGTCCGATCAGGTGAAGCCCATGATGCTGGGCTGATACGGGCACGCGCCTCTACGAAAAAAAGCGGCCATCTCCGACAGTCCGGAGATGGCCGCTTGACGTTGCAGGGGCGTGATGGTTCTATTCCTGGGGATAATGCCAGGTGTCGCCGGAACTGACGCCCTGATAGGCGCTGGTGATCAGGACCGTTGAGGTGGTGTCCTCGGTGTGAAGGACAAGGATGGAGGCGAAATCCACCGGAACGAACAGCTTCTTGCCGCCGATCAGTTCGGCCGAGGCTTTTTCTTCGGGATAGAAGACGTTGTACATCTGGCCCGGTTTTACGCCGTCGTTGGCGCCCTTGTCGATGAAGGCGACCTTGTCGTCGCCCATCAGGCCCTCATCTTCTTCGGAACAGATGATGGTACCGGTCAGGCCTTCGACGCTGGCCGACAGGGTGATGTCCGGTGACCGGTAGATGTAGGGAATGACCAGGTCGTTCAGGTAGATGGTCCGGTAGGACTGAACGATGGTGCCCACGGCGTAACCGGATTGCTTGCCGGTGATCTGGACGATCCCGGTGATGTAATGCTGGTGGCCGACCCGGGTTTTTTTCGCTTTTTTCTCAAGGTTGTGAAGCCGCGCATCGTTTTCGATTTTTTCCTTGATGTCTGCGGCGTCCTTCAGGCGATAGATGAAATACTTGGCTCCCGGTACCAGTTCCTTGTCGTTGTCTTCCGTGATGAAGACCTCGTCGCCCTTGCTGATCATCAGGCGTTCGGGGCCTTTGAGCTTGAAGATGTAGCCATGGGATTCCGCCGGTTTGGGCCGCATGAACCCGACGCCGCCGATTTTGGAGTAATGGTAGAAGGGCAGCCGGATATCCGAGGGTTTTTCTTCGGTGCTTTCGGCCGTGTCGTCAATGACCACGGCGTCGACGGCTTCCACGGTTTTATCCGTTTCTTCGGGCTCCACCACCGCCGTGTCTTCTTCGACGGCCTGTTCGAGCTTTTTGATCTGATCGATATCACTCCGGAAGAACAGCTTGATTTTCTGGCCGGGGTAGATCCGGTGGGGATTGGTCAGCTGCTGGTTGTCACCCCACATGCCCGGCCATTTCCAGGCGCTGTTGTTGAATCGCTGGGACAGGTCCCAGAGGGTATCTCCCTTTTTCACGGTGTAATAGATCGCCGATTCGCTGTTGAGTTCGGGAGAGCCTTCGTCGTTTGCGGTTTCGGCAAAGCAGGGAGTAAAACTCGAAACAAGGAACAGCGTGCAGAAAATAACTAACGAAAATGATTTTATTGTGGTGTTCATCAGGCGCCCCAGTGTGTGTTGGTTAATATGGAAAAAGGACCAGGCAATGATAATGCATCATCTATAACCCGTACTTTGTTGATTTGTCAAGGTTTTCAATGGCGGGGGAAGCAATGACCCCAAGATAGTCCGTGGCGGGCGACCGATGATTACGGTTGCAAAAAGACCGCTCTTCGAATATGCCTGAAGTCCGAAGGCCGAAAAGGGCTCAAGTCCCTGTCCTTTCCGGCCGAAATACCGTTAGATTCCGTTGACGCTCAGACCGGGAACACGCCATGGACAATATTGCCAATCTTCTTTTCGAAGCAAAAATGCTCAAGGAAATACCCCGGTCGGGGTATCATTTTCTGGGTTCGGGACGCGAATCGGTGGCCGAACATTCGTTTATGATCACCTTTATCGCCTATGTCATGGCATCCATGGAGCCGGAGGTGGATCGGGGCCGGCTGATCAGCATGTGTCTGATGCACGACCTGCCCGAAGCACGGACCGGCGACATGAATTATGTTCAGAAAAAATACGTAACGGTCGATGAGACTAAAGCGGTGAATGATCTGATTCGCCATATCCCTTTCGGTTCCGCCATCCGGGAGCTGATCGACGAGTTCAACGCGTCGAGGACGAGGGAGGCGAAGCTGGCCCGGGACGCGGACCAGTTGTCTTTTATCCTTGAGCTGAAAACCCTGGCCGACACCGGTCGCAAGGGGCCGGAAACCTGGCTGCCCATCGTGATGGACCGGCTTCAGACCGAAACGGGAAAACAAATCGCCGAAAGTATTGTCACCACTAACTGGGATGAATGGTGGAAGAAGAATTATGTTGACTGATAGGGCTAAATATTTTATTTTTATGACAAATTTTGTTTTTTTGTTCCGATGATGCCGTGGGCCGGGCGGAACGAAACGGTTCCGCGCCGGGCCGTTCGGCTCAGGCCTTTGACGTTCGGCATTTTTCGCATACCGTCACCATCCGTTGAATGAAACCCATGGGGATCACGCATGACGGCCGACGCCGGCGGAACCGCCGGGACCCGTCGCCACAGGGATCGGCCGACTGCCCATGACCCCGGAGCGGTATCGAGGAGATGTTCATGGAACAACGCCCCAACAAGGACCGGACCCGGGTTCTCTATATCGACGACGATCCGGATCTGGTCGCCATCTATCACTGTTTCTTCGAAGATTCCGATTACGAGCTGTCCACGGCGGGAAGCGCCGAAGAAGGACTTGACCTGGCCCGGGACCTTCTGCCCGCTCTGATCATCTGCGACGTGATCCTTCCCGGCATGAACGGGCTGGACTTCTGCCGGCACGTTCGAAGCGAATCGTCGCTCAGGGACGTCGTGCTCATGCTGGTCACCGGCATGGACCTGGAGTCCGGAGACATTGTTGCGGGATTTCAGGCGGGGGCCGATGAATACCTGATGAAACCCTTTTCACGGGAGGAACTTTTCGCCCGGATCAACGCCATGATGAAATCCCGGCGATTTTCCCGTGACGGTGCGACGGACGATGTGCCGCCTTCGGACGGGGATTCGGACCGTCTCCGGCGAGAGCTTGAAGACACCCGGGCCTATCTGGCCAAGGAAAAAGACGCCCTGAACGGCGCCCTCCGTCAGGTGGCGCTGATGGCCGATGAACGGGAGAGCAGCGGTCGCGAAATTGAGCGCCTGGAAGGGTGTCTGGCCCAGGATCGCCGGGCCCTGATCGATCTTTTGTCCCGGCTGATCGAGGACAGGCCCCAGTATCACCGGGGACACAGCACGGCCGTGGCCGAGACGGCGGCGTCCATGGCCCGGATGATGGGTCTTCCCGATGATCAGATCGAGGATATTCACAGTGCGGCCCGTCTTCATGAGCTGGGCCGCCTGAGTATTCCCGAGTCGCTGGCGCTCAAACGTCCCCAGGACTATACCCCGGCCGAGAAGGATCTTCTGGCCCTTCATCCGGTGGTCGGGTCGGACATGCTCCGGCGGTTCACCGGGCTCGAACGCGTGGCCCGGATGATCCGCCACATCCATGAACAGGTCAACGGCGAAGGATTCCCCGACGGCCTTGTCAAGGATCGGATTCCTTTGGGTTCCCGGATCATCGCGGCGGTCAACCTGTACGACAACCTGGTCAACCGGGGCGGGGGCATGACGGTTTCCGAGGCCCTGGACGCTCTGGACGCCCTGATCGGCGTGGTGCTTGACGCTTCGGTCATGGGAACCCTGCGGCGGTTTGTCAATCGCCACGTGCCGGATGAAACCCGCAACACCGTTGAACTTCGTCTGTACGAGGTCAAACCGGGCATGACCCTGGCCGCCGGTCTGTACACGGCCAAGGGGGCCAAACTTCTGTCGGAAAACACGGTGCTCACCGAAGACACCATCAATCAGCTGGCACGGTACAACAAAATCGATCTTCTTGACGAGACGGTCTTTGTAAAGGGATAGACGAACCATGGATATTGCCTCTTTAATCGGTGCTCTGGCGGGAACGGCCTTTGTTGCGATAACCATTCTTCTGGGAAGCAGTCTTCTGCTGTTCTGGAACCTGCCCTCGGTGATGATCGTGGTGGGCGGAACCCTGGCCTCAGCCATGATCGCCTACCCTCTCAATGATTTTTTGGGTGTCTTCAAGACCACGGTCAAGGTGTTCATGTTCAAGATCGAAAAGCCCGAGACCCTGATCAAGACCCTGGTTGAGATTTCCAACAAGGCCCGAAAGGGCGGTCTTTTGTCCATCGAGGGCGACATCAAAAGCACCGGCGACCCCTACCTGAGGCAGGCCCTCCAGATGACGGTGGACGGGGTCAAGACCTCGGATATCGCCGCGGTGATGAACAAACGGATGGAACTGACGGCCCGGGACCATAAAATCGGGTATTCGGTACTCAAATCCATGGGCGCCTACGCTCCGGCCTTCGGCATGGTGGGGACCCTCATCGGTCTGGTTCAGATGCTGGCCAACCTGGATGACCCCTCCTCCATCGGCCCCAAAATGGCCGTGGCCATGATCACCACGTTTTATGGTGCCGTCATGGCCAACCTGTTTTTCATCCCCATGGCCGACAAGCTGAAACTGAGAAGTGAAGAAGAGATCATGAACATGACCCTGCTGTTCGAAGGGGTGGTGTCCATCCGGGAAGGGGAGCATCCCCGGCTGATGGAAGACAAGCTGAACGTCTATCTCAGCGGCAATCCCCAGCCCGAGGCCCCCAAGGAAGGAGGGCAATAGACCATGGCCGACGATCTGGACCGTTCCGATGAGGCGCAGTGGATCAGCCTGTCGAGGCCCTCGCCCATTGCCGAAGACCAAGGCGGAGGCGGCGCCCCGGAATGGATGTGTACCTTTTCAGACCTGGTGACGCTTCTGATGTGCTTCTTTGTCCTTTTGTTCGCCATGAGCACCATTCAGGAGGAAACCTTCAAGGAACTGATCGAGTCGATGAAAAGCGCCCTGGGTGTCCAGCAGATTCCCGAGACGGGCACCCGGGAGGGCCTGGTCATGATGACCCAGCCCGTGCCGGACGCCAAGCAGGAACGGCAGGACAACGCCATGGACGAACTCGGCGGCATGGTCCAGAAAGAGGTGGAGGAAATCGTCAGCGACGTGAAGGAGCTGGTGATGTTCAACAAGCTGGGGGGCAAGGTCAAGGTCGAGGAAACCGATGACGGCGCCGTGATCACCATTGCGGACATGGTCCTTTTTCAGCCGGGGGAATCGGCCATTTCACCGGGCGGTCTCGAAATCATGTCCAAAATCGCCAAGGTTCTCGCCCAGTTCTCCTATCCGATCAAGGTGGCCGGCCATACGGACAACGTCCCCATTCGAACGGAAAAGTTCGCTTCCAACTGGGAGCTGTCTGCCAACCGGGCCAGTGACGTGGTCCGTTTTCTCATCAGTCAGGGTATCGATCCCGGCCTGCTGTCGGCCCAGGGTTATGCGGAATTCCGTCCCGCGGCCGACAACAAGACCGCCGCCGGTCGGGCCAAGAACCGCCGGGTCGAAATCGTCTACGAACGTGGAAACATCGCAAGGACGCTCAAAGGGGGAAGATAGGGGGGCTTCATTCTCCCCACGGACGCCTTCAGTGAAAAACGTCCTGCCGGGAACCTGTCAGGGCGTTTTTTATTGCCTGAAACATCATGGCAGTGACCCTTGATTTTATCAAGAAAGATATTGATTTTACATGCTCATCTGTGTAACATGCCACCTTTGTTTTTTTGCGGGCTTTCATGGTGGTCCCAGAGGGTGATAGGGACAGGCAGGGGGTATGACATGAAACTGGAATTGACGGAGCTGGCGGACTGTCTGAAGCTTCCGGTGTACACCGTCGAACGGTGGATCAGGCAGGGGCGCATCCCGGCACGGAAAACCGGAAACCAGTGCGTGTTCAAGCGCGTGGTTCTTGAAAAGTGGGCGGAAAAACATGAGATCCGTTTTACCCTGACGGAAACGCCCTCAAACACCGCGTCCGACGCCGGTGCCGAGGAAAGCCTTTTTCACGCGATCAGGCGGGGCGGGGTCCACGCAACGGTCGGCGGATCAACGGCCCACGGGGTTTTAGAAGATGCCGTGTCCCGTATCCCCGGGTTTACCGATGAAGACCGGTCGCTGCTCCTGTCCAAGCTGATCGAGAGGGAGAATCTGGTGTCCACGGGCATCGGCAAGGGGGTGGCCATTCCCCATCCGCGAAGCCCCCTTTCAGGTCATTCTCGTCCCCCCCTGATCGCGGTGTGCTTTCTTGACCGGCCCATTGATTTCAAGTCCCTGGACGGCAGGCCCGTGTCGGTGATGTTCGTTCTGGTGGCCCCCACGGTTCAGGCCCACCTCCATCTCCTGTCACGGATTTCATACTGCCTTCGCGATGACGATTTTGTGAATCTGCTGCACGGTTTTCCCGCCGAAGACGTGCTCCTCGAGCAGGTCCTTGCGTTTGAACGCCGTCTGGACAAGGCCGGTCAATGAAACGGCGGCCGGCCTTGAGACTGCCCGCGCGTTGGCCCGTGTTCCGGCTTGACGACCGGCTTTTGCTGATCGTTACCGGCATGTTCGTCGGCATTCTGAGCGGCCTGGCGGCCTTTCTGCTCAACCGCGGGCTGGTGTTCATGCTCGACGCCTTCCATCCTTACCGGGCTTGTGGCTGGGCCATTGTTCTGCCGGCGGCCGGGGCGGCCCTGTCCTCTCTGTTTCTATCGAAAATCGTCAACGAGGGCGCCGGTCACGGCGTTCCGGAGGTGATCTACGCCGTGTCCCGTTACGGCGGTCTCATTCGTCTGCGTTCAAGCTTTTCACGGCTGGTATCCAGCTGCCTGACCATCGGCAGCGGCGGGTCGGCCGGTCCCGAAGCGCCGGTGGTGATGAGCGGGGCATCCATCGGTTCCAACATCGCCCGTTTTTTTTCCTTTAACGATCGTCAGCGGGTGACTCTGGTCGGCTGCGGGGCCGCCGGGGCCATTTCATCGATCTTTAACGCTCCCATCGCGGGACTGGTCTTTGTCCTCGAGGTGATTCTGGGCCGATGGTCCACGGTCAATATCGTTCCCATCGCCGTGGCCTCGGTGGCGGGCACCGAGGTCAGTCGCCTTCTGTCCGGCAATCAGATCGCTTTCAGCCATCATCGGTTTCATATCGCCTTCCATGATATTGTCGCCTGTGTGGGGCTGGCCGTGGTCACGGCCCTTTTGTCCGTGCTTCTGACCCGGCTGGTGCGGCGGATGCATCATGTTTCAGGCGGCGTGCGTCTTCCCCTGTGGGTCAAGGCCGCCCTGGGCGGCTGTGCGGTGGGGGCCCTCGGGTTTTTTGTTCCCGATGTGCTGGGTGAGGGGTACCATGCCATCCGGGATATGATCGAGGGCGTATACCGGGAAGGCATGACCCTGGCCGTGACGGCCTGTCTGGCCAAGGTTCTGGCGACCTCCCTGACCCTGGGATGGGGGGGATCGGGCGGTATTTTCGCCCCCAGCCTGGTGGTGGGGAGTTTTGCCGGGCTTTCCTACCATCGGGGCCTTGCGGCTCTGTTTCCCTCGGTCCCCTTTGTGGGTGAAGGCTGTTACGCCCTCCTGGGCATGGCGGGATTTATCGGCGGCATCCTCCAGGCCCCGCTGACCGGGATTTTCCTGATCGTCGAAATCACCGGGGGGTATGAGGTGATTCTGCCCCTGATCCTGACCTCGGCTCTGTCGGCCACCCTCTGCTATTACTTTGAACCGGCTTCGTTTTACATGAAAGACCTGATCGAGCGGGGGCAGCTTCTGAGGCCGGGAACCGATGCCCGGGTTCTTTCCGATCTGAGTATCAGCGAACTTCTCGAAACGGACTGCATCCCGGTGAAACCGGACATGTCCCTGAGGGAATTCGTGAATCTGATCACCCGGTCCCGGCGAAACTATTTTCCCGTGGAAGACCCCCGGGACGGAACGTTTCTGGGGATGGTAAAATTTGACGACATCCGGCCCTACCTGTTCGACTCGATGATGTACGATGCGGTGTTTGTCGAACAGATCATGGACACGAACGTCCGGACGGCCAACACCGGGGACGATCTTTCGGACGTCTTGCGCGTGATGGATGCCCGCGGACTGTTCAGCATGCCGGTTTTGTCCAACAAGCGCTTTGTGGGCATGATTTCCAAAGCCACCCTTTTAGACCAGTATCGCAAGGAACTGATGGTTCAGACCTCCGACAGCTGATCCGGGCCTTGGGGGCCTGGGGTGTCGCAACCCTTAGGAAGAGACCATGGAAACCAGACTTTTTCATATTTTCAGGAACACGCCCCTGGGGCGGGAAACCCTTCTTCAATCCCTGTATTTCTGCGCGGTGACCCAAGCGGCACTGGTGATCTATATTCCGGAATACACGAAATTTCTGATGTATTTCGAGAACGATGTGGTTCAGGTGGACCTGGACGGTTCCTACCTGGCGGCCCCGGAAACCGCCAAAGAACATGCCCTGGAACTGACCGGGGAAGCGGGGATCGAGCCCGTTTTTTTCGTTCCGAAAAACTACACGGCATCGACGCTGCCCGACGTCCCGGCAGAGTTTGATTTCATGTGCTGCCCCAGAAGCATTTCCGATCTGTCGAGCAAGATCAGTCTGGGGCATATCGGGTCACGGGTGCGGCGTATCATTCAGTCGTCCCATTTTCCGGTTCTGGTCACCAGTCCCTGCTACAAGGAGTGGACGAGCATCACGGTGTTTTTCGGAGGGTCGGCCAACTCGGTCAAGGCCCTGGAACTGGGTCTGAGGCTGGCCCGCCGGACGGGCTTTCCCCTGGATCTGTTCACCCAGGCGGAAAAAGGCATGGGCAGGAAAGACTATATGGCCCGTGTGGCCGACGCGGGCCTCGCTACGGCCTGCGACCAGTGGGTCCGGAACTGGCGGGTCTGTGACCGGAAACGGTTCGATGAAAATCTCTATCATGTGTCCCATCGGAGTCTTCTGGTGCTCGGGGCCTATGGCCGGGGGCTGGTCAAGGACATGCTGTTTGAAAGCAAGATGGAGATCGTCCAGTCGGTGCTGTCCAACAACATGTTGATCGTGGGACCGAAATACAGAGTCAAGCGATAGGGGTCAGACCCGGTTGAGAACGACCTTGCGTTTGAGAATGGTTCCGGCGGTTTTTTCGAACTGGTCGGTGATGTCCGACACGAACAGGTCGGCGTTGCCGTTCCGGCTGACGGCACGGTCAAGGTCCGGGTGATCGATGAAAAAACGGCTGATCTTGTCGGCCACGGCCACGGAGGAATCGATAATCCTCACCCGTCTGCCGATTTTCTCCTGAATGACGGCTTTGAGCAGGGGGTAATGGGTGCAGCCGAGAATCAGGGTCTCCACCTGTCTGACCTTGAGGGGGTGCAGGTACTTTTTGACGATCATTCGGGTCTCGGGGCGATGGAACCAGCCTTCTTCGACCAGGGGAACCAGAAGGGGGCAGGGCGTTGAAAAAACGGAGGCCCCGGGGATCTGGGCTTTGATCAGCCGTTCGTAGATGCCGCTGTTGACGGTGCCCCGGGTGCCGATGACGCCGATCCGGTGCCTGGGACTCTGTCGGATGGCCATTTCCACGGCCGGGGTGATCACCTCAAAGACCGGGATATGGAATTTTTCCATCAACACTTCCGTGGCCACGCTGGATGCGGTGTTGCAGGCGATGACGATGACGGTGGCGCCGCGTTCGATGAGAAATTCCGTGTTTTCGATCGCGTATCGGATGACCGTTTCCCGGCTTTTGGAGCCGTAGGGTGTTCGGGCCGTGTCGCCGAAATAGATGAGGTCGTGGCCGGGGAGGGTGTCCATCAGGGCCCGGACCGTGGTGAGGCCGCCGATGCCTGAGTCAAAAATACCGATCATGATAAGGTAACTACTCAAAATGATGAATCAAACAGTCTGCATGACGGCCCGCCTGCCGTCGCGCAACTGATGCCATGCATAACCCAAAACACGCAAATGCACAACTGAAAGGATGATCATGGATCAACAAAACCGTCAGACCCTGATGGATCAACGTATTTTCACGCTCGGGCTGCCCGTTGAAACGGTTTCCGTCTACCTGCTCTGCACCGGTCTGGCCGATGCGGACCGGCCCCTGACCATCGATACCCTGCGCTCGGCCTGGAACGGGTCTGACGATGTCTTGTTGGAGGCGCTGTCGGTGCTTGGGGAAAAAAGCATTGTGACGGTTTCGGATCACACGTCCGGTGAATACCGGGTTCAGCCTTCACGCCGCTGGTGCTGACAGTCAGCCGGACGATCAGTCGTCGATGCCTTCCCTGTCCCGGTCAAGTCGCGAGAGTTCCTGAATCACACAGGCCGCAAGACGCTTTCGGGAGACGTCGGTCCGGATTCCGGGGCAGGCCTGGGCCATGATGTCCCAGTTGCCCGGCGCCTTCAGGATGGGTGCGATAAAGGGCCAGGCCCGGCACATCCGGGGTTTGACCGGATGGATGGTGCATTGCCTTTTTGTATCGAAAAACACGCATTTTCCCCGGTCGTCCACCCGCAGAACCGGCCGGCTTCCGGACATCTGGCAGTAGTCCAGGACAAAGGTGTCCGGGTCGGTGCCGACAAAGGAGGCGATTTTCCGGATATCTCCGGAACTCAGGTAGGTGCCGCCATAGCCGGTGCAGCATTCGCCGCATTGACGGCATTGGAAGAACTCGTCGGGATTCAAAGCGTCAGGTGTCACGTCGGGCCTCCATGGCGCGTTTCAGGGTAACCGGATCCACGTATTTCAGATCGCCGCCGATGGGAACCCCCGATGCGATGCGGGTGACCTTGACGGGAAAGGATTTCAGCTGTCTTGCAATGTAATGGGCCGTGGATTCTCCTTCCACGCTGGTTCCGGTGGCCAGGATCACTTCGGTGACGGTGCCGCTCCGGATACGTCCCATCAGCTCACTGATCCTGATATCCCGGGGGCCCATGTTGTCCATGGGCGACAACACCCCCTGAAGGATGTGATACAGCCCTTTGTACGCGCCGGATTGTTCGATGGCCGCCATGTCCGACGGTTTTTCCACCACGCAGATGATCTGCCGGTTTCGGGACGGGTGGCTGCAGACGGGGCAGAGATCGTCCTCACTGAGGGCGAAACAGCAGGAGCAGAGCCGCAGGTTGTCCTTCAGGTCCAGAATGTGTCTGGCCAGTTGCTCAGCCTCTTTCCGGGGGGCCCGGAGAACGTGAAGCGCCAGCCGTTCCGCCGTTTTCTTCCCGATGCCGGGGAGTCCGGCAAAGCTGTCGATCAGGTTCAGGACGGACCGGGGGTAGTGGTTCATGCTACATCAATCCGGGAATGTTCATACCGCCTGTGAGTTTGCCCATCTGGCTGGACACCATCTCCTGGGATTTGGTCAGGGCGTCGTTGACCGCAGCCGTGATCAGGTCCTGGAGCATGTCCACATCATCGGGATCCACCACTTCCTTTTCGATGGCAATCGACAGAATCTGCTGCTTGCCGTTGGCCACCACCTTGACCATGCCGCCGCCGGCCGTGGCTTCGACGGTCTGTTCGGCCAGTTCTTCCTGGAGTTTCATCATTTTCTGCTGAAGTTTCTGGGCCTGCTTCATCATATTGCCCATGTTGCCCATGCCTTTCATGGTCGTCCTCCTATAGTATCGTGATGTCCACGTTGCCGTCGAAGACCTTGATGGCCTCGGAAACAACGGGGTGGGTCAGGGTTTCCTGTCTGAGCTGATCGTTTCGTTCTTTTTTCTTTTGGTTGGCGTCCGCTTCGGAGTAGTCGGTTACCAGATTGAGGGTGACCGGACTGCGGAAGAATTCCCGGCAGGCCTCGGTCAGCAGGGCCTGGTTCGCCTCCTCGGTGATGCGCCGGATGTCGAAGTTGCTGCCCCCGACGGTCAGGCTGATCCGGTTTTCGGTCCATTCGGTCAGGCGGCTTCGGGACAGGCAGGCGGCCAGGGCCGGTCTGATTCCCGTGAACCAGGCGAGAAAGTTATGCCAGGTCTGATCCGGCGGCTGCCCGGGTTGGGGTGCGGGGGGCCTCTCGGGTGCAGGAGCGTCGGCCGGAGTGGGTTGGGACGGCAGGGCCGAGGCCGGAGGCTGCCCTCCCGGTGCGCCCCCGGAAGATCGGGGCGTGAATCCCGTGCGGCTTTCGCTGAAACCGCCCGCCGGGTCGGGCGATGGCGGTGCCTGCGGGGAACGGGGCGATGGATCGTCGCTCAGTCCGTCTTTCAGACGGTCCAGCTTTTCGATCAGGGCGTCGATGGACAGTGCCGGTTCCACCTGAAGCATTTTGACCAGGGTCATTTCGAGGGCGAAACGGGCCTGGGACGCATAGCGGATCCGGGATTCCTCGGCAAAAAAGAGGTCCGCGATCTGGGTCAGGTACACGGGGGAAACCCGCTGGACCTGACGCGTCATCTCGTCGAGTTCATGGGAGGACACGTCCACCAGGCGGGCGCTGTTCGACGTCATTTTGACGACCAGAAGGTTCCGCATGTGTTCGGTGAGTTTGGCGTAGAGTTTTTTCAGATCGTGGCCGCGGCTGTAAATATCGTCAACCAGGTCGAGAACCCTGGGAGTGTCGCGCTCGAGTATGGCCGAGCTCAGGTCGAAGATGTTTTTCCGGTCCACCGTGCCCAGAATTCCCAGAACCTGGTCATGGCTGACCTCTCCCATGGACGAGCTGATCACCTGGTCAAGGAGGCTCAGGGCGTCCCGAACCGACCCGCCCGCCTCCTGGGCCATCAGGTAGAGGCTTTTTTCCTCGACCGTCACCCCTTCAAGGGCGCACAGCCGTGCCAGATGGGCCGTGACCTGGTCCAGATCCACCCGGCGCATGTCGTGCCGTTGGCATCGCGACAGAATGGTGATCGGAATTTTGTGGGGCTCGGTGGTGGCGAACAGAAACTTGACATGGGCCGGAGGCTCCTCCAGGGTTTTGAGCAGGGCGTTGAAGGCGGCCAGGCTGAGCATGTGCACTTCGTCGATGATATAGATCTTGCAGGGGCTGTGGGCCGGCATGTAACGGACGTTGTCCCGAAGATCCCGGATCTGGTCCACGCTGTTGTTGGACGCCCCGTCGATTTCGAACACGTCCACCGCACTGCCCGAGGTGATTTCCATGCAGGACCGGCAGGTGTTGCAGGGCACGGCCGAGGGGGTTTCCCGGTTGGCCAGGCAGTTGATGGTTTTGGCCAGGATTCGGGCCACGGTGGTTTTGCCGGTGCCCCGGGGGCCCGAAAACAAAATGGCGTGGGCCACCCGTCCGGAGGTGACGGCATTGGCAAGGGTGGTGGTCACGTGGGACTGGCCCACCACCTCTTCAAAGGTCTGGGGTCTGTATTTTCGTGCAAGAACGAGATATGCCATGCTACCCACTTTCAGGGTCCGGCCGCGACCCACGACGGCCCGTTTCACGAAACCCCCGGCGGGCGGTTGCAACCCTTTAAAGAGGCCTCGGTGCAGTTCAGACAAAAAAACCCGGACTTCACTTGAAATCCGGGTTTATCACAGCCGCGTCACGGTACCTTATCTAACCGGATGTTTTTAAAATGGCGGAGAGAGAGAGATTCGAACTCTCGGTACCTGTTAGAGTACACACGCTTTCCAAGCGTGCTCCTTCAGCCACTCGGACATCTCTCCGCAAGAAAAAAACATATACCAGCTTCATGGTCGTTTGGCAACATCTCTTTGACCGGGCCTGAACGGACCGACCATTTCCGGCTCCGCGGCCTGACGGCCATGGAATGTGCCGAACGGGGATGAACAATATCTTTCGAGGGCGGCTTTGTCAAGCTCTGATTTATGAATTTTTTCTTGAACATAGCCTTTGATTTTAGTATCAGATGCTGACCGGACGGTTCGGGCGAAAGGGCGTGGTTCCCTCCGAAATGTGTTCGGTTGTTTGCCCCTCCGGATCGACCAGGGCGCTCCGGTCATTATCAACCTCAATCGGTGTTTAGGAAACAAAGATTATGGCGCGAATCGTCCCCTTCAGAGGGATCTTATACAATCAGGACAAGGTCGATCCGGCGGATGTGGTGGCCCCTCCCTACGATGTGATTTCGGAGGCCAAACAACAGGTGCTGTATGATCGCCATGACAAAAACGTGGTTCGGCTGATTCTCGGGAAGATGTTCGATACGGATACCCCCGGTGACAATCGGCACACCCGGGCCGCAGACTATTTTTCAGCCTGGCAGGCCGAGGGGGTTCTCGACCGGGACCTGGAACCGGCCCTGTATCTCAGTTCGGTGACCTTTCTCGTGGGGGGGAAGGCCGTGACACGTTTCGGCCTGATCACCCAGGTGATGCTGGAAACCTTCGACACGGGGGTGATTCTTCCCCATGAACAGACCTTTTCCAAGGTCAAGTCCGAGCGTTTAAGCCTGATGAAAATCTGCAAGGCCAACTTCAGCCAGATTTTTTCCATTTACTCGGACCAATGCGGCATTCTGGACGCCCTGAAACAGGCGGTCGACGGAAAAGCACCGGATATCGATCTGGTGGATGATGCCGGCGAACGCCACCGTCTGTGGAAAATCGTCGATCCCGGCGTGATCAGCTTTGTCCGGGAGCGGATGAACGACAAGAAACTGTTTATCGCCGACGGTCATCATCGCTATGAAACAGCCCTCAACTACAGGGATTTTCTGAGGGAAACCGATCCCGACTTTTCAGACAGCCATCCGGCCAACGCCATCATGATGTACCTGACCAGCATGGAAGATCCGGGATTGATCATTTTTCCCACGCACCGGCTTCTCAACCAGGTTGATCCCCGGGCCCTTGCGGCCTTTCCAGACAGAGCCGCCGAGGTGTTCGACGTGACGACGATCCCCATTGACGGGGATGTGGAACCGGCGTTCGACGCCTTCCGAAAAGCCCTCTTAGCCGATCCCCGTCGAACGACCCTGGGTGCTCTGATCAAAGGGCATCAGACCTTTTACCTGCTTTCCCTGAAAGCGGGCGTGATGGATCAGCGTTTTCCGGAGATTCCCCCGGCCCTCAGAAGCCTGGATGTCACGGTGCTGACGCATCTGGTTCTGCTGGATCTTTTGGGTCTGACCCAGACGGATCTTGATGAGGAGAAGCTGATCACCTATTCGGAAAACGATCGCCATGCCGTCGAAGCGGTGCTCGAGGGTCGTTGCGAGGCCGGGTTTATTTTGAATCCCACCCGCATGACCCAGGTTCGCGATGTGGCGGAAAGCGGCCGGACCATGCCCCGAAAAACCACGTATTTTTACCCCAAGGCACTCACCGGGCTGGTGTTCAATACCTTGAAGCCCTGATCGATCCGGCCCGTCCCGATTCGCCGGACGGGCCGGTTTATCCCTGCATTCAAGTTATTCCGGACGCGGACCGATAAACATTAGTGCGTGATGACGCTGGTCAAGAACCCCTTGATGAGAAAGGTTGGCAGCGATGAGCCCATATCCCGGACCGTCGACAAATCTGATGGTTCTCTCGCTTCTTTTGCTTTGCGCGGCGATGGTGGCCTACGGGCTGTTTCGCCTGTACAGAATCACATCGGCCGCCCGGCATCGCGACTCCGATCCCGTGTCCATGCAGATGCTTCTGGAAGGCATCCGTGAGGCGACCCGCTCCAAAGACGAGACGCCCGGTACCGCCCTTTCCGATGAGGTGCTGAAAACCTTTTACGAAGACGTGAATCCGCCGGACCAGCGGTATCTCCACTGACCGTTTCCCGCCCTCGAGGTCTTACCCTACATGCATTTCAACGAGGCGAAGTGACGGTTTTTCAGGTTGATCACCGGCAGCTTTTCCGTTCGCTTTTTTTGAACCCCCACATCATAGCAGTTCTCTTCTCCCGCATCCGAGGCGGCATGACACCACTTCACCCGGGCCGTGCAGGAGTCTATCCGGTGGTCGCCGAGATCCAGCCGATTGAAGTTGATCATCTTCGCTTCGATCTCCGTTCCCGGTTCCAGCTTTTTCCGGGTCTGGAAACAGAACCCGTCGGCGCTTGAATTTTTCATGACGCCGCCGAACAGCGTCCTCTCGACCATGCCCTGGGGAGACAGGGGCAGAGCCTGGGTGGGGGAGGCCACCGGCGGCAGATCATCGGGGACGAACGTAAAGGGAATGGTGATTTTTTTTCGCTGATAAAGCCTGTTGGATGTGATCATATCGAAAACCTCCTTGTTGCATGTGGTTCGATAAAACGATCCGCATCCGGCCGTGCGTCAAGAGGAACGACTGCCGCGGGTCAACGGGACGGGTGGGGCGATGGATGATGTCGGCGAGTTGGAGGTCGGCCGGGGCTTGGATTGTACGGTTGCTTAAGATTATAGCCAAGGCGGGGGTGAAAGTCAAAAAATAAAACCGGAGGAGAACGGTCGGTCGGGGGGCAGGAAGGGGGGCAGCCCCCCTTCCTTTCGGTGACCGATTATTCGTTGATGGTGTATGTGCCTTTCAGGGCATAGACCTTGTTTTCATAAATGGACAGGAACCGTGCCTCGTTGGGGACGGGACTCTTGATCATTGAAAGGCAGTACTCTTTCTGGGCGTCGGTGTTGCTGGGTTTGGAAAAAAGAGCCAGGGCGTATTTCGAGAAGTCCCGGACCATGAAGTCGAAGATTTCATCGAGCAGATCGTCCTCGATGCCGAACATCCGGCTGCTTTCGATGATCAACTGTCCGTAGGCCACCAGGGTGAACACGTCGCCCACGGCCAGCAGGTAGTCGATGTCCCGGCTCTGCTGTTTGTCGGGCGTGGCTTTGGCCAGAAAGGTCTTAAAGGCCTTGATCTGTTCCTTGAAGGTGTTGACGTTGGGCAGATCCACGCTGTCGTATGCGATGGCATAGTCGTGAAACCGGATTTTCCCCAGACCGCTGGTGGGACCCTGGTTGAACAGGAAACTGTCGTCGGCGATGTCGTCACGGCGCGGGACCTCCGGGTACTCGGCCGGGTTGAAGAAATAGTTCTGCATGAACTTGACGATGAGGGCCATGTTCACATGGACCGTGCCTTCGAGTTTGGGCAGCATGCGGATCTCGTGGGCCGCGATTTCAAAAAACGGTTCTTTTTCGAAGCCTTTGGCGGCGATGACATCCCAGAGCAGGTTGATCACTTCCTCGCCCTGGCAGGTGACTTTCATTTTGACCATGGGGTTGAACAGAAGGTAGCGGCGGTCGTTCGGGCCGGCCGTGCGCATGTAGTCACTGGCCCGTTCGGCGAAGAGCTTCATGGCGGTCAGTCGGCAGTAGGCGTCGGTGAGCAGGCGTTTGACATGGGGGAAATCCGTCACGTATTTGCCGTAAACAAAGCGTCCGGCCGCATGGTCGACGGCTTCGTACATGGCATGGGTGCACAGGCCGATGGCTCCCCAGCCCAGGTTGAACTTGCAGATGTTGATGGTGTTGAGCATGTCGTCCCAGGCCTTGGGCCCTTTTTCCAGGATGTCGGCGTCGGTGATCGGGTAATCGTGGAGGGCGTATTCGGAAACGTAGTTCTGCTCGTGGACCACGTTCTTGACGCATTCGTAATTCGGATGTTTGGAATCCACAACGAACCAGACGTAATCACCGGTGTCGGACATCTTGGCGAAGGTGGACACCAGGGCCGCCTCGTTGCCGTTGCCGATGTAATATTTGTCGCCGTTTGCCGCATACGTGCCGTCACCCTTGGGGGTCAGCATCATGTCGGTTGAGTAGATGTCGGCGCCGTGTTCCTTTTCGGACAGGCCGAAGGCGAACACCCCGCCTTCGCGGAGCAGCTTGGCGGTCTTGTGCTTGACCTCTTCGTTGGAACCCAGGAAAATCGGGCCCAGGCCCAGCATGGACACCTGGAAGGTGTACCAGTAGGTGATGCCGTAAAACGCCGTGATTTCGGCGAACTCGCAGATTCGGTAGGTGTCCCAGCGTGAATCCTCGGCACCGTATCCCGACGGGGTCATCAAGGTTGCCAGGATGTTTTCTTTTTTGAGAAACTCGACAAAATCATAATTCCACACTTTTTCGTGATAATCCTGCTTGATTTTTTTCAGCCCTTTGCTTTCAAGAAAGGCGATGGTTTTCAGCATGATATCTCTGGACTTCTCGTCCCGGTAGGGGCGGCTGTGCCGGTTGGGGTTCAAAAGCATGGGGCATCCTCCGTTTCAAAAAATAATGATTAATCAGTCCGTTTCTTTCAGGGCATGGTCACGGTGTTTGCGTTTGGATAAAATGCGTATCGTGAATTTCATGCGCCGGATGTGTAAAATAAATGAATCGTCAGTCAAAATTTATGAAAATATACCGATCAGCTTTTTAAAAATCAAGAATTTTATTGAAATTTTAATGTCGATATGATGGGTTATAGGACTTTAAAAGGCTTGAACCGACGTTCCGATCATTCGAATGACACAGGATGAAGGATGGCTGTATGGCCCAGACACGGCGCCAAAAATCACACGCACAGATGAAAATCGGAGAGCTCGCCCGGCTGACCGGAGTCAGCGCCTCCACGCTTTACGAGTATCTGAGATCGGGACTGCTGCCTGCGCCCGCGAAGGAAAGTCCCACCAAGGCCTATTTTACCGAGGACCACGTCCAGCGGATCAGCCGGATTCGTCAGTTGAAGGAGCAGGGCCTGTCAAAGGCCGAAATCCTGGCGCGATTCTCTCCCGAAGGCCGGTCCGCAGCCGAAAGCTCGGATGCCGTCGATGAGATCCGTCTGGCCATCATCGACAAGGCTCTTGAGCTTTTTTCAACCTATCATTATGAAAATACACGGATCAGTGACATCACCCAGGCCCTGAACATGGGAAACGGCACCTTCTACCGATACTTCAACAGCAAGGAAGACTTGTTCCTGGGATGCCTCGACCGGCTGCCCAAGGTGCTGGTGCCCCGGGACGCCTGGGCCGAGGTGGAGAAGGAAACGGATTACATCCAGCGCTTGAAAAAACGCGGCTACGCCATGCTCAACGCCTTTCCAAGCTACATCGGTATTCTCAACTACGCCAAGCTGGCCCTGGGCGGTCCGGACAAGACTCTGGCGGCCAAGGCCGCCGAGTGCCTGGCCAACCTGGTCCGTCCGCTGATGAGGGATCTGAAGCATGCCGTGGCCGAAGGACGGGTCCGGGACGTGGACGCCGAAATGGTGTCCTATTTGCTCCTGGGCATCAACGAAACCTTTGGCTATCTGCTGCTGATCGATCCCCGGCGATCGGTGGAAAAGGGCTTCGCCGTCATCGAGGATTTCATCACCCACGCCCTTACGCCGTCACCCCTTCCCCAAACGGCAAAGAGCGTCAATGCCGAACTGACCGATCGGAACGGTCATCGTTTGAGCATCGACAACCTGACCTGGGGCGCGGATGATGCCGTCACGGGATCCTTTCTGGAAGGCGAACTGCGGATCCCCCTCAGCGAGATGGCACACCTCACCCTGTGCCCCACGCCGACGACCCTCGAAGCCGACATCCGTCTGCGCAACGGCAACCAGCCCCTATTGACCATCGATCCGAATATCGCCTTTTCCGGTCTTTGCCCCTTCGGCCTTTTCTCCATCCCGGGCCGCAATGTCCGCCGCATCGATTTCACCGGGGCTGTGTAGGCTTCCGCCCTACCATAGTGCACCGTTGCGTGTTCCATAATTTGACTGCCCCTTTTTTAGATGATCTTTGATCTTGTCAATGAGGGGCTTATACGTTATGAGCTATCGGTGTGAACGGAGTGATCACATCTCGGGCGAAAAAGGCCGGTTTTTCTTCATATTATCTGAGACAGGGTTCAGGCGACGACAGGGTGGGGTTCTTCATGCCGTTGAAATGGGTACGTTTGATCGCGTTGATCATCATGGTGGGTTGGGTGATCGTTTTGCCGGAAACGGCGAGGGCCAAGCGGGTGTATTATGGTGCTGACGGCACGCCTCTGGTCGACAATGCCGCACCGGGTGACGGAACGCCTCTGGACACTGGGGCCTCGGTGCCCCTGACCCGGGCCGAGCGTATGGCCCGGGATGCGGCGGCCGCGGCGGCCGCAGGCTATGCCCTCGGCCAGACGGTCAAGGTGGAAAAAGGCATCATATACAAACTGGCCCGAGATCCGAACACCGGCGCCTACACCTTCAAGCTGTACCGGCGGGTGGTCAAGACGAAACCGTCCGGGGCGTCCCCGATGACGCCGCCGTCAGCAAAGGATACGGAAAAGCAGCGTCGGGAAGCCCGGATCAGGGAATCCCGACGTCAAGCGATCGCGGCCGCCGAGGCGACACGGGTTCGTGAGGCCAAGCGGCAAGAGGAAGAAGCCGGGCTTGAACGCGAACGTCTGGAACAGGATCGGATTGAGCGCCGGCGTCTGGAAAAAAAGGCCGCCGAAGAAGCGATGGCCCGTGCCGAAGAGAAGCGGAAACAGGAAACGATTCGACAGGCGCGTATCGCCGCCGAAGATGCGGCCATTCGCAAGGCGGAAGCGGATGCCCTGATGCGGGAGCAGAAAAAAACGTCCGCTCATCGGGGACGCCGGCCGGGAACGTCCGGACGGATTGTCGAACGCGGCCGCCTGGCCCTTTCTGTGGAACATGGTTTTTTCAACCGGGAAACGGTACTGAAACACAGAACGGTGACGACGGCCGGCGGAACGGTAGACGATACCGGCGGGGTGGGCGTCAAGGATATTTTCTACACCGATGTGCACAGTGATATGCTGATCCTTCGCTACGGCATTCCGGGACGGATTGAGGTTTTTGCCGAAGCCGGGGCGGTGTTTGAAACGCTCGACGAGGTATCGTCCATGGAGCCGGCCTGGGCCGCGGGTGTTCGCGCCGCCCTGTTCCGTTATGATCTGCAACCCCATGCAGGATTGTTTGTGAATGGATCGGGCCGGTATTATGCCGGTAGCGTTTCGGGGCGTTTTACCGATGCCTACGGCTTTACCTATGACAAAACGTCGGAGTTCTCGGAAATCGAAGCCGGGATCGAGGCCGGTGTTCATTTTCATAATCTGACCGTGTATTCAGGGCTGGCCTGGGCCGCCTACACCGAGGATACGGTGAAAATCCAGAGTCCGGTTCAGCCGGACGGGACCCGTCTCAATGATCGTCTGGAAGAACAGAGCCCGTTTATCGTCAAGGCCGGTGCGGAATATCGCTTTTTTACGGCGTTTTCGTTCTACCTCGAAGCCTGTGTCCTGAACAGGGAAGGCCTTCTGGCCGGAATCTCCTGCCTGTTCTGATTTTCCTCTCTTGTTTTGACATTTCCCGGCGTCGGGCTTAGTATAGACGATTGCCGGGAGGGCCCGTGCGAATCGATCAACCCTTTGCTGGACGGATACGATGAGACGAAAAAACAGAGACCATCTGAGTCTTCTTTGTGATATCGGAGAGT
Organism: Desulfatiferula olefinivorans; assembly: GCF_054657895.1. Taxonomy (NCBI): domain Bacteria; kingdom Pseudomonadati; phylum Thermodesulfobacteriota; class Desulfobacteria; order Desulfobacterales; family Desulfobacteraceae; genus Desulfatiferula; species Desulfatiferula olefinivorans. Next base: position 19,437 of record NZ_BAAHXV010000033.1, on the reverse strand, counting down.
TGGCAGATCTTCTGACCGGAAGTGAGAATATTTTCACCTTTCTCCAGCGCACCGTTGAAATGGTGGCGCGCCATCTGGACGCCCATGTCTGCTCCATCTATCTTTACGAACACGGCAGTCAGGATCTTGTTCTGGCGGCCACGGTGGGGCTGAATCCCCAGGCGGTTGGAAAAATCCGCATGAAACTGGGCGAGGGACTGGTGGGCACCACCCTGGCCTTGCGAAAACCCCTTGCCGTCGACAAGGCCACGTCCGATTCCAACTTCAAATATTTCAAGGAGGCCGACGAGGACCGGTTCGAATCCTTTCTGGCCGTGCCCATTCAGCGGGGTGAAGAGAAGATCGGGGTTCTGGTGGTCCAGCATGAGCGTGAAAGTTTTTTTCTGCAGAGCGATATCGACGCCCTTCGGGCCTCGGCCTCTCAGCTGGCCGGTTCCATCGAAAGCGCCCGCCTGATGATGGAACTGGACTTGAGTCATAATAAGGAAGAGGGCCATCTCGATCTGACGGACCTGAAACTGATCCGGGGGGAAACCGCCTCTGCGGGTTATGCCTATGCTCCCGTGGTCGTGTACAAGAAAACCCAGGGGTTTCTCCTGTCCGATGCCGCAGCCCGTGACGAGGATGCCGGATATTCCCTTGACGATTTTCGTGAAGCCGTCAGTCAGACCAGCCAGCAGCTCAAGGAGATGGAAACGGCCTTTGTCGAACGTCTGCCGGAAAGCGCCTCGCTGATTTTCACGGCCCATTTCATGATTCTCAAGGATCCCAGCTTCGTCACGAAAATGGTCAACCTGATCGAAGACGGGATGAACCCCCCGGATGCCATCCGAACCGTGGCCAACATGTATATCCGGATTTTTTCATCAAGCCCCCACGCCTACATGCAGGAAAAGGCCAATGATGTGGAAGATCTGGGGGGACGGATTTTAAGGAACCTGATCCAGAAAAACAGCCGGGAACCCAGCATCGGCCAGAAGCGCATCGTCATTTCCAAGGAACTGTTTCCGTCCGATGTGATGAAGTTGGCCTCAGACGAGGTGCAGGCCATCATCCTGGTGGGCGGCGGGATCACCTCTCACATTTCCATCCTGGCCCGATCCCTCGACATCCCGCTGGTGATCACCGACAACAAGGAACTGCTTCATCTGCCCGGCGGAACCATGGCCATCGTGGACGCCGACGTGGGCAATATCTATATCGATCCGGCCCCCGAAGTGGTCCGGACCCATGAGGAACGCCAGAAGACCCGGAAGACGGCGGTTTCCGTTCAGAGCGCTATGCTTGATGAGACCCGGACCCGTGACGGGGAGCGGGTCTGTCTTCTGGCCAACATCAACCTGCTTTCCGAGGTCCGCCTGTCCCTGGCCCTCAAGGCCGAGGGCGTTGGGCTTTACCGGACCGAATTTCCCTTTCTGGTCCGGTCGAATTTTCCCACCGAGGAAGAACAGTATGTGGTCTACCGCAAGCTGCTCGATCAGATGGAAAACCGCCCGGTGACCATAAGGACCCTGGATGCGGGCGGAGATAAAATTTTGGCGTATTCGGATGTCGTCGATGAGGATAATCCGGCCCTGGGTCTGCGATCCATCCGATTTTCCCTGAAGATGAAAGAGGTGTTCGTTCAGCAGATTCGGGCAATTCTGAGAGCCGGGGCCGGCAGAAAGAATCTTAGGATCATGTTTCCCATGATTTCATCCCTCGATGAGTTTTCCCAGGCTCGGAGCGTGGTTGAGGAGAGCATGGCCGGGTTGACCGCTGAAGGGCTTGATTTCCATCCGAATCCTGAGGTCGGCATGATGGTTGAATTGCCCGCCGTCATTGAAACCATTGATGAGTTTGCCCGGGCGGCCGATTTCTTTTCCATCGGGACCAATGATTTCGTGCAGTACATGCTGGCCGTGGATCGCGGTAACAAACGGGTGGCGGAATACTTCTGTCCTTATCACCCCTCGGTGCTCCGGGCCCTTTCCAAAATCGCCCGGGCCGGTGAAACGGCCGGGATCGATGTGTCGGTCTGCGGTGAAATGGCCCATGAAGCCGAGTACATCCCCTTTCTGCTGGGTATCGGTATCCGCAGCCTCAGCGTTAACGCCAAGGATCTTCCCGCCGTCCAGGCCCGGATAACCGGGTTGTCCATGGCCGATGCCCGGGAGCATGCCGAGAAGCTGCTCGCCGAAACCACGCTTTCCGGCGCCAGGCGGGTGCTGGAAAGCTTCGACCGTGGAACAGCGGAATAAAAAAACATAATGTGTGGAAGGAAATACGTGACGATGAAAAAGAAAGAGATGCTGCTGTGTGTGAATGCGGCGCTTTTGCTCACGGGTTCGCTGCTTGCCCTGACCGGTTTGATCAACGGTTTGATTTTGCCCAAGGGATATGAAACCGGCAGCAAGGCCCTGATCAGTTTCAGACACGCTCTGGTGGATGTCCATTTCTGGGCCGGGCTGCTGTTTATTATTCTTGTGGGCGTTCACCTCTGGCTGCACAAGGAGTATGTGGTGCAAAACTGGAAAAAATACATCCGCCGCACGCCGTGACGCCTATGCCGACAGATCTTTATTTTGCCGGATCGATCCGGGGCGGGCGCGACGATGCCGCCTTTTACCATGATATCATCGCCTGCCTTGGTGCCTGGGGAACGGTTCTCACCGAGCATGTGGGTGATCCGGCCCTGACCGACCAGGGCGACGACGGTCCCGACGATGCCTTCATTTATCATCGGGATATGGCCTGGCTGGCCCGGAGCAGGGCGGTTATCGCCGAGGTGACCCAGCCGTCACTGGGCGTGGGCTTCGAACTGGGAACGGCCGTGGCTCTGGGCAAGCCGATTCTGGCCTTGTATCGTCCTTCTTCGGTGAGGCCTCTGTCGGCCATGATCGGCGGTTGCCCGTCCATCGACGTGGTTTCATACCGCAGTATTGACGAGGCCACAGAAGCGATCCGTCGATTCCTCTCCGCCCTGATCGCCAAGGAATAATCCCATGACCGATGATTCACGAACCCCCCTCGAACTTTTGGCGCCTGCTGGAAACGCCGATATCGGACGGGCTGCCGTGGATCACGGGGCCGACGCCGTGTATATCGGTGCCCCCCGGTTCAGCGCCCGGTCCGCAGCCGGGGTCGGCATGGACGCCGTTGCCGGGCTGATCGACTATGCCCATCGCTACAGGGCGCGGGTATATCTGGCCCTCAACACCATTTTGACCGATGCGGAGTTGCCCGAAGCCCTCGATCTGATCCGGGAGGCCCATGCCGCCGGATGCGACGGCCTGATCATGCAGGACATGGGATTGCTGGATTTCGATCTGCCGCCCATTCCGCTGATTGCCAGTACCCAGATGAACAACGTCACGCCGGAGAAGGTGGCCTTTCTGGAAAAGGCGGGATTCAGCCGGGTGATACTCGCCCGGGAACTTTCTCTTCCCGAGATCCGGGCCATTCGGCGTCAGACCACCGTCGAGCTGGAATGTTTTGTCCACGGGGCCTTGTGTGTGTCCTTCAGCGGTCAGTGCTACCTCAGTCAGGCCGCCTTCAAGCGCAGCGGTAACCGGGGTGTTTGCGCCCAGCCCTGCCGTCTTTCCTACACGTTAAGGGACGGCAGGGGACGGGATATCCTCTCGCGCAAGCATCTTTTATCCCTCAAGGATCTGAACCTCATCGACCATCTGGGCGATCTGATCGACGCCGGGGTCACCTCGTTTAAAATCGAAGGACGCTACAAGGATGCGGCCTATGTGAAAAATGTCACCGCCGCCTATCGCCGGGCTCTGGATCGTCAGATCGACGCCCGGCAGGCTGTGCGGCGCCAGAGTTCGGGACGGGTGTCTCTGACCTTCGAGCCCGACCTCGATCGGACCTTCAACCGGGGCTACATTCCGTATTTTCTTCGGGCTCCAGAGGCTCTCGATCATCAGGCGGCCATGGATTCGCCCAAATCCATCGGTGCGGCGGCGGGTACCATCACCCGTCTGGACAAAAACGGCTTTTGGCTGTCCGGCGGCACGGTCAACAACGGCGACGGCATGTGTTTTCTCGATCGGACCGGTGTCCTCAAGGGATTTCGGGTGGAAAAGGTTGAGGCGGGCCGGATCATTCCCAGTACCATGGAGGGACTGGCCAAGGGGGTCAGGGTGTTCCGTAATCATGATCACGCCTTTCTCCGGGAACTGGACAAGGATTCGGCGGTGCGGACCATTGACATCACCATGGTCTTTCATCAAACGCGGGATGAGATCCGTCTTTCCGTGACCGATGAGGACGGCCATGGTGCCGAATCGGTCCTGCCGGTCTGTGTGGACGAGGCCCGGCACCCGGAAAAGATGCGCGAGCAGATCCGATCCCAGCTGACCCGAACAGGCGCCACGATGTTTTCCGTGAGGGAACTTCACCTTGCCGTCGACTGGCCGGGCTTTCTGCCGATGAGTCTTCTGAACGGGCTGCGCCGTGAGACCCTGGAACGTCTGGAGCAGGTGAGGCGGGACGCCTATGTTCCGGCCCTGCGAAAAGAACCGTCCGACCCGCCGCCCGTCTTTCCGGCCTCCAGTCTGGATTACAGCGCCAATGTGCTCAATGACCATGCCCGTGCCGTCTACCGTCGCTTCGGTGTCCGGGTGATCGAGGATGCCTTCGAGGCCGGCCCGTCTGTTCCCGGCCGGATACTGATGACCACCCGCTACTGCCTTCGCCGCGAACTGGGCGCCTGCCTCAAAGACCCCCATCAGACAGTGGACCTTGTTCCCCCCCTGACCCTCGTCGGCGGCAAACGCACCCTCCGTCTGACTTTCGATTGCGCCCGCTGCCGCATGCACGTGCTCGCGGACGAATGATTCCATCCCCAAAAGGGACAGGAGAAAAAATCGTTCTAAAGGGGACAGACAATAAAGGGGACAGACGAAAAAAACACGGACATCCACGGACATCCACGGACGGGCACGGACGGGATGATTGCAGGGATGGTCGCCGCTTTGGCGGGCGGAGGTGAACGTTTTGCCGGATCAGGAGATGGCAGTGCCGTCGGGCATTTTTTTGTTTTGGGGGAGGGGATGGGGCACAAAAAAACCGGCCCGGCCATGGAAGGTTCATGGCCGGGCCGCGTGATTGTGGGCGGGGGCGCCGTCGATCAGAAGGTGATGGCTTCGGCGTTTTTCAAAAGGGTCGTCAGTTCCTCGGGCCAGGTGTCTCCGCCGGTTTTCAGAGCCAGTTCCACGGAAAGGTGGCGGGGGACGATGCCCAGATCCCGGTTGCGGCCCAGGCCCTGGATACAGGCCGGGCAGTTGGTCAGGACCACCCGGGGGCTGCCTGAGACGGCGGCTTTGAGGCTTTCGCGTTTTCGGTCGAGCATGGCGTTGGCAATGTCCGGGCGTGACAGGGGCATGGTACCGCTTTCCGAGCAGCAGCCGGGCGTGGCCGTGACCTCGTATCCCGGCAGTCCGGCCAGGATGCCCATGGCCTTGCCCTGGAGGGAATCGTGACAGGGCGCGTGGTACAAAAAGGGGCCGGACCCCTTTGCCGAAATGCCGTTTTCGAGGGCAAAGGCGCTGATGTCCATAATGGGACTCTTGAAGATGCTTTCCGCATCGATGTCGACAAGGGCTTCCCGACAGGTGCCGCAACTGATGATGCAGGCACTGAAGGTGATGTAGTTGAGCATCTCCCGGATCTGGCTGAAGATGATCGTGTTTCTCAGGATGATTTGGTCGTGCTGCTCGGTTTTCGCATTGACCTTCAGGGGATAACCGCAGCAGAGGAAGGCCGGCGGAAGGACCACCCGGACGCCCGCCTTGAGCAGAAGATAAATGGATGCCTTGGAAATATCGGAAAACAGCCGTTCCGATCCGCAGCCGGGGAAATAGAACACGGTCTTCACAGCCTCGCCGGGCGGGTTGATCACCAGGGCCTGATTGTTCTGGCAGGGGGGAAGGACGTCCCTGAGTGTGTCGGAGGACGGTACCGGCAGGGCGGATTTCACCATCTGCATGGGATAAAGATCCTTGAGCCTGCGGACCTCGGCGACGGGACGGGTCAGCTTGTGGCCCAGGCGCTGGACGTTGCCGCCCCAGGTGAGCACCACCTTCCGGAAGGCGGCGTTGACGATGCGCGACTGGCTCTGAAGATAGCGCAGGGACATCCGGGTGGCCAGGGAGGTGTGCTTGTAATGCCGGGCGGCCAGGATGTTTCGCTCCAGAATGGACACCTCCCCCGTGTCGATGGACACCGGGCAGGGGGTCAGGCATTTGTGGCAGACGGTGCAGTGGTCGGCGATTTCCTCCAGCTGCTTGAGATGCTTGAACCGGGTGGAATGGGACCGCTGGACATCATACAAAATGGCCTCGATCAACGAGGCGATGGCCAGGTTCTTGTTCCGGGGATGGTAGAACATGTTGGCCTGGGGATAGAAGGTGCAGCAGTCGATTTTGCATTTTCCGCAGCGCACGCAGGTGGAGATACGGGCGGCCAGGTCCTCGAGCGATCCGTGCTGGAGAATGCGGGCCTCGAGTTCGAGCAGGTTGAACGAGGGGGTGAAGACCTTCTCGTGGATCCGTGGGTCCTTGAGCTGACCCGGATTCATCACGCCGCCGGGGTCCACGGTGCTCCGGTATTCGTTGAGCGCCTTGATTTTCGAAGGATCCAGATATTTCATCTTGGTGATACCGATGCCGTGCTCACCGCTGACCACGCCCTTTAAGGCCACGGCCTTGTCCATGACGGCGTCGGCGGTTTTTGAGGCCCGGGCCATCATCTCCATGTCGTTGGAGAAGACGGGGATGTTCACATGGACGTTGCCGTCGCCGGCATGCATATGGGTGGCGATGATGATGCGACGCTCCCGGTTGGTCTGATAAATCCGCTGGATTTCACCGAGGATGCGTTTGTAACCCCTGAAAAATTCCAGAAGATCGGACAGGAGTTTTTTGGAAAAGGCCTCGTTTTTCAGGACCTCGGGCGCAGCAGCCCTGAGATCCGACAGGGCGCTGCTGCAGAGTTCCCTGGCCTTGGGCAGACGGGCAAGCAGCCATTCCCTGTCTTCCAGGGGCTCGGCGTGTTCCAGATAGGCCATGACGTCCCGGATGAAGCATTCCTGGTTGTACCGGTCCTCTTCCATGTTGTACAGGTCGGCAAAGGCGGTAAATTCCGCCAGGGCGTCCAGGGGCAGGACGATATCCTCGTTGAGCTTGAAGGCGTTGGTCCTTCGGGCGATGGCCCCGAGTTTTTTCCGGTCCCGCCAGAACCGTTCGGCCTCGATCTCGTCTCTGGCCGTGAAGACATAGGTGTTTTCATAGGGTTCGAGCAGGGCTTCCAGGCGCTTCACCCCGTTTTCGATCTGCTCGGGGGTGTGCCCCACCATGTCGATCAGAAGGGCCGCCTTGGGGCTTTCCTTTTTCGGGGCCTTGACCTTGTAATTGATGGCCGTCATGTATTCGTCGTCGAAATGTTCGAGGGCGATTAAGGCTTCTTTGCCCTCGTTGACGAATTCCCGGGAGATCTCCACGATGACCCGGCTGGCCTCGACCATGTCATTGCCGAAAAATTCCAGGCAGAAGGTTTTGGTGTGCTCGTATTTTGGGTAGAGGATGAACCGGGCCGAGGTGATGATGCCGTCGGTGCCTTCCTTCTGGATGCCCGGCAGGCCGCCCAGGGCCTTGTTGGTGATGTCCTTGCCCAGGCCCTCCTTGCGGATGTCCGTGCCGGACAGGGTGATGGTCCTGACCTTGTCGCCCGTCTGGTCGAAGATGGAAAAACCGACCGTGTCGCCGGGCAGAATTTTGCGCATGGGATGGTTGTCCCGTCGGACCTCAAAGGAGTTCCCTCCGGGCATGGCGATGCGGTAGGAGACCAGGTTGTCGATGGCGGTTCCCCACATGACGGCCTTTTTCCCGCCGGCGTTTTCGGCGATGTTGCCGCCGATGGTGCAGGCCCAGGAACTGGTGGGGTCGGTGGCGAAGACCAGGCCCTTTTCGGCGGCGAATTCCATGGCGTTCTGGGTGATGACGCCGGATTCCACATGCAGCACGTTCATGGAGACAGGCGACCCGTCGGGCGCCGTGAAGTCCATGGGCTCCATGCCCCGGATATGGTTGAGCTTTTCCGTGTTGATCATCACGCAGTTGGGGGATACGGGCACGGCCCCGCCGGTGAGACCGGTGCCGGCGCCCCGGGGAATCACGTGGAGTTTCAGGTCTTCCACCCCTTTGAGCAGCGGCGCGAGCTGCTCTTCACAGGTGGGGCGCAGCACGGCCAGGGGCAGGTACAGACGCCAGTCCGTGGCATCGGTGGAATGGCTGATCAGGGTGAAGGGATCGAAAAAGATGTTGTCCGCCCCGATGACGGGCCCGAGCACGCGCCTGATGCGCCGCTGTTTTTTGGCGTGATGGGCAATGCCGTCGGACAGCTTTTTCAGGTATTTCCGGCACCGGGCGATGATTTTCGTCACCTCGACGTCACCGCCGGTTTTTTCGATGATGGAAAGGTCGTTGGCGGCGGTGCTGAAAAAACGGTGCCGCCGGGGAATCGAATCCACCAGGTCCTGATACAGAAAGGGATTGCGCCTCAGGATGAACATGTCGCCCATCAGGCGCATCAGAAGCTTGGCTGACCGGCCGGTAATCCGCCGTGCCCGCAAGGCTTCCAGCGCCTTCCAGACGGATTCGCCGAACAGATGCCGGACGATCAGTTCGTCGTCGGCTGAGGTGTAGTTGTACGGTATTTCCCTGAATTTGTTTATCATCACAGCACTCATCCATTCCGGCCTAATCGTTTGCGAAAAACGTCCGGCCGTGAGGTCAGTTGAATTCCCTGGTTTTCATGAAACGAATGTCCGGATTCTGTTCCATGATAAAGCCCAGCTGCCATTCGCTGGTGGTCAGATAGCTTAAATACCCTTCCGAATCAAGGGCCAGGTTGGACAGGTTCCTTTCCTTGAACGCGTCCAGGGTTTTTTGATTGTCGCAGAAAACCCAGCGGGTGACGCCGTAGTCCACGTGTTCGTAAATGGCGTCCACGCTGTATTCGTTTTTCAGGCGGGCCATGGTCACCTCGAACTGAAGCTCGCCCACGGCCCCTAAGATGTACTGGCCTCCCCGCATGGGCTTGAACACCTGAACGGTGCCCTCCTCGGCCAGCTGGGTCAGCCCCTTCTGGAGCTGTTTGGTTTTCAGGGGGTTTTTGAGGATCACCCGTTTGAAATGCTCTGGGGCGAAACTGGGAATACCCGTAAACTTCAGTTCTTCCTTGATCGAGAAGGTGTCGCCGATCTTGATGGTGCCGTGGTTGTGCAGGCCGATGATATCGCCGGGATAGGCCTCTTCCACGTGGGCCCGGTCCTGGGCCATGAAAATCGTGGCGTTGGACAGGATGATGTCCTTGCCGATGCGGTGGTGACGGACCTTCATGCCTTTGGTGAATTTCCCCGAGCAGATTCTGAGAAAGGCGATGCGGTCCCGGTGGGCCGGGTCCATGTTGGCCTGGATTTTAAAAACAAATCCGGAAAAAGGCTCCTCGTAGGGTGAGACTTCCCTGGTCTGGGTCATCCGGGGGATGGGCCGGGGCGCCATGCCCACGAAGGCGTCGAGCAGTTCACGGACGCCGAAATTGTTGATGGCGCTGCCGAAAAACACCGGAGTCTGGGTGCCTTTGAGGTAAAGATCCATGGACAGGGGATCGGCGGCACCCTCGATCAGCTCGATATCCCCGCGCAGTTCGTCGGCCTGGCTGCCGAGAAGCTCGTCGAGTTTGGGATCGTCGAGGCTGGTGATGGTGATGCCGGAGTCCGGGGCCGTGGTGCCTCCCGGCGTGAACAGGTGCAGTTCCTTTTTATAGAGGTTGTACACCCCCTTGAACCGTTTGCCCATGCCGATGGGCCAGGACAGGGGCGTGCATTCGATCTGCAGCTTGTCTTCGATGTCGCCCATGATATCAAGGGGGTTCATGCCTTCCCGGTCCAGTTTGTTGATGAAAGTCATGATGGGGGTGTTGCGCATCCTGCAGACTTCCATCAGTTTTTCCGTCTGCATTTCCACGCCCTTGGCGCTGTCGATGATCATCATGGCGCTGTCCACCGCCGTCAGAACCCGGTAGGTGTCTTCGGAAAAATCCTTGTGGCCGGGGGTGTCCAGGAGGTTGATTTCATAATCGCGGTAGTTGAATTTCATGACCGAGGACGTGACTGAAATGCCGCGTTCCTGTTCGATGGCCATCCAGTCGCTGGTGGTGGCCCGGTCGTTTTTTCGTGATTTGACCGCTCCGGCCTGCTGGATGGCGCCGCCGAACAGCAGCAGTTTTTCCGTGAGGGTGGTCTTGCCTGCGTCCGGATGGCTGATGATGCCGAAGGTCCGCCGCTTGTCGATTTCCCTGATATCCGAGGGTTTTAACGCCGTTTCCGCCATAATATGCTTATTTTCCTGACTATTTTAATGGTTGCGCTGTTGTTTCCCCCTGCGAAGGGAAAGCGCTTATTATATAAAAAAGACACAGTTAATAAAATAGAATAATGGAAAATTTTGAAGAAAACCTGCTGTCTTCGACAGAAAGCCCGATTGACGGGGTTTTACGGAAAGAATTTGTTGACTTGATCGATTTCTTGAAATAGATTTTTTCCATCGTTTTTCAGGGGATTTGCATTCATCGTTATCCGATCCGTTGTGCCGATTTCATTCATAGGTGTTAAGCTGAACCGAGTCCGATGTGAATGTCCCGGGATGTGCCTTTTGACTGTTCAAAATTGAAAAAGACCTATGCCGAAAATTCTGACCATCGACGATATCGAAGACAATCTGATCATTCAGTCCGTCATTCTGACGCGTTATATCCCCGATTGCACCGTGATCACCGCGTCGTCCGGTGAGGAAGGCATCGAAAAAGCCGTTGCCGAACTGCCGGACACCATTCTTCTGGACGTCATGATGCCGGGTATCGACGGCTTCGATGTCTGTCGCCGGCTGAAGAGCATCGAGGCCACCCGATCCATTCCCGTGATCATGCTTACCGGGGTCCGGATGGACACCCGGAACCGTGTCAAGGGTCTGGACGTGGGGGCCGACGCCTTTCTGACCAAGCCGGTGGAGGCCATCGAACTGGTGGCCCAGGTGAACGTCATGCTCAGGATCAAGCATGCCGAAGCCGAACTGCGCAAGGAAAAAGAACACCTGGAAACCCTGGTCCGCAAACGGACCCGGGCCCTTCAGACCCTCAGCCACTGCAACCGCGCCCTGGTGCATTCGGAAACCGAACTGGAATTTGTCCAGGACATCTGCCGCATCGTTGTCGAACAGGGGAAATACCGCATGGCCTGGGTGGGATTTGCCGCCGACAATTCGGATCGCTCCATTCATTCCATCGCCTACTGGGGCGATAAGGCCTGGTACCTGGCCCTGACGTCCCTTGCCATGACCTGGGCCGATTCGGGTATCGGCAGGGGGCCGGTGGGAACGGCCATCCGGACCGGGAGACCCTGCGTGATCCACGATCTGAAGGAGGACGCCTTCTTCAGGGAATGGCGGCCCGACGCACTGGACCAGGGCTGTGCTTCGATTCTGGCCCTGCCCCTGATGAGCGGGGGGCGGCCCCTGGGGGTGCTCGCCATCATCGCCGAGGAAACCGGAATTTTTGTAGACACGGAATACGACCTTCTGATGGAACTGGCCGACGATCTGGCCTACGGCATCATGATGTTCCGACTCCAGGTGGAACGGGAAGCGGCCCAGGCGGCCCTGAAAAACAGCGAAGAACAGTACCGGAGTCTGTTTACCGGCGTTCCCGTGGGGATTTACCGGGCCACCACCGACGGCAAGATCATCGACGCCAACCCGGCCCTGAACGCTATTTTGGGCTGCACCGATCCCAATGCTTTGAAATCTTTAAATTTTATCAAGACCTTTCTGTCCGAGGACGAGGCGTACCGTTTGTACGACGAGGTCCGGGCCAAGGGCAAGGTGGATCATTTCGAGGCCCGGATCCGTAATTTCGCAGGCCGGGATATCTGGATTTCATCGAAACTCCAGGCGGTCTACGAGAACCGGACCGGCCGGATCCTCTATGTGGAAGGGGCCGTGGAGGACATCACCCACCGGAAACGGGCCGAAGAGCACATCCACAGCCTGACGCAGGAACTGATCAAGGCCCAGGAGGGCGAGCGGCAGCGCATCGCCCGGGACCTGCACGATCATGTGGCCCAGAACCTGGGGGCTCTTAAGATCACCTGTGAAACCCTGTTCATGACTCAGCTGGAAAACCCCGAGCTGATGAAGAAAAGCATCAGTAACTTCTCCGGCATTCTGTCCGAATCCATTTCTTCGGTCCGGGATATCGCCTACAACCTGCGTCCCCCCAACCTCGATCAGCTGGGCCTGATCCGGACCATCGCCCAGTACTGCGACGATTTTTCCGACAAAAGCGGGATCGCCGTGGATTTTTTCTCCGCGGGCATGGAGCACGTGGGACTTGATTTCGATATGGAGATCAATCTGTACCGTCTGGTTCAGGAGGCCCTTGCCAACATCAAGAAGCACTCCGAAGCCCGCAATGTCCTGGTACGGATCGTGGCGTCGTCCCCGGACATCATTGTCCGCATCGAGGATGACGGCAAGGGCTTCGAGGTGGAAAAACGGATGTTCGACGCCTTGAACGAAAAGCGGATGGGCCTGAAAAGCATGGAAGAGAGGGTCAGTCTGCTGGGTGGGGTGATGAGTATCAAATCACGTCCCAATGAGGGAACGAAAATTGTGATCAAGGTCCAGCACGCAAACCCGGATCTCCTTATGGATGCTTGCCGGGAGATCCGGGAATGCGATTTGCAGTAAACGGGGCCCCCTCCGACCCCGCTTGCCTCAGTGAACCGTATGTGAACTGATGGTGTATTTGAATTCTTTTTCGAGAATCGTCAGAATGAGTTCCAGAATATAATCGTCAACCGCCTGTTTTTGCCAGCCCAGGCCTTCGAGCTCACGGTTGATGGTGGTGACGGTGAACACCCCGCCTTCCCTCAGGATGTTGAACACATCCTTGACCAGCTGATTGACCTGATTGGGCGCAAGTCCCTGATCGGAAAGATGCCAGAAAAGAGTGGAACAAATATCCGCTGTGTTGATGTCTTCCGTCGTTCGTTCCATGACCCGCTCCTTGTTCAAGATAGTGGCACACATCATCGTGTGAGCCGCGTTTCAGCCATAGATAAATCAAGAACCGTGCCACGGAAACTTTAGATAAATAATTCGTTTAAATTCGAGCAGATAGGGTTTTATCGATCGGCGGGGCCCAAGGGTAGGGGCTTCGTGTCGTCTGCGGGAGGGGACGTGTGTTCACTATAGTGAAAAAATGTTCATTTCAGGGCAGGTCTGCGGCCTGGTTTTCGCTCCAGCCGGTCCGTGAAATGTTGTACTTTTTGAGCAGGGTGTAAAGCCGGGTCCGGCCCAGGCCGGAAATCCGACAGGATTCCTTGATATTGCCCCGGGTCAGGCGCATCAGATCACGCAGGTAACGGATGTCGGCCTTCTCCAGGGCTTCTTCCCGGCTCATCAGGCTCGAGCGGGTCATCACCGCGTCGATATCCGGGGGCCGGCTGTCGGGCCGGCGATCGTCGCCGGGGGCTTTTTCGACCAGCCAGGCATGGGGCGTCTCCGGCGTGTTCCGGCCCATGTTCCGGTCCACCGACGATCGGATCACATGGACCCTGATCGTGTCCGGCAGATGTTTGGGAAAGAGAATCGGTTCGCTGTAGGCCTTGCTTACGGCGCCTTCCAGGGTGTTGACCAGTTCGCGGATGTTGCCGGGCCATTTGTATCGGGTGAGGGTGTTCATGAAGTCCGGCGAACAGCCCTTGACTTCGATGGCAAGTCCTCTGCAGATCCGTTTGATGTGGAACAGGGTGATTTCGGTGATGTCCTCGGCGTGACGGCGAAGAGCCGGCAGCTCGATGGCGATGGTTTTCAGACGGTACAAGATGTCACTGCGGAAGTGGCCGGTTTTGACCATGGCGTCCAGGTTCCGGTTGGTGGCCGCCACCAGCCGGAAATCACTGTTCACCTCGGCCTTGCCGCCCACCGGACGAAAGCGTTTTTCCTGGAGAACCCGGAGAAACACCTTCTGCAGGGTGGGGTTCAGTTCTCCGACTTCGTCAAGAAACAGGGTGCCGCCGTCGGCCTGTTTGACAAGACCCTCGGCCGCCTGGTCCGCACCGGTGAAGGCCCCCCGGGCATGACCGAACAACGCGCTTTCCTTGAGGGATTCGGGCAGGGCCGCGCAATCCACCACCACGAAATTCCCTTTCGCCCGCTTGCTGTTGGCATGGAGAGCCCGGGCGAACAGCTCTTTTCCGGTTCCGGTCTCTCCGGTGATCAGGACGTTGGCGTCGTTGCGCGAGGCCTGGGCCAGAATGTTCAGGCAGTCGTGGATCTCCTGGCTGCTGCCGATGATGCCTTCGTGCTTGAGGACCACCGCAGGCGGCGCGGTATTTTCAAGGTTTTCACGGTACTGCATCACCCGGGTCAGGGGCAGGGTGATGTCGTTTAAGGAAAAGGGCTTCTGGAGATAATCCCAGGCCCCGTTTTTGATGGCCAGTTCGGCGCCGTCGGGATCACCGGCCCCGGTGATGATCACCACCTCGGGCCGGGAGGCCGTGGCCCGGATGGTGCTGATGGCCTGGAGGCCGTTGCCGTCGGGCATGTTCACATCAAGAAACACCACATCGAACGTCTCGCGGGCCACCCGGTCAAGGCCCCGGGACAGGGTCTGCTCCGTGCACACGCGGTGCCCGCTGCGTTGAACGAATTCACAAAGGATGTCGCAGATCACAGTGTCATCATCGATAATCAGTACATTGGCCATGAGTTATCCCGAATATTGCCGGTTCGGAGGTCGTATGCAAACCCCATCCTTACGATAGATCATTACGTTTCGAACGCGTCTGGGTGGACGTCTGTGCGGGGCGACAACTTGAAATTCTCAGATTAATCAGAGTAAACGCAGTCAATGTAGCAAGATCGGCCGGGTTTTTCAATGGGGAAGTTGGATCAGGAAGCGGACGCCCTGATCCGGTGCGCCGGTGCATCGGATCTGCCCCTTCAGTTTGGCCGTGACGATGTTGTAGACGATGTGCATGCCGAGCCCCGTGCCGCCCGATGCCCGCCGGGTGGTGTAGAAAGGATCGTAGATGTGTTTGAGGGTTTCCGGCCCCATACCCGTTCCGTTGTCCCGGTAGTCGATGGTCCAGTGATCCGTTGAGGTGTTCATGACGATCAGGATCTCTCCCTCATCCCTGCCGTCGAACCCGTGAATCAGGGAATTGATGACGAGATTGGTCAGGATCTGGGACAGGGCGCCGGGGTAGCTTTCCACGGTAATGTGATCCGGACATCTGAGAGTCAGGGCAAACTTCGTCCGTTTGAACCGGGGCTGAAGGCTCTGCAGGATGCTTTCGGTGTACTCTTTCAGGTTGAAGGCCCGTCGGACCTCGTTTGACTGATCCACGGAAATCTGTTTGAAGCTGTTGACCAGATCGGAGGCCCGGTGAAGGTTGCCTGCAATCATGGAGGCGGCCTCCGCCGCCTGGGCGATGAAGCTGTCGATCTCCCTGTCCGTGAGCCGGCCCTTTCTGTGTTTGCGTTCGAATTCGGCGGTTTTCTGCTGAAGAAAGGTCGACGCGGTGATACTGATGCCAAGGGGGGTGCTGATCTCATGAGAGACCCCCGCCACCAGGCTGCCCAGAGCGGCCATTTTTTCAGACTGGATCAGTTGCTCCTGGGTTTTTTGGAGGGCTTCGAAGGATTTCACGGCGGCGGCTTCGGCCGTTTTCCTCTCACTGATGTCTCGGGTCACCCCCATGAGTCCCACGTGGCGGCCTTGGCGATTTTGGATAAACGATATCCTGACCTCGGCCCAGTAGGTATGTCCGGCTTTATGGATGTGTTCCAGTTCGATGAGGTTGACGGTGTCGGATGATTTCCCGGCCTCGTCCCGGTGAGCGACCGCCTCGCGGAACCGCTTTCGGGATCCCTCGGTCAGATGTGTCCCCACCGGGCAGGCCATCAGTTCGTCCAGGGGGTAACCGCTCATCTGGCAGGCCGACGGGCTGTAATATACCGGTTTCAGGTCCATGTCCGACGTCCAGATCACGTCCATGGCGTTTTCGGCCAGCAGACGGTAGAGCTTCTCGCTTTTCAACAGGGCCTTTACCGCCTGTCTGCGCTCGTTGGACAGGGTGTCCAGATCGGATTTGATCAGGCCGATGGCCTCGAAAATCGGAGAGAACAGATGCCCCGACGGGATCTTCCCCATGGTGTTGTCCAGACCGTCGATTTCCCAGTTGATGTTGCCCAGGAAATGAAGCAGGTCATCGACGGACTGGTCGATCTGGTAGGCTGTGTAAGCCGTTGCGATGAAACCCCGTTTTTTGTTCTGGGAAAAAAACGACGGGGGCGGCATCGTATCGGTCTGTTTGTGATGATCCATGGCGGCGACGGCCAGGGTGACGGCCTGCTCGTAGGCGTCCGCCACCGCCATGGGGAAGGGCGGCTTGACCAGGCGTCTTCCCGCGTTGAGGGCGAATTTCACGCCCAGGGGTACCTGATAGGCGATGTAGCCCGCCATTCGGTCGGCATACACCGCCATGCGGTCGACAAACAGGCGCCGCATGGTTTTGGACGGGGTCCTGGCCGTTTTCAGATTTATAATTTCGAAAAAGGGCCTGTCTGATCCGAAGGCCTGGTCGATCACTCGGCTTCGCATTCGGAAAAAGCCTTCAAACCCGTCGAGGCCGGGTCGACCCGCCGGTTCGCACAGCAGGATGCCGGTGCCGATGATCTTGAAACTCGCCGAATAGCCGGGGCCCAGGTCCACATCGGTCCATTCGGGCCGGGTGCTGACGGTAAGGCCGGACACGGGGCAGTAGCTCTGGGTTTCAAAGGTCGTGAACGGTTTGAGGGTGGTGTCCACCTGGTACTGGTGGCTGACGGGAATGCGGCCGTCCAGGATTTTTTCCGCCAGGGTCACCGCTTCGTCGTAATCGTTGACCAGATGGATGCCGAAACCCAGCTGGTTGAATTTGCGGGCCAGACGGATCGAAATGTTGAACAGGAGGGGCGTGTTGTAGAAAATGTGCCCGAGGATGCCCCGCCTGCGGGCGATGGTTTCCTGGTAGATCTGACGGCTGGAGGTGGTAAACCCCGTGATGCCGTGCATGTTGTAGATCTGGACGAACCCCTGATCTCCGCTGAAGTAGTCGCAGATGACGTCGTCCAGAAGCCGGCTGGTGTCCCGGCTTTCCTGCGGTCCTGAAAACCCGCGGATGTCGGTTCTGAGGATTCGGTTTCCCAGAATCGAGACCTCGGCCGTGTAATCGTTTTCAGGCACATGAATCTGCCAGCCGGGTCTGTGGATTTCACACAGACCCGTTACCGGGCAGGTCGATCGGATTTCCTCTCCGCGTGCACAGACGTCCATGGGCCTCACGGACGCAGACTAACGGGTCATCTGACGGTACTTGATCCGGTGGGGCTGATCCGCTGCGATGCCCAGACGTTTTTTTCGATCCTTTTCATATTCGGTGTAGTTGCCGTCGAACCAGACCACCTGGCTGTCGCCTTCAAAGGCCAGGATATGGGTGACGATGCGGTCCAGAAACCAGCGGTCATGGCTGATGACCACGGCGCAGCCCGCGAAGTTTTCAAGGGCCTCTTCCAGCGCCCGCATGGTGTTGACGTCCAGATCGTTGGTCGGTTCGTCGAGCAGAAGGACGTTGGCCCCGGCCTTGAGGATACGGGCCAGGTGGACCCGGTTGCGCATGCCGCCGGACAGGACGCCCACCTTCTGCTGCTGGTCGGATCCGGAAAAATTGAACCGCGCCACGTAGGCCCTTGAATTGACTTCCCGGTTGCCGAGAACCACCGTGTCCTGACCCTCGGAAATGGTTTCCCAGATGGTTTTTTCAGGATTGAGCACATCCCGGCTCTGGTCCACATACCCCAGTTTGACGGTCTGACCGATCTTGATGGTGCCGGTGTCCGGAGCTTCCGCGCCGGTGATCAGCTTGAACAGGGTGGTTTTACCCGCGCCGTTGGGACCGATGACACCGATGATGCCGCCGGGGGGCAGGGCGAAGCTCATGTTTTCGAACAGCAGTTTGCCTTCAAAGGATTTGGACAGGTTTTCGGCCTCGATGACCACATCGCCCAGCCGGGGTCCGGGGGGAATGTAGATCTCGATTTCCTTTTCCTGTCTGGCCGTGTCCTCACTCAGCATTTTCTCATAGGAGTTGATGCGGGCCTTGGCTTTGGTGTGGCGGCCCTTGGGTGACATGCTGATCCATTCCAGTTCGCGCTCCAGGGTTTTCTGGCGCTGGCTCTGGGTTTTTTCCTCCTGCTTCAGGCGTTTGCTTTTCTGGTCCAGCCAGGACGAGTAGTTGCCTTTCCAGGGGATGCCCTCGCCGCGATCCAGTTCAAGGATCCAGCCGGCCACGTTGTCCAGGAAGTACCGGTCGTGGGTCACGGCGATGACGGTGCCTTCGTAGCGCTGGAGGTGATGTTCCAGCCAGGCCACGGATTCGGCATCCAGATGGTTGGTGGGTTCGTCGAGCAGGAGGATGTCGGGTTTCTTGAGCAGCAGCCGGCACAGGGCCACCCGGCGTTTCTCACCGCCGGACAGGGGGCCTGTCTTTACATCACCCGGCGGGCACCTCAGGGCGTCCATGGCCATCTCGAGCCGTGAATCCAGGTCCCAGGCATCGAGGTTGTCGAGTTTTTCCTGGAGGTTCCCCTGGCGGGCGATCAGGGCGTCCATTTCGTCATCGCTCATGGGCTCTGCGAACTTCTCGTTGACGGCCTCGTATTCCTTCATCAGGTCCACCACCTCCTGCACCCCTTCCTCGACCACCTGGCGCACGGTCTTTTCAGGATCCAGCTGGGGCTCCTGCTCCAGATACCCCACGGTCAGGCCCGGAGAGAGAATGGTTTCCCCGTTGAATTCCTTGTCCACCCCGGCCAGGATGCGCAGGAGAGAACTTTTACCCGACCCGTTGAGCCCCAGCACCCCGATCTTGGCTCCGTAAAAATACGAGAGGGAGATATCCTTCAGCACCGGCTTTTTGTCGTAGAACTTGCTGACTCTGATCATGGAATAAATGATTTTATTATTGGGCTCGTTGGCCATGATAATCCGTCCTCCACCTGGGATGAATGGGTTGTTTTTTTAGAAAAATTACAAAATGTGCCGTACAATACCAGACCCGAAACAAACCTGCAAGAGGCATGATCAATTGGGGACATGCAAATTATGCATTTCATCCCTTTACAAGCCCGTGTTCCTTCTGCTATGTTGGCCTCAAAAACCCAAAAAGCCATGATGATCATCGATGGAGGAGTTCAGCCATGCCGCGAACAACCCGCCCGTATGCTCAGTTCGGATCAAAAGAGCGTTTACCATGTAATTTCCCGGACGGCGCTGGACGGC
>NZ_BAAHXV010000032.1:0-50562 GCF_054657895.1 Desulfatiferula olefinivorans | reverse complement strand
CGGTGGCAGTATCTGTTTCCCGCAAAAAATCTGAGTAAAGATCCCCGGTCCGACGCTATCCGGCGGCATCATGTGAATGAATCGGGTTTGCAGAAGGCGGTGAAAACGGCCGTTTTTCGAGCCGGTATTACCAAACGCGTCACCTGTCATACACTTCGCCATTGTTTTGGCACTCATATGCTTGAAAACGGCGTCAACATCCGGGAACTTCAGTCGATGATGGGACATCAGGATGTGAAAACCACCGAAATCTATACCCACGTCATGGAGAGAAATATCAAGGCCATTCAAAGCCCCCTTGATCGACTTTTTACCACAAATCCCCTTTCATCCGAATAGGACGCAGGTCATCAGGACAGGTGCCCGGGTTTCGGGCCTGACCCGACGACTGCAAAAGAGACGCACGCAGTGCGTCTCTACGAGTCAAATACCCCCCTAAAAAAACACATTCCGCCCCTATGGGCACCTTTTTTTCTCCGTGTTCTCCGTGTCTCCGTGGTGAATCCGGTTTTTTGGTGCCGGGCGTTTCAGGCACGGACAAGGTGGACAGGGTGGACACAGTGGACAAAGGACGCGGACGGTGAAGGTTTCCTTTTTTCCAGGTTCCGGCCATGCCTGACGCAAAAAACGACACCGCATTGTATAACGTTTCCCCGCCCTCAGTGCCACCTACAAAAACCCGTTTGGCCGCCTTTTCAAAAGGCGGGCCCCCGGCAGGGCCGCCGGGGGCAAGGGCGCACGCAAAAGAGACGCACGCCGTCTCCGTGTTCTCCGTGTCTCCGTGGTGAATCCGGTTTTTTGGTGCCGGGCGTTTCGGGCACGGACAACGTGGACAAGGTGGACAGGGTGGACCCAGTGGACAAAGGACGCGGACGGTGCAGGTTTCCCTGTGCCCAGGCTCCGGCCATGCCTGACGCAAAAAACGGCACCGGATCGCATAACGTTTCCCCGCCCTTCGTGCCACCACAAAAACCCGTTTGGCCGCCTTTTCAAAAGGTGGGCCCCGGCAGGGCCGCCGGGGGCAAGGGCACCCGCAAAGAGACGCACGCCGTGCGTCTCTACACATTAATCACCCCCCCAAAAACACCTTCTGCCCGTATGGGCACCTGTTTTTCTCTGTGTTCTCCGTGTCTCCGTGGTGAATTCGGTTGATTTGGATTGGTGTGGGTCATGATTTTTTTCTTGCGTGATTGAAACAGATGTTTTAATTATCTGTTTCAAACAAACGTTTAAGCGGAGGGTTCATGGATCAGGAGACGCGGTCCACCCGGGAAAAAATCATGGCGTTCGCCGGAGACATCTTCGGGAAGAAGGGGTTCAAGGCCACCACCATCCGGATGATTGCCGAGGCGGCGGGGGTGAACGTGGCGGCGGTCAACTATCACTTCCAGAACAAGGACGGGCTTTACGCCGAGGTGTTGTCCGATATTTTCGCACGGGGGTTTACGCGGTTTCCCTCCCTTGTTCCGGAGACGGACCGGACCACGACCCCTGAAGGGAAGCTCCGGCAATTCATCACGGGGACGCTTTACCGGATTCTCAGCGCCGAGGGGTGGGGGGGGCTCAACGGCAAGGGCCGGCTGATCGCACGGGAAATGATGGACCCCACCCCGGCCTTCGCCCACCTGATCGAAACCTACATCCGGCCTCACAAGGACAGCCTGGTGGGCATCCTCAAACAGATCACCGGCAGCGATGCCTCAGACGAGGACATCATTCTCTGCGTGGTCAGTATTTTGGGTCAGTGCATCTACTACGTGTTCGCCACGGCCGTCATCGAGCGCATGGCCCCGGAATACACGCCGGTGGAACAGCACATCGACCGGATCGTGGATCATGTGTACCGGTTTTCCCTGGCCGGGCTCGAGCCCTTCAAACAGATAAAGGACATCCCATGAAAAAACGTCTGATTCCCATCTTTGCCGTCATCCTGATCGCGGGCCTTGCCCTGACCGGCACGGCGGTCTTTCGAAACGGAGACGACGGCACGATCAATGTCTCGGGCAACATCGAGATCACCTCCGCCCGGCTGGGATTCCGGATTCCCGGGACCCTTGAAACGCGGCTGGTCGATGAAGGAGACCGGGTCACGGCCGGACAGGTTCTGGCCACCCTGGAAGCCGGCGACCAGAAAGCGGCCCTGGCCCGGGCCGAGGCCCTGGTGGCTTATCATGAATCCGTGCTTGACGAGCTTCTCGCCGGCACCCGGCCCCAGGACCTGGACCGGGCCAAGGCCGAACTGGAACGGTCCCTGGCCGCCGCAGCCGCCGCCCGGGTCCAGCGTGATCAGGCAAGGTCCGATGCCGAACGGTTCGAGGCCCTGTTCCAGGCCCAGACCGTCAGCCGGCATGACGCCGAGCAGTATCAAACCCGCTTCCAAACGGCGGAAAACCAGCTTCTGGAGGCCCAGGCCCGGGTGACCAACGCCCGCAAGTCCTTGAGTCTCGCCGAAGAAGGCCCGCGCAGGGAAACCGTGGACCAGGCCCGTGCACGGCTTTCCGAAGCGCGGGCCGCCCTTTCCCAGGCAACAATCCGCCTGGCCGACACCCGGCTGATCAGTCCCATGGACGGGGTGGTGCTCACCGAGGCCGCAGAGGTGGGGGAATATATGAATCCGGGCTCGGCCGTGCTGGTTCTGGGTGATCTTTCCCGCCCCTGGGTCCGTGCCTACATCACCGAGCGGGATTTGGGCCGGATCCGCCTGAACGACCCGGCGACCATCCGCGTCGACGCCTGGCCGGACCGGACCTTTCCGGGCACGATCACCCATATCGCCGATCAGGCCGAGTTCACCCCCAAGTCGGTCCAGACCTTCGAGGAGCGGGTCAAGCTGATGTTCCGCATCACGATCGACCTGGGCAACCCCGAGGGGCTGCTCAAGCCCGGCATGCCTGCCGACGCATCCATCGCAGCCGCCCCTTCGCCCGCGACAAGGCCCTGACGGGAGTGACACGTCATGACTAAGACGGCACCTGCCATTGTGGCCCGCCATCTGACCAAATCCTTCGGCGATCTGACCGCAGTGAACGATCTCTCCATCGAGGTCCGTCCCGGAGAGATCGTCGGTCTGGTCGGTCCGGACGGGGCAGGAAAAACCACGACCCTGCGCATGCTGGCCGGCATCATGGCCCCCGATTCGGGTCAGGCCCTGATCGCGGGATTCGACACGGCCCGGGACGCCGCAAGGGTCAAGGACCATCTGGCTTACATGAGCCAGCGGTTCAGTTTGTATCCGGACCTGACGGTCAGCGAGAACATCGCCTTTTACGCCGATCTGTACGGGGTTCCGAAAAAAGGACGGGCCGCCCGCGTGGACGAGCTTCTGGCCTTCAGCGCCATGGGGCCGTTCAAGAAACGCCGGGCCGGGGCCCTGTCCGGGGGGATGAAGCAGAAACTCCAGCTGGTCTGCGCCCTGATCCACACCCCTGCGGTTCTTTTGCTCGACGAGCCCACCAACGGCGTGGATCCGGTCAGCCGGAGGGATTTCTGGCGGATTCTCTATCAGCTCCTGAAAAAAGACGTGGCCATCCTGGTGACCACGGCCTATCTGGACGAGGCCGAACGCTGCAACCGGGTGGCGCTCCTCGACCGGGGAACGCTTCTGGCCACAGGCACCCCCGCCGAGGTCAAGACCCTGATGCCGGGCGGCATCGTCACCTTAAAAAGTCCCCGGGCCCGGGCCGTGAAAGAACTGCTTCACCGGCATCTTGAGAACGTCTCCGTCACCCTGTTCGGCGACACGGTCCATCTGTCCTGCGATGATCCCGACGCTGCGGCACAGGCGGCCCGGACCCTGGTCACCGGGGCGGGCCTGCCCATCGAACGCCTCCGCCCGGCCCCGCCGTCCCTGGAGGACGTGTTCGTCAGCGTGCTGGGCGAACGGGCCGACGGTCAGGAGGAAATCCGGCGCAAACGCCTGATGACCGAGGGCCTGGCCGCCATGGGCCGGAAGGAAACCCACGGCCCTGCGGTGACGGTCCGTGACCTGACCCGGCGATTCGGAGATTTCACGGCGGTCAACCGCATCAGCTTTTCGGTGCCCCGGGGTGAGATTTTCGGATTTTTAGGCCCCAACGGCGCAGGGAAAAGCACCACGATCCGCATGCTCTGCGGCCTGCTCCGGCCCAGCAGCGGAAGCGGCGTCGTGGGAGGCCTGGACATTCTCACCGCCCCCGAAGCCATCAAGCAGTCCATCGGCTATATGAGCCAGAAATTTTCCCTGTACGAAGACCTGACGGTCACGGAGAACATCCGGTTCTACGGCGGGATCTACGGCATCGAGGGGCGGACGTTGAAAGACCGTGCCGCCTGGGCCATGGCCATGGCGGGGCTGTCGGGTCTCGAAAAACGGCTGACCCGAACCCTGAGCGGCGGGGTTCGCCAGCGTCTGGCTCTGGCCTGCGCCCTCTTGCACCAGCCGCCCATCATCTTTCTCGACGAGCCCACCAGCGGGGTGGACCCCGTGAGCCGGCGGCGGTTCTGGGATCTGATCTACGCCATGGCCGATCTGGGCGTCACGGTGTTCGTCACCACCCATTACATGGAGGAAGCCGAATACTGCGATCGGGTGGCCCTGATCTACGGGGGGAAGATGATCGCCCTCGGAACCCCCCAGACCCTCAAGACCGAACGGATGACCGACCGGATTCTTTCCCTGGTCTGCCCCGGTTCCCAGGATCTGGTGTCCGATCTGGCCGCCCTGCCCCAGGTCCGGGACGCCGCCCTGTTCGGGGCCGGTCTTCATCTGGTGGTCGAAGACGAGGCGGAAGGTCTTTCGGCCGTGCGCGAGGCGCTTGAAACCCGGGGCATCCCCATCCAAAGCCTGGAAGCGACGGCCCCCGGCATGGAGGATCTGTTCATCTCGCTGATCGAAGACGTCAACCGGAAAAAGGAAAGCGGCAAATGATCAACCTGAGACGTCTTCGGGCCGTGGCCCGCAAGGAATTCATTCATGTGATCCGGGACTGGCGCAGCCTCTTTCTGGCCCTGGCCATTCCGGTGATTTTGATTCTGCTGTTCGGCTACGCCCTGACCCTTGATCTGAGAAACGTGCCCACAATCATCTGGGACCAGTCCAAAACCGCCGAAAGCCGGGAACTGATCAGTCTGTATGAGGGGTCGCCCTATTTTTCCATCCGGGGCCGCACCGACACCTACGCCGGAATCGAGGATGCCCTGGTCCGTGGGCGCGCCATGGTGGCCCTTGTCATCCCCGGAGACTTCGCCCGGAAGGTTCACGGCGGCGACGCGGTCGGCATCCAGGTTTTAGTGGACGGCAGCGACGCCAACACCTCCCGCCTGGCCATGGGCTACGCGGAAAGCGTCGGCCTGATCTACGCCATGAACGTTCGGGCCCGTCTGACCCACCTTTCGGGCGCGGGCGAAAGCCCCATCACGGTGGAGCAGCGGGCCTGGTACAACCCCGGCCTGCGCAGCCAGAACGTGATCATCCCCGGCATCATCGCCATCGTGCTGATCGTCATCGCCGCCATGCTGACCAGCGTGACCGTGGCCCGGGAATGGGAGACCGGCACCATGGAACAGCTGATCAGCACGCCCCTTCGGGGACCGGAGCTGATCTTCGGCAAGGTGATCCCCTACCTTGTCATCGGCATGACCGACGTGACCCTGGCCGTTCTGCTCGGCAAATACCTGTTCGGGGTCCACATCGCGGGCAACGCGGGTCTTCTGTTCGCCATGGCGGCCCTGTTCCTCACCGGGGCCCTGTTTTTCGGCATGACCTTGAGCGTCGTGCTGAAATCTCAGGTGCTGGCCAACCAGATCGCCATCGTGGCGGGGTTCATGCCCACCCTGGTGCTCAGCGGTTTCGTCTTTCCCATCGAAAACATGCCGACACTGATCCGGGGCCTGACCTACATCGTGCCGGCCCGGTACTTCATCGCCATCATGCGGGGCATCTACATGAAGGGCATCGGCCTCGAGATCCTCTGGCTGGATGCCCTCCTGCTTCTGGTCTATGCGACGCTGATGGTCTTTCTCGCCAACCGAAAGCTTCGTTTCAAACTGGAGTGACCGATGATTAACCGTATCCGTCAGATGCTGATCAAGGAGTTTCTCCAGATGTTCCGGGACCCGCGCATGCGCATGGTGGTTCTGGGGGTTCCCGTCATCCAGATGATGGTCATGGCCTTCGCCCTCAACACCGATGTCATGAACATCCGGACCGCCGTGCTCGACCGGGACAGAAGCCCGGCGTCCCGGTCCCTCATCGAGCGGTTCGCCGCCGCAGGCTACTTTAAGACGGAGCAAAACGTTTTATCGGACGATCAGCTGGACGCGGCCCTCGATAACGGAGACGTGCGGGCCCTTCTCCTCATTCATCCCGGTTTCGGCAGCGACATCGAAAGCGGCAGGACCGCCCGCATCCAGGTGATCACCGACGGCACGGACAGCAACACCTCGGCCATCGTGGCCGGATACGCCCGGCGCATCGTCGGGGACGAGGCGGCCGCCGTGACCGAAGACCGCCAAAATCGCCTGGGTGCGGCCCCGGTCCCTGCGGTGACAACCGAGTCCCGGGCCTTTTTCAATCCCAACCAGGAAAGCCGTCTTTACTTCGTGCCCTCGCTGATCGCGGTGATGCTGTTCATTTTCAGCATCATGCTGACCAGCATCGGCATCGTCCGGGAAAAGGAAATCGGCACCATCGAGCAGGTGATGGTCACCCCCATCCGGAAAATCGAGTTCATCCTGGGCAAGACCCTGCCCTACATGGCCACGGGCTATTTCACCATGACGGTGATGCTCATCGTAGCCCGCCTGGTGTTCGGGGTGACGGTCAAGGGCAACCTGCCCCTTCTCTACCTCCTGACCGGCATCTACCTGTGCGGCAACCTGGGCATCGCCCTCGTGATCAGCGCCGGCGCCGAAACCCAGCAGCAGGCCCTTTTGACCAGCTTCCTGGTGATCATGCCGGGGGTCATGCTCAGCGGCTTCATGTTTCCCATCGCCAACATGCCGGACAGCATCCAGCACCTGACCCGCATCAACCCCATCCGCTGGTACCTGGAGATCCTGCGGGGCATCGTCATGAAAGGCTCGGGCATCGAAATGCTCAGGATTCAGGTCGCCTGGCAGAGCATGCTGGCCCTTTTCTTCATCGTCCTGGCCGCCAAACGCTTCCGCAAAACCCTGTCGTGAGGGCGGGCGATGTCTCATTTTTGTTTTGCGCTTTTAAACCATAGACGATAAAAAAGAACCCATCGGCATTCCAAAAGGCTTATGATCATGTATACCACCGATATTTCATTGAAAATTGAAAAACGACCTCTGTCCGACGAGGACGAAAGGACCTACGGCCTTCGGTGTTCGGGGGCGCTGCTCACCCGTCCGCGTCGCTACCGCGTCATCGATTTGTTCTCCGGAGCCGGGGGCATGTCGTTGGGGTTTTCACAATGGTTCGGTCAACCGTTTCAGCATGTCTGGGCCAACGATTTCAACCGGTTCTGCATTGACACCTACAATGAAAACATTGGCCCGGTAGGGGTTGTCGGCGACATTGTCGATATCCTCGACCGGGGCGGTGCGGACATACCGGCCGCCGATGTCGTGATCGGCGGGCCGCCCTGCCAGGGTTTCAGTCTGCTGAACCGGAATCGGAAGAGCGATCCGCGCAAAAAACTCTGGCGGCCCTATCTGGAGGTGGTCAGGATGTCCGGGGCGTCGATCTTTGTCATGGAAAACGTTCCGCAGTTATTGGGCACCGCCGAGCATAACGAAATCGTCGGCGCGGCCGAAGCCATGGGGTTTTGCGTTCACCAGGACAAGTTGATCGCTGCGGATTACGGTGTCCCGCAAGCCCGAACACGCGCCTTTATCATCGGCTGCCGCTTTGCCGATCCGGCCCTGATCTTCCCGCCGCGAAAAACGCACGTCGGCCCCAATGGACCCGACGCCCGGCCCGGGCTCCCCTTCAACCGCGAGGATTACCTGCCAAAGCCCGCTCGCCGGCAAACCGTCCGGGATGCCATCGGGGATCTGCCGGTCCCTGAAGGCACCGAAGTCAGGACCGTGCCCCCGCCGTTGGATTTGCATTTCGGCAGGAATCCGACGGAGTTGAGCCGTAAACGCTACCGGGCCATACCCGACGAGGGCATGAACCGGTTTGATCTTCAGAGGCTCGCCCCTGAATTGACGCCGGCGTGCTGGCGCAAAAAAAAATCGGGCGGAACCGATTTATTCGGACGGTTATGGTGGGACAGACCGTCGGTGACCATAAGAACCGAATTTTTCAAACCGGAGAAAGGACGCTATCTGCATCCGGAACAGCATCGACCGATCACCCACAGGGAAGCCGCCCGAATCCAGAGCTTTCCCGACGGCTTCCGATTTACGGGATCAAAACGTGAAATCGCCATGCAGATCGGCAATGCCGTGCCCCCCCTTCTTGCCGCACGGGTGGCGGATGTGGTTCGAATCCTTCTGGAGCAAAACGACGAGCATGGACATTTTCACGAAAAACGAACGAAGCCGCATCATGTCGCAGGTGGCCGGTAAGAACACCCGCCCCGAGCGGCTTGTTCGATCCCTGCTCCACAACATGGGATACCGGTTCAGGCTTCATCGAAAAGACCTGCCCGGAAAACCCGACATTACCCTTCCGAAACACAAAAAAATCATTTTCGTCCACGGCTGTTTCTGGCATGGCCACCCCCACTGCCCACGGGCCAAACGGCCGACAACCCATACCGCGTTCTGGAATGAAAAGCTGGACAAAACCATCGAACGGGACAAGGCGAACATGGAGAGCCTGAAACAGGCCGGCTGGGACGTCATGATCATCTGGACCTGTGAACTGAATGACCTGGACGCCCTGAAAAACAGACTTCTCTCCTTTCTCACCACAAACAACCCGTGACGGCTTCGTAAAACGTCCGATTTCTGCGTTGCGCGTCATCCCTCGTCACTGCGGCGTACCCTAAGTACGCCTCATTCCTCGGGATTCGCGGCGCCTTGAACTCGAACGTTTTTCTTTGCCGTCATGTGATGACGTTTTACGAGTTCATCAACCTGTGACGGCTTCGTAAAAAATCCGACGGCGATGGCCGTCCGTTCAATGGACCGAGCAGGACAGACAGGGATCGTAGGCGCGGACCAGCATGGTGCAGAGACGCTCCAGATCCGGATCGGGCACGCCCCGGGCGGCGAAACGGTCGACCAGACACCGGATGTCATGGTGAATGGCGGCGTTGTTCTGGGTGGTCGGGACCACGCAGTCGGCCCGGACCAGTGTCCCCCGGCCATCGTACTCGTAATAATGAAAGAGAATCCCCCGGGGGGCTTCCACCACGCCGATCCCCGATCCGGCCCGGGGCCGGATTTCCGGAGCCATGACGTCCCAGTGTTCGGCGGCGAGCAGGGAGTCGATCAACCCGATGATTTCATGGGCTACATGCACACATTCCACCAGCTGGGCCGCATGATTCATGAAGGGGTTGTGACAGACGGGCTCAAGGCCCAGGGCTCCGGCAAGCCGGGCCGCCTCCGGATGAAGCAGGCGGTGGTTGTTGTTCACACGGGCCAGGGCCCCCACGGCATAGGATTCCCGGGACAGCCGGGTCCACTTGGACGTGCTGTGGGGAACCGTGTATTCGTTGGTGACGGCCCGGTAGTCTTTCCGGGCGGCGCGGACCCCGTCGCTGGACATCAGATCCCCATCCGTAAAGGGATAGGTCTGCCGCCCTTCCAGGGACACGAACTCGGTTTCCCGGACAAAATCGGGAATCCGGCAGGCAGCGAAAAGATCCGCCACGGCCTGGAGATCCCGAAGCACGGTGTCTGTCAGTTCCCGTTTCAATTCCAGAAGAAACGATCTTGGCGGAACGGCGCTCATCCCTCCCACCTGGAAAGTGACCGGATGGGTGGTGCGACCGGCCACCCCGTCGCAGATCCGGTTGGCCGCGTGTTTCACCCGGACGGCCAGGTTCACGACCTCGGGCCGCGAGTCGATCAGGGGCACCACGCCGGGCTCGCCGAAAAAATCCGGGAGCGCCAGAAACAGCAGGTGGAGCAGGTGGCTTTGAAGCAATTCCCCGTGTTTGGCCAAAAGACGCAAGACCCTGGCCTGCTCCGGCACCCGAATGCCGAAGGCGCTTTCCGTGGCCGTGAGGCTGCACAAGGCGTGGCTAATCGAGCAGATGCCGCAGATCCGGGACGCCAGAATCGCCACGGACGGATACGGCCTGTTTTTCAGCATCACTTCAAAAAAACGGGGAGACTCCACCACCTCCCAGCGGGCCTCGACGACCCGTCCGCCTTCCACCCGAACCCTTATGTTTCCGTGCCCCTCGATCCGCGTCACATGGCGGACATCCACATTCACATCGATTTTCATGGCATTTGGACCTCCCCGAAAGCGCCGAAAAACGCCAGACGCTCGTTGACGTCCCGGCGATCCCCCCCCTTGTCGCGGACGGCCTGGAAAAAGGCCTCGTAGTTGGGCTCCCGGCAGGGTCCCCGGCACCCCCAGCACCCCAGGCCTCCGGCCGGGCAGGGAGCCCCGCACCCCGCCTGGGTAACGGGACCCAGGCAGAGCATCCCTTTGTCGAACACACAGGTGGTGAAACGCTGCCGGCATTCCAGGCAGACCGGGTAGGCCGGCAGATGAAAAGGCGTGCCCCAGACCAGATGGCGGATCAGCGATTCGACCTCCTCCTTGGACACCGGGCATCCCGGAATCATCAGGTCCACGGCGACCACCCGGGACAGAGCCCGGGCCGGACCGCCGGCCACGGGAAGGTCGTTGTAGACGTCCCGACCGGCCGCCTCCTTATCCACCGCATGTTTCAGCGTGTTGACCCCGCCGAAGCAGGCGCAGCTGCCCAAAGCCACCAGCACCTCGGCCCGGGCCCGGATGTCCCTGAGGCGCTGCACCTCCTCATCACGGGTCACGGCGCCATCGATCAAAGCGATCTCGTAATCGTCCCGGCATGTGGACGAGGCTTCGCGGAAGGCCGCAAGGTCGACGGCCTTCAAAAAATCAATCAGGGTGTCCTCCTTGTTGACCAGCTGAAGCTCACACCCCTCGCAGCCGGTGAAATCGAACACCGCGATCTTCGGCTTTTTGGCTCTGACGCCCAGATAGTTCATGCCTCCCGTCCTTTCAGATAGCCTCTTTCAGATTCATCACCGACCAGTAGTCAAACACCGGTCCGTCCAGACAGGTATAGGTGGAGCCGATGTTGCATCGGCAACATTTGCCCATGCCGCAGTGCATGCGGCGTTCCAGGGACACAAACATCCGGTGCCGGGGGATGCCCATGTCGTTCAAGCGGTTGCACACAAAGGTGAACATCACCGGCGGGCCGCAGACGATGGCGTAGGTGTCCTCGGAATCGATCCTGATATCATCCAGAAGTCGGGTGATCCTTCCCACGGGGCCGGTCCAGGTCTCATCGGGGGTTTCGACGATCACCTTAAGATCGATGCCGTCGATGCGGTGCCAGGATTCGTACTGGTAATCGAACAGAAGCCTTCTCGGATCACCGGCTCCGTAGAGAATCGAAACCGGACCGAAGTCCGCCCGGTTTTCGATCACATGGCACAGGGGCGCCCGCAAGGGAGCCAGACCCAATCCGCCGGCGATCAGGAGGACGGCATGATGCTTCATCCGCTCCATGGGGAAATGGGTGCCGAACGGTCCGCGAATGCCGACCACGGCTCCCGGCCGGGCGCTGTGGAGGGCCCGGGTGACCGTTCCGGCTTTCCGGATGCAGACCTCGAGAAGGCTCTTGATCGACGGCGAACAGGAGATGGAAATGGGAACTTCCCCGTACCCGGGCACCTCGATCATGATGAACTGCCCGGGCAAGAAGGTAAAACGCTCTCTTTCGGCGGGATCGACCAGTCTCAGCTGAAAGAGCTTTTCCTGGTCGGTCAGGCGGATGATGTTGGTAAGCTCCGCCCGGAAAAGCCGATCCACGTCTTTCAGCCGGCTTCGTCGGTTGAAATCGAGGGGCTCCGTCATGTCCGCCTCGCGGGTGATGTCGTAGGCATGGACGATCGTCCGGCTCATCGGGTGTCCTCCATCTGAAGGTCGCGAATGACCGCGACGGGGTTGATGCCGGAAAGACAGGCGTCACCGCAGCGGTTGCACCCCACGCACATGGGTTCCCCAAAGGATTCGACGAATCCCCGGTGCTGGTGGTAGTACCGGTACTTCAAACGGGTGGCCCGACCCGGCCTGAAATTGTGACCGCCGGCCACCTCCGAAAAATCCCTCACCGTGCAGGCATAAAGCTCCTTGATTTTTTCCCCGGAGGAAAAATCCATGGCCGGCCGTTCATGAACGCCGTAACAGTAGCAGGTGGGGCAGACCATGGCACAGGTGCCGCAGCCCATGCACCGCTCCCCCCATTTGTCCCAGACCTCCGATTCGAACTCGATATCCAGGATCTCCGAGAAATTCTCCACCCGGACCGCCGGCTCATGGCGGAGGGAAAAGGCGTTGCTCCGTTCCCGATAGGCCTGACCGTCGTCGGGGGTGATGTCCCGGGCCTCGATCCGGGTGATCAGGTCGAAGCCACGCTCGGACCCCACCTTGACGAAATATCGGTCCCCGATGTCCGTGAGGAACAGATCGAAGCCGTGGGTGACCGTGTGGGTCCCCATGGCGGTGCAGAATCCCCCCGGGCAGAGTTCCGGGCAATCCAGCCCGATCACGAAGGTATTTGCCCGGCGGGACAGGTAGTAGGGGTTCGGAAAAGGTCCCTGGGCCATAACCTTGTCCAGTTTGATCAAGGCATTGATGTCGCAGGCATGGAGACCGAAAATCACCCGGGGCTGAATCCGGTAGCGGATGGTCTGCTCCCAGCCTCCGGCGTGAAAGGTGAAAGACGACAGAGTTTCCCGGAAGGGGATGAAGTAGGTCTTGGCCGAGTATTCCGTTTTCCCGTAGGTGAGGTCCGCCTCCGCAAAGTCCTCCAGGGGAAGGAACTGATAAATGCTCCGCCCCCCCGGTGTGATCGCGACCCGCTTGGGGCCGACGCACTCCACCCCCTTTAACTGGACATCGAACAGGGTGCTCAGATCCTGTTTCCCGATCGTTTTGAAAATCATGGATCCTCCCCGGCCCGGACCATGGGGCGGTCCGTGACGATTAGGGGTGATACGTCATGACATTGAACGGTAAAGGCGCGGCAGCAGGTGATTGAAAATGGGCCTGGTCAGCATGTTGGGGTTCGCAGATCGAATCGACATGAGATTTCTTACTATACACCATGGCCCCCCGTTGATCAACCGCGGCTTCGAAAAACGGATGGGGCAACCCGCCCCCGCCCGGATTCGCATCATACAACCACTTTACTCCACCACCTTTAACAGTAATAAATCATTAAAAAAATTAAACTCGCTTATATTTTTGTCTTGACTCTTTTATAGAATTCTGTACTTTTATACCATTACTGTGAATCAAAGTGGATGCACGAGGGAAGCGAGGACCCATTTTATGTTCCGAGGAAGTTCAACCCACACCTGTGACCCGAAAGGACGACTGATCGTGCCGTCCCGGTTTCGTGACGTCATCGGTGCGGGCGGGGGTGAGGGCATGATGATCACCACCGGAACGGCCCAGGCCCTGTTCGCCTACACCTACGACGGGTGGAAAGAGGTCGAACGCCGTATCCTGGCCTCGCGGAGTCCGAACAACACCTTCATCCGACGTTTTTTTCTGGGTAATGTCCTGGACTGCGCCTGCGACAAGCAGGGCCGGGTTTTGATCCCCAAAAACCTGAGAGACTACGCGGGGATCGACAAGGACATCATGCTGGTGGGCCTGGTCGACCACTTCGAAATATGGTCCCTTGACCGCTGGGAAGCCGAAAACCGGAAGATGTTCGAAAAGATTCAGAGCGGCGAGCTTCAGAACGAGCTGGCCGACCTGGGTCTTTAAGCCATGGCCTTCACCCACATTTCCGCCATGCCCGAGGAGGTCCTGCGTTACCTGGACCCCAAACCGGGCGGGACCTATGTGGACGGCACCCTGGGCGGTGCGGGCCATGCCCGGGCCATCATCGACCGGATCGGCCCGTCCGGGCGGCTCATCGGCATCGACCAGGACATGGACGCCATTGACAACGCCGAGAAAATCCTTCGGCCGGCGCATCCGGGCATCCGTCTCGTTCACGGCAATTTCGCCGATCTTCCGGACATCCTTTCGGATCTGGGGATTGACGCCGTGGACGGCATCCTGATCGACATCGGCCTGTCCCAGAATCAGCTTGAACGAAGCGGCCGGGGATTCAGCTTCATGAAAGACGAACCCCTGGACATGCGGATGAACGCCGAGGCGGGAACCCGGGCCGCCGATCTGGTCAACGGCCTTTCGGAGAAGGAACTGGCCGATCTTTTTTTTACGCTGGGAGAAGAGCGATTTTCACGCCCCATGGCCCGGATGATCGTCAGGGAACGGGAGGCGGCCCCCATCGAGAGCAGTGCCCGGCTGGCCGAGATCATCACCCGGGCCATGCCGAAAAAGGCGGCCGCGACCCAGAAAATCCATCCGGCAACCCGGGTGTTCCAGGCCCTGCGGATTGCCGTGAATGACGAACTCGGCCGACTGCGTTATTTTCTTGACCATTTCGTGGAGATTCTGTCTCCCGGGGGAAGACTGTGTGTGCTTTGTTTTCATTCCCTGGAAGACCGGCTGGTCAAGGAAAAATTCCGGGAACTCGAAGGGGGCTGCACCTGCCCCAGAGATTTTCCGGTCTGTGTGTGCGGACAAACCCCGAAGGTCCGGTGTCTGACCCGGAAAGTGGTCCGGCCCACCGACCTTGAAACAGAGCGAAACCCCATGGCGCGGAGCACCCGTCTCCGGGCCTGTGAAAAACTATGAAAAACAGTGACGGACAGCCCCGACGGGGCAGCACCCTCCTCTGGGTCGTCTGTGTGCTCCTTCTGACCGCGGAGCTTTTCGTGTTTACCTGGAGCAGGGTTCAGTGCAGGGCGACGGCCTATGAGCTGACCCGGAGCCAGGACGAACACAACCGGCTGCTTTCACTGGAAAAGAAGCTGAGAATCGAGAGGGCCCATCTGATGGCCCCGGACCGGATTTCGGCCCTGGCATCACGGAACCTGGGGCTTCAGATGCCGGAACAGAACCAGATTATGACGATCAGGTAGGACATGATGACCAGAGAACACACCGCCATACAAAACAAAACGATTGTGATGGGCTGTCTCTTCAGTATCATGCTGCTCGTGATTGCCGGCCGGGCCGTTCATCTTCAGGTCATCCGGAGCGACTGGCTGACGGCCCGGGCCGAAGCCCAGTACCAGCGGTTTCTGGTGGCTTCCGGCAAACGGGGCACGATTTACGACGCCAACCGCCGTGAACTGGCCGTCAGTCTGGAGGTCATGTCCATCGGAGCGTTTCCCGAACAGATGAGCGACATCGAAGGCGCCTCGAAAACCCTGGCCGGAATCCTGGATCTGGACGCCCGGAGCCTGAAGAAAAAGCTGGAAGACAACCGGTCCTTCACCTGGGTCAAACGCAAGGTCCCGCCGTCGGACATTCAGAAAATCCGTGAGGCCGGGATCGCGGGCCTGGAATTCATTCCCGAACACAACCGGTTCTACCCCAACATGGGGCTGGCCGCCCAGGTCCTGGGGTTCACCGGTACCGACGAAAAGGGCCTGGAAGGGCTGGAATTCGAATACAACCGCGACCTCGAGGCCGCCTCCGACAAGTTCATCGTGACCAAGGACGCCCGGGGCCGGCGATTCAACAGCAACGGCAGCCGCATCACCGGGTTCAGCGGCAACAATCTGGTGCTGACGCTTGACAAACGGATCCAGTTTATCGCCGAAAGTGCCCTCAAGGACGCCGCCGAAGAATTCCAGGCGCCCACGGGTATCGCGCTGGTGATGGATCCGGACACCGGCGCCCTTCTGGCCGTGGCCCACTACCCGGAATTCAACCCCAATGTGTTCGGCCAGTACGACCGGAGCCTCTGGCGAAACCGGGCCGTGACAGACCCTTACGAACCGGGATCGACCCTCAAGGTCTTTCTGGCGGCGGCGGCCATCGATGCCAACGTCTGCTCGCCCAACTCGATTTTCTATTGTGAAAACGGGACCTACCGGATCGGCCGGGACCGGGTCAAGGACACCCATCCCCACCAGTGGCTGTCGCTGCAGCAGATCATCAAGTTTTCAAGCAACATCGGCGCGGTCAAGGTGTCGGAAATCACCGGCCGGAAAGTCCTGTACAAGACCCTGACCAGTTTCGGTTTCGGGCACCGGACCGGCATCGACTGTCCCGGTGAAACGGCGGGCATCCTTTCAAATTTCAACACCTGGTCGTCCATCGACACCGGGGCCATTTCCTTTGGTCAGGGCATTTCCGTCTCCGCCGTGCAACTGCTGACCGCCGTGTCGGCCATCGCCAACGGCGGCAAGCTGGTCCGGCCCTATCTGGTCAGCGCCGTCACGGCCCCCGACGGCAGCATGGTCGAATCGTTCGGCCCCCGCACGGTCCGCCAGGTGATCCGGCCGGAAACGGCCGCCAAGGTCAAACAGATCATGGCCACCGTGGTCACCGACGGCGGCACCGGAACCAATGCGGCCCTGTCCCGGTACACGGTCTGCGGCAAAACCGGCACGGCCCAGAAAATCGACCGGACGGGAAACTATTCCACCGAGCACTACACCGCCTCCTTCGTGGGCTTCGCCCCGAAAAATCACCCCCGGGCGGCGGTGCTGGTCATTCTGGACGACCCCAAAGTCAACCACTACGGCGGCGTGGTGGCGGCCCCGGCCTTCCGGAGAATCGTTCACGAAACCCTGAACTATCTTGAAGTTGAACCTGAAACCGGCGGTAATGAAGCCGCCATTCTGCTGGCACAGAGACAAGAGGTCAAACGGTGAAGCTCTCCGATCTGCTCACGCCCGACATCCGGGCCCTGGCACCGCCCGACGGGTCACCGTACCCGACGGGAGAGGACCCTGAGGTGACCTCCCTTCACGACGACTCCAGGACGGTAAGACCCGGAGGCCTTTTTGTGGCCGTTCCGGGTCTTTCGGTCGACGGCCATGCTTTCATCAAAGATGCCGTGGCCCGGGGTGCCGTCGCCGTCCTTTCCGAAAAAGCGCCCGACGCCTGCATGATCCCTCTTTTCCGCGTCACCGATTCCCGCAAAGCCCTGGCCCTTGCGGCCGCGGCCTTCTACGGTTTTCCCTCCGCGTCTCTCCATCTGACGGGCGTCACCGGCACCAACGGCAAGACCAGCACCACCTACCTGATCGAGGCGATCTTCACGGAAGCGGGCCTCACGCCGGGCGTCATCGGCACCGTCAATGTCCGCTACGCCGGAGAGGTCTTCGACAATCCCATGACCACCCCGGATTCCCTGCATCTTCAGCGGATCCTGTCGGACATGAAACGTGCGGGCGTCAGCCATGTGATCATGGAGGTCTCGTCCCACGCCGTGGACCTGGGCCGGATTGCGGGCCTGTCCTTCGATACCGGAGTCTTCACCAACCTCAGCCAGGACCATCTGGACTACCACGGCACCATGGACCGGTATTTTGACTGCAAGGCCCGGTTCTTCACCGACCACCTGCCTGCCGCCGCCGCAGCGGGCAAACGGGTGCAGGCCGTGATCAACCTCAACGATTCCCGGGGACGGGACCTGAAAAACCGCCTGACCCTTCCGGTGCTGACCACGGGGGGACCGGACGCAGACGTGCATCTCCAAGACGCGGAACTCGACATCCGGGGCATCCGGGGAACCCTCGTCACGCCCCGGGGCAATGTGGCCATCGCCTCATCGGCCATCGGCGCCCACAACCTGGAAAACATCCTGAGCGCCGCCGCCGCGGCCCTCGCCGCCGGCGTTTCCCTCGATGCCGTCGCCCGGGGCGTGCGGGCCTTCACGGTGCCGGGACGCCTGGAACGGGTGCCGTCCGACCGGAGTATCCACGTGTTTGTGGACTACGCCCATACCCCGGACGGCCTGCTGAACGTCCTCAGGACCCTCAAGCCCCTGGCAACGGGACGCCTGATCACCGTGTTCGGCTGCGGCGGAGACCGGGACCGGACCAAACGCCCGAAAATGGGCGCCCTTGCCGAGACCTGGTCGGATCTGTGCATCGTCACCTCGGACAACCCCCGGACCGAAGATCCGGACGCCATTATCCGGCAGATCCTTGACGGCATGACCGGAAACGGCCGTGTCGTCGAACCGGACCGGCGCCGGGCCATCAATCTGGCCATCGCATCCGCAAGGCCCGGAGACACGGTTCTGATCGCCGGCAAAGGCCACGAAACGTACCAGATTCTGAACACCGGCACCATCGCCTTCGATGACCGGATTGAAGCGGGAAAGGCGCTTAAAGCCCATGCTCACTGACCCCTGCCCCCTGCCCTGGACCCTTGACCGTCTTCTGACCGCCACCTGCGGCAAGCGGATCTGCGGGTCGGGGGCCATGACCTTTACGGGTCTGTCCATCGACTCCAGGTCCATCGACGCCGGGGACCTGTTTCTGGCTGTCCGGGGACAGAATCACGATGGGCACCGGTTTGTGGGCCAGGTGCTGAGCAAAGGCATCCGGGGCTTTGTGGTCGACCGGAACCGCACGGAGGCCATCGACCTGATCCGTTCCCTCCCGGACACCGTCTGTGTGGCCGTCGCCGACACCGTTGCCGCCCTGGGCGCCATGGGGGCCCTCCAGAAAAAAGAATCCGGCGTCCGGCTGGCGGCCGTCACCGGGTCCAACGGAAAAACCTCCACCCGTGCCATGACCGATGCCGTCCTCAGCCAGGCGTTTTGCACCCTGGCAACCCGGGGCAATTTCAACAACGAGATCGGCCTGCCCCTGACCCTGCTCCGTCTCTCGGCCGACCATCAGTGGGCCGTGGTGGAAATGGGCATGAGCGCCGCAGGTGAAATTGCGACGCTGGCCGGCCTGGCAAAACCCGAAATCGGCATCGTCACCAACGTTGCCCCGGCCCACCTGGAAGGCCTTGAAACCATTGACAACGTGGCCAGGGCCAAGGCCGAACTGATCGAGGCCCTTCCGGCCGACGGCCGGGCCGTGCTCAACATCGACGACCCCCGGGTGGCCGCCATGGTCTCTTGCTGTCCCTGTCCGGTGATCACCGTCGGGCTGACCGACGGCGCGACCGTCACGGGACAGAACATCCGGCTCGATCGGGGCCGGGTCCGCTTTGACCTGCACATCGGCGGCAAAAGCGCCCCCGTGACGCTCAACACCTCGGGACGGTTCATGGTGTCGAACGCCCTGGCCGCCGCCGGAGCCGGTCTGGCCGCAGGTCTCGATATACCCACCATCGCCCGGGGCCTGTCGTCCTTCGAGCCGGTCCACGGGCGCCTGGCCATCCGGCAAAGCCCCCGGGGCTTTCGGGTGATCGACGACAGCTACAACGCCAATCCCGGTTCCATGGCCGCGGCCATCGAAACCCTCATCGACCTCAAGGGGTCGGGCCGGGGGGTCCTGGCGGTCGGCGACATGAAGGAACTGGGAAACGACTCCGACACCCTCCACCGCAGCATGGGCGCCTTCGCCGCCGCGGCCGGGGTCGACGGCATCTACGGTTTTGGAGACAAAGCGGCACTGATCATCGAGGAAGCCGTCCGCCGGGGCATGGATGCCGCCTCGGTGTTCACGGGTACGAAACAGGATATTGTCGCAGCCCTCAAAGACCGGCTTGGCGAGGGCGACTGGATACTGGTCAAGGGCTCACGGTCCATGGCCATGGAAGAGATCGTCACGGCACTCATGGCACCGAACGGAGATTAAACCCCTTATGCTTTACCATCTTTTATATTCCCTGCACACGGAGATCACGTTTTTCAACGTGTTCCGCTACATCACGTTCCGGACCATCTATGCCACGGTCACGGCCTTTCTGATCTGCTTCCTCCTGGGGCCCTTTGTGATCCGGACCCTCCAGAAAATGCAGATCGGCCAGTACATCCGCAAGGAAGGCCCCGAAAGTCACTACGACAAGGCCGGCACCCCCACCATGGGCGGTGTGATGATCATGGCGGCCGTCATGGCGGCCACCCTGATGTGGGCCGATCTGACCAACCGATACGTGTGGATTGCCCTGCTGTCCGTGCTGGGATTCACCCTCATCGGGTTTACCGATGATTACCTGATGCAGATCAAGAAACGCAGCAAGGGACTGGGAGCCCGGTCCAAGCTTCTGATGCAGATTGCCATGGGCCTTCTGGTCGGCTGGCTGACCTACACGACCCCGGAGTTCTCCACACGGGTCACCATCCCCTTCCTGAAAAACGTCAGTCCCGATCTGGGGATCTGGTACATCTTCTTCGCCGCCTTCGTGATCGTGGGGACGTCCAACGCCGTAAACCTCACCGACGGCCTCGACGGGCTGGCCATCGGGCCGGTGATCATCAGCGCCGTGACCTACATGCTGTTCGCCTACGTGACCGGACACATGAAAATCGCCGAATACCTCCAGATCGCCTACGTCCCCCACAGCGGGGAGATCACCGTGCTGTGCGGGGTCATCGCCGGAGCCGGGGTGGGATTTCTCTGGTTCAACGCCCATCCCGCCCAGGTGTTCATGGGGGACACCGGCTCCCTGCCCCTGGGAGGCATCCTGGGCACCATCGCCGTGATCACCAAACAGGAAATTCTCCTGGTCATCGTCGGCGGGCTGTTCGTCATCGAGGCCCTGTCGGTGATTCTCCAGGTCGGTTATTTCAAGATTTCCAAGGGGAAGCGGATCTTCCGCATGGCTCCCCTTCATCATCATTTCGAACTCAAGGGATGGCCGGAACCCAAAGTCATCGTCAGGTTCTGGATCGTCTCCATCATGCTGGCCCTCCTTGCGGTCAGCACATTGAAAATAAGGTAGCAGGGCCATGATCAAACTCAACGGAAAACGCATTCTCGTGGTGGGCCTCGCGCGGTCAGGCGCCAGCATCGCCCGGTTTCTCACAGCCCGGGGCGCCCAGGTCACCGTGACGGACAAGGCCCAGGCCGAAATGCTGGGCACCCTTCCCGGTGAAATGGCCGATCTGGGCATCCGCATCGAGTTGGGCGGCCATACCCAGGAAACGTTCCTGAACACGGACCTGATCGTCCTCAGCCCCGGCGTGCCCCACACCATTCCCCAGGTCCGTCAGGCCATGGATTTTTCCATTCCCGTGATCGGCGAAGTGGAACTGGCCTACCAGTTCATCAAGGAACCGATCATCGCCGTCACGGGGACCAACGGAAAAACCACCACCACCACCCTGATTTCACTGATGCTGGACGAGTCGGGCATCAGCGTCTTCACGGGAGGAAACATCGGCAACCCTCTGACCGAATACGTGGCCCAGGGCCGGACCTGTGACCGTGTGGTGGCGGAACTCAGCAGTTTCCAGCTCGACACGATCAAAACATTCCGGCCGGCCGTCGCCGTGCTGCTCAACATCACCGAAGACCACCTGGACCGCTATGCGAACTTCGACGCCTATGCCAGATCCAAGGGCCGGATCTTCGAAAACCAGGAAAAAGACGACATCGCCATCATCAACGGGGACGACCCCACGTCCCTGTCCCTCGGCAAGGTGCTCCAGAACCGGAAATACATCTTCGGCGCGGGGGGATCGGGCTATTCGGCCGTGATCAGCCGTAAAAAGATCACCTTCAACCTGCCGGGCAAAGACGCCATGGCCCTCGACCTGTCCCGGACCCGCCTTCCGGGCAGCCACAACCGGGAAAACATCGCCGCGGCGGCCCTGGCGGCGCTTTCGGCCGGGGCACGCCTTGATGCCATCCAGCAGGTGGTCGACACCTTCGAAGGCCTGCCCCACCGGATCCAGCATGTAGGCACGGTCCGGGGCATCGACTGGTACAACGATTCCAAGGCCACCAACATGGATGCCGTCATCCGGGCCCTGGACGCCTTCGAGACGCCCCTGGTCCTGATTCTGGGCGGCCGGAACAAAGGCGGCAACTTCCTCCAGCTCAAAGACCGGCTTCTCAAGTACACCCGCGCGGTGGTGGCCATTGGGGAGTCGACCAAGGAAATCAAGAGTGCCCTGTCTCCCTTCATCCGCATCATCGAGGCCCAGAGCATGGAACAGGCCGTGAGCCTGGCCTACGCCGAAGCCCGGGAGGGGGACAAGGTCCTGTTTTCACCGGCCTGCTCCAGTTTCGACATGTTCAAGAACTACGAACACCGGGGCCGGGTGTTCGCCGACGCCGTCAAACACCTGAAGGAGGATGTCCATGCATGAGAAGGTAAACGACGGACAGGGCCTGAGCCCGTCCGATGCCAAACTGCTGATGTGCGCCC
This sequence comes from Desulfatiferula olefinivorans, assembly GCF_054657895.1. NCBI lineage: Bacteria > Pseudomonadati > Thermodesulfobacteriota > Desulfobacteria > Desulfobacterales > Desulfobacteraceae > Desulfatiferula > Desulfatiferula olefinivorans. The sequence goes on along the minus strand of NZ_BAAHXV010000032.1, from coordinate 28,265 downwards.
TGCTTCTGTGCGGCGCCGAAGATGAAATCAAACCCGCGTTTGCAACGGACCTGAAAATTTCCGATTCCCGTCGGGTGGACGAGGCCGTGCGCGCCGCTTACCGGGCCATGGTCCGGCCCGACGCGAACCCTTACGATTCAACCTTTAAGATGAAAAGGATCTGACCCTATGGCCCAGGCCGGTTCATCCAGCGATGTCATGTCAGGATTCGACGCCCCCCTGTTCCTCAGCGTGCTGTTTCTCACCGGGGTGGGTATCGTCATGATCTACAGCGCCAGCTCGGCCATCGCCAACGACACCTACGGCAACGGGTATTTCTTTCTCAGGAAGCAGACGCTGTTCTCGGTGCTGGGCGGCCTGGCGTTGCTTGCCGCCGCCATGGTCCCCTACCGGATCTACCGGCCCCTGGCCTATCCGATGCTGGCCTTTGCCGCCGTGCTTCTGGCACTGACCCAGATCCCGGGATACGGCCACAGCGCCGGCGGCGCGGCGCGCTGGATCCGTCTGGGGGGCCTCACGGTTCAGCCCTCGGAATTCGCCCGTTTGGCCATGATCATCTACCTGGCCTACAGCCTGTCCAAAAAACAGGAACGGGTGCGGGAGTTTTCCATCGGATTTCTTCCCCATGTGCTGGTGATGCTGATGCTGGCGGGGCTGATCATGATCCAGCCCGATTTCGGCTCCGTGATGATTCTGGGACTGATCTGCTGGATCATGATGTTTCTGGCCGGGGTTCCCATGAAATACCTGGGCGGTTCCCTCCTGGCCCTGCTGCCCCTGGCCGTGGGCATCATGATCAGCGCCAGCTACCGGGTCGAACGCCTGATGAGCTTCCTGGACCCCTGGAAACACCAGACCGACCAGGGTTACCAGATCGTTCATTCCCTGATGGCCTTCGGGTCCGGGGGGATTCTGGGCAAGGGACTGGGCAACGGCCACCAGAAACTCTTTTACCTGCCCGAACCCCACACGGATTTCATCTTCTCGGTCATCGGCGAGGAACTGGGGCTCTGGGGCGTGCTGCTGCTTTTGATCGTCTTCGCCGTGGTCATCTGGCGCGGACTGATCATCGCCATGAACACCGAGGATGTGTTCGGGTCCCTCCTGGCCGCGGGTCTGACCCTGTCCATCGGAGTCCAGGTCACGATCAACATGGGCGTGGCCATGGGCCTTCTCCCGACCAAGGGGCTGACCCTGCCGTTTTTAAGCTACGGCGGCAGTTCGCTGATCATCAACATGCTGGCCGTGGGCATTATTCTCAACATCGGAAAGGGCAGCCATGGACGAGCCTAGCATCAACATCCTGATCGCCGGCGGAGGGACCGGGGGCCATCTGTTCCCCGGCATCGCCATGGCCCGGGCCTTTCAGAACCGCAATCCGGAAAACCGGATTCTGTTCGTGGGCACAAACCGCCCCTTTGAGACGTCCATTCTGGCCGCCGAAGGATTCGATCACCAGGCCGTCCCCGCCGCGGGGATCAAAGGGCTGGGGATCTTTAAAAAAATCAAGGCGCTGTTCATTTTGCCCCGGTCGCTGTGGTGTTCCATCGGCATCGTTCGGCGGTTCAAGCCCGACCTGGTCATCGGGGTGGGCGGCTACTCATCGGGTCCCGTGGCTCTGGCCGCGCGGCTGATGGGCCGCATCGTGGTGGTTCAGGAACAGAACATCCTGCCCGGCGTCACCAACCGGTTGATCAGCCGGTTCGCCCGACGGATCCACGTGTCTTTCGGGGAAAGCCTGGTGTATTTTCCCCACAGCAGGCCCCTTTTGACGGGAAACCCCGTGCGCACCGTCATTTTAGAGGCCCGGGAACGCCGGAAAAACAGATCACACCAGGGCGGCCGGTTTACCGTCATGGTGGCCGGCGGCAGTCAGGGAGCCCACCGCGTCAACACGGCCGTGCTCGAGGCCCTGCCCCTGCTCGATCCGGGCGAAGGCTGGCAGTTCATTCACCAGACCGGTGCGAACGACGAAGCCCTGGTCCGGGAAGCCTATGAAACATACGGCCTCACGGCCCGGGTCCAGGCCTTTTTCACGGACATGGACGCCCAGTACGAGGCGGCCGACCTGATCGTCTGCCGGGCCGGAGCAACCAGCATCGCTGAAATCACGGCTATGGGACTGCCGTCGGTGTTGATTCCCTTTCCCTACGCCGCCGACGACCATCAGGTGAAAAACGCGGTCAGCCTGGTGAACCGGGGTGCGGCGGAAATAATCACCGAGGATCAGCTTACGGGTGAACGGCTGGCCGAATGCCTTAAGTATTTCAGGACCCATCCGGACGAGCTGGCCATGATGGCCGAGAACGCGGACGCCTGCGGCAGGCCCCGGGCCGCCGAAGACATTGTCGATGACTGTTACGCACTGATCGGGGACGGCGAGAGAGCCGCCCTTGCGATGGAATAAGGACGCATCATGTATCAGAAGGAATACCATATTTATTTTGTCGGCATCGGCGGCATCGGCATGAGCGGCATCGCCGAGATCCTGCTCAAGCTGGGCTACCGGGTGTCGGGTTCGGATCTCAAACTGACCGACATCACCCGGCGTCTTTCAAGCCTCGGCGCCACGATCTTTGAAGGTCACCGCGCCGAGCAGATCGAGGGCGCCAATGTCGTGGTCACCTCCAGCGCGGTCAAGAAGGACAACCCCGAGGTGGTTGCGGCCAAAAAGAACCAGATCCCCATCATTCCCCGGGCCGAAATGCTGGCCGAGCTGCTGCGGCTCAAGTACAGCATCGCCGTGGCCGGCGCCCACGGGAAAACCTCGACCACCTCCATCACGGCGGCCATTCTTGAAAAGGCGGGCCTCGATCCCACGGTGATCATCGGCGGGGTACTCAAAAGCGTGGGCTCGAACGCCATGCACGGTTTGGGGGAATTCATCGTGGCCGAGGCCGATGAAAGCGACGGGTCCTTTCTGAAATTCTCGCCGTCCATCGCCATCGTCACCAACATCGACCGGGAGCACCTGGATTATTACGACAGCCTGAACAGCATCAAGAAAGCCTTCGTGAACTTCATCGCCCGGGTGCCGTTCTACGGACTGTCGATTCTGTGCATCGACAGCGAATCCGTGCAGGAGATCCTGCCGGAGATCAAGGGACGCTATACCACCTTCGGGCTCAACACACGGGCCGACATCCAGGCCCGGAACATCCGCTTCGAAGGGCGCCGGAGCCATTTCACCGTGTTCCGCCTCGATGAGGAATTGGGCGACATCACCCTCAATCTTCCCGGCGTCCACAACGTGACCAACTGCCTGGCCGGCATCGCCGTGGGGCTTGAGCTCGCCATTCCCTTTGCAACCATCAAATGCGCCCTGGAAACCATCGAGGGCGTCAAACGACGGCTGGAACAAAAGGGCGAGGCGGACGGCGTGCTTGTCATCGACGATTACGGCCATCATCCCACGGAAATCAAGGCCACCCTTCTGGCGGCCCGGGAAAGCTGGCCGGACAAACGCATCGCGGCCGTGTTCCAGCCCCACCGCCACAGCCGGACCGCGGCCCTGTTCGACGAATTCACCCGGGCCTTCTACAACACGGACCGGCTTCTGGTGCTGCCGATCTACGCCGCGGGAGAAAGCCCCGTCGACGGGATCACCAGCGAGGCCCTGTGCGACAAGATCATCGAGCGGGGGCATGAAAACGCCTCGTACGCGGACAGCCTGGACACGGCGGTGGAGCTTCTGCTCGACGAGCTCGGACCCGATGACCTGCTTCTGACCCTGGGGGCCGGGAACGTGTACAAGGTGGGCGAAGACTATCTGGAACGCAAAACGTCACGGCAAACGGACAAGGACTAAGCGATGCCGATCACCGAGGACATCAGAGATCAACTGAGCCGTCGTTTCCCGGGCATTCTGGCCTTTGAGGAACCGATGAGCCGCCACACCTCGTTCAAGGTGGGCGGGCCGGCCCAGGTGTTCGCCTGTCCCCGGAGCCTTGAGGACACCGCGGCCCTGATCGGCACGGCCCGCAGCCTCGGCCTTCCCGTCATGGTGATCGGAGACGGCACCAACCTGCTGGTCAAAGACGGGGGCGTCGCGGGGCTGGTGCTCTGCCTGAAAGGTCTTCCGTCCGAGATCCTCACTCACGACCATCTCGACGGACGGATCACCGTTCGGGCCCACGCCGGAGTCAAAACCCGGGATCTGTGCCGCCTTTCCCTGAAAAACGGCTGGGACGGGCTCACCTTCGCCTGGGGCATTCCCGGCACCCTGGGGGGACACATCGCCATGAACGCCGGAACCCGGGACGGCTGCATGGGAAGGATCATCGATGAAGTTCAGGTGATCGACGGGGCGGGCAGGCTATCCGCGGTTGCCCGGAAGGACCTTTCTTTTTCCTACCGGCATCTGGCCTGGCCCGCAGGGCTTGAAGGACCGGTGATCGTGTCGGCGGTCCTGGGTCTGACCCGAGGCGATCACGATCAACTGGACAAGGAGGCCAAACGCCTGCTCCGGACCCGGACAAAGAGTCAGCCCCTGTCCCTGCCCAACGCGGGCTGCATTTTCAAAAACCCGGCGAACGGGGACCCGGCGGGAAAACTGATCGATTCGGCCGGACTCAAAGGCCTGAGCGTGGGCGGCGCCCGGATCTCCGAGCGGCACGCCAACTTTATTGTCAACGCAAACAAGGCCAGGGCAAAGGACATCCTGGCCCTGATCGCCACGGTCCGGGAGCGGGTCTTTTCCCGCTGGGGCGTGATGCTGGACACCGAGGTGCAGATTGTCGGCCAAGAAGAAACCGCTTCGTAAGAACACGTTCAAGACGCCGAAGAGAAAGCCCCGCCGGCGGCCGTCCCTTCGTATCCGGCCCATCCTTACCGGGTTTTGCGTCACGGCGGGACTTTCGGTACTGGCCCTTTGCCTGATGCTCGCTTACAGCGCCCTGACCCGGGCCGCGATGTTCAACGCCAGGCTCACGGCGGTGACGGGACTTGAGCGGCTCAGCGAAAATGAGGTGCTGCGGCAGGCCGGCATCCGGCAGAACGACAACATTTTCGCCGTCAACCTGAACGTGGCCCGGCAGCGTCTTTTGGCCCACCCCTGGATCAGCGGCGCCGACGTGATCCGGGAAGTCCCCGACGGGATTCTGGTCAGGATCAGGGAACACAAGGCCCTGGCCCTCATTGAAATGAACAGTAAGCGCTATCTGATGAACACCGGTGGCGAGATCTTTAAACACTATTCCGGGGAAACGGACACCCTGCCGGTAATCACCGGCTTTAACCCGGAAGACATCCATGTGGCTGGGAGGCAACCGATGAAGCATGAAACCAATCCGCACAAAGCCGTGATGAACATCGTCAAACTCGCGCAGGATCCCGATGGCCGTCTTCCTCTTTCCCAAATCAAGCAGATCCTCGTGGATCGGGAAATCGGCCTGACCCTTCTGGCCGACGGCCCCGTCCGGAGCATTCGGCTCGGTTACGGGGACTACGGCCCCAAGCTCGATCGTCTGTTCGACGTTCGGGATTATCTGAAAAAACAGGCGGGTCTGGTTAACTTCGACACCATCGACCTTCATCACATCAATCGTATCGTCGTTAAACCCATGGCTGCGGAAGCCGGCGTTTAACCGTTTTTTTGTAAAGCGAAGGAGGTTTTATGCAGCCCCAGGAAGACATCATCGTCGGTCTTGATATCGGCACCACGAAAATATGCGCGGTGGTGGGCGAGCGGTCCGGCGGCAAGATCAACATCATCGGAACGGGGACCCATCCGTCCATCGGCATGAAAAAAGGCGTGGTCATCGACATCGAATCCACCGTGGACTCGATCAAGAAAGCCATCGAAGAGGCCGAACTCATGGCCGGGTGCGAGATTTCCACGGTCTATGCGGGCATTGCCGGGGGGCATATCACCGGATTCAACAGTCACGGTATCATCGCCATCAAGGGCCGGGAAGTGACCCAGGCCGATGTGGACCGGGTCATCGAGGCGGCACGCGCCGTGGCCATCCCCATGGACCGGGAAGTGATCCATGTGCTGCCCCAGGAATTCATCGTGGATGACCAGCGCGGAATCCAGAACCCCGTGGGCATGGCCGGAGTTCGCCTCGAAGCCAACATTCACATCGTCACCGGCGCCGTGGCCTCGGCCCACAACATCATCAAATGCGCCAACCGTGCGGGCCTGGACGTGGCCGACGTGGTGCTCGAATCCCTGGCCAGCGGCGAGGCCGTCCTCACGGCCGAGGAAAAGGAGCTGGGCACGGCCCTGATCGACATCGGCGGCGGCACGACGGACCTGGCGATCTTTGCGGGCAACAACATCCGGCACACCTTCGTGCTGGGCATCGGGGGCCACCAGCTGACCAACGACGTGTCCGTGGGTCTCCGTGCCACCAAACTCGATGCCGAAAAAATCAAGATCAAGTACGGGTCCTGCCTGTCCGAAGGGATTTCGGCCAATGAAACCATCGAGATTCCCGGCATGGGCGGCCGGGAGCCCCGGACCCTGCCCCGCCAGGTCCTCGGCGAGATTCTCGAACCACGGGTGGAGGAGATCTTCACCCTGACCAAACGGGAAATTTTCAAGATCGGCCTTGAAAACTCCATCAACGCAGGCGTGGTGGTCACCGGGGGCTCGTCGCTCCTCCACGGCCTGACCGATGTGGCCGAATCCGTGTTCAACCTGCCCACCCGTCTGGGCAAGCCCCAGAACATCGGCGGGTTGGTGGACGTGGTCAACAACCCCATGTACGCCACCGGCGTGGGTCTGGTGATTTACGGCGCCAAAAACCAGATTGAGAACAAGTTCCGGATCCGGGACGAGAATATATTCAACCGCGTGATCAAGCGGATGAAAAAATGGTTCAGCGATGTGATCTGATACCGTAAAAAGCGGCATCAGACACCCAATTCAATGCCGTCCAAGGCGTTGGGCGGCATGGTTCAGTAACACCGGTGATCGTCCGGTGTTCATTCAACCCTTTACTTCGGAGGTGGGAAAATGAGTTTTTCGTTCGTTGAAGCTGAAAAATCAGCAAAAATCAAGGTTATCGGGGTCGGCGGCGCCGGCGGAAACGCCATCAACAACATGATCGAAGCCAAACTGGCCGGTGTGAAATTCATCGCGGCCAACACCGATGCCCAGGCCCTTGAAAATTCCAAGGCCGAAACCAAAATCCAGCTGGGCTGCAAGATCACCGAAGGGCTGGGTGCCGGCGCCAATCCCGCGGTGGGCAAAGAGGCGGCCATTGAAAATATCCAGAGCATCAAGGAAGCCCTCGAAGGCAGCCACATGGTGTTTATCACCGCGGGCTTAGGCGGCGGCACCGGTACCGGCGCGGCTCCCGTGGTCGCTGAAATCTGCAAGGAAATGGGCATTCTGACCGTGGCCGTGGTTTCCAAACCCTTCTCGTTCGAAGGCAAAAAACGCATGGCCCAGGCCGAACAGGGCCTCAGCGCCTTGAGGGCCCAGACCGACACGGTGATCACCATCCCCAACGACCGGCTCCGCAGCCTGGCTCAGAAAAAAGCCACCATGATCGACATGTTCCGCAAGGCCGATGAGATCCTTCACCATTCGGTCAAGGGCATCACCGACCTGATCATGCTGCCCGGTCTCGTCAACCTGGACTTCGCCGACGTGCGCACCACCATGTCCAAGGCCGGTATGGCCATCATGGGGATCGGCATCGCCACCGGTGAAAACCGGGCCAAGGAAGCGGCCGAAAAAGCCATTTCCCATCCCCTGCTCGAAGACATCTCCATTTCCGGCGCCAAGGGTGTTTTGATGAACATCACAAGCGGCAGCGACCTGACCCTGGAAGAAATGACCGAGGCCTCTGATCTGATCTACCAGGAAGTGGGCGAGGACGCCGAGATCATCTGGGGTCAGGCCATCGACGACACCATCGGGGATGAAATGCGCGTCACCGTCATCGCCACCGGTATCGGTGAAAAGCACAAGGCCGGTTCCATCCACAGCATGAACGACCGGGCCATGCGCGGGGTGCTGCGGGATGTGACCATGGCCGACATCAACGCGGGAGCCATGGACGAGCCCGCATACATCCGGAGAAACGTCGCCGTGGGGGAGTCGGGAAACACCACCCACCGGGGCATCAAAGGCATCATCCTGCACGAGGATGACCTGGAGATCCCGACGTTCTTACGCAAAAAAGCGGACTGACACGCCCGGGGCGGCCTGACTGAGCCGCCCCGGCGTCCAGACGTCCGAGTGGGACACGTATGAGTCAACCAACAGGCGCAGCGCCGCCGGCCTCCGAAATCGGGACCATCCGGAAAAGCTGGACCGACCGGGTTTCTATCGCCCTGGTCTATCCGAACAGCTATGCCGCCGGTATGGCCAACCTGGGATTTCAAAGCGTCTACCGCCTCTTGAACGATGTCGATGGGCTGGTCTGCGAGCGCGTGTTTGTCCCCGAGCCCGACAAACACGCGCCGGGAAAGAGGCCTCGAATTCTCAGCGTGGAATCCGGACGCCCCCTTTCGGACTTTGAGGTGATCGCGTTTTCCATCTCCTTTGAAAACGATTATCTCCATGTCCTCAGTCTCATCGAGCTTGCGGGCCTTCCCCTGCGATCGAACGCCAGAGGGGACTCCCACCCCCTTCTGATCGCAGGGGGGGTTGCCTGCCTGCTCAATCCGGAGCCCCTCGCCCCCGTCATCGATTGTTTTCTGATCGGCGAGGGCGAGGCTCTTTTTTCACCCCTGGCCGATCTTCTCGGCCGTCATTTGGACAAACAGGCCCTTCTGTCCCGTCTGGCCGCGGACGTTCCCGGTGCCTATGTCCCCGCATTCTACGACGCCGCCTTTCATGAAGACGGCACGCTTTCATCGTTTTTACCCAACCGCGATCATGTGCCCCCAAGGGTCAGGCGGATGTATCTGAGGGATCTGTCCGAGATCCCCTCATCCACCACCATCATCTCCCCGGCCTCGGCTTTCGACGCGTCGTTTCTCACGGAGGTAAGCAGGGGCTGCACCCACGGCTGCCGCTTTTGCAGTGCGGGCTACATCTACCGCCCGCCCCGATTCCGTTCACCCGAGTGTCTCAGGCGGGAATTTTTGAAGGCCGCCGCCGTCACCGACCGCATCGGCCTCGTTGGCACGGCCATCTCGGATTACAAGGACATCGGCCTCCTCTGCGGCAGACCGGAATTCGCATCGATCCGGTTTTCCTACTCCTCCCTGCGGGCCGACGCCGTTACCGCAGATCACCTCCGGGTCCTGGCCCAGAGCGGCACGAAAACCGCCACCATCGCCCCGGACGGCGGCTCTGAACGCCTGCGCCGGGTCATCAACAAAGGGATCACCGAAGCGCAGATCCTTTCGGCCACCCGGGATCTGATCCGGGCCGGAATTCCCAATCTCAAAGCCTATTTCATGATCGGACTGCCCGGCGAAACGCCGGAGGACATGGACGAAACCCTTGGGCTGTGCAAAAAAATCAAGGCGGTTTTTCTGGAGGAAAGCCGCGAGCAGGGGCACATGGGACGCATCACCATCGCGGTGAGCAGCTTCGTTCCCAAGGCCTTCACCCCCTTTCAGTGGGCCGCCATGGACACCGTGCCCGTGCTCAAAAAGAAAATCGAGGCCCTGAAAAAAGGCCTCAACCGCATTCCCAACCTGACGGTCAACGCCGACAGCCCCCGGGGCGCCGTCATCCAGGCCCTGTTGTCCCGGGGCGACCGCCGCGTGGGCGAGCTCCTGCTTTCCGTCCACGAAAACCGGGGCAACTGGGCCCGCACCCTCAAGGAAACCGGCTTTCCCGTGGCACGGTACATTCACCGTGAACGCGGAAAAGACGAGCTTTTCCCCTGGGATTTCATCGACCACGGCATCGACAAATCCTTTCTGCGCACCGAATACGACCGGGCCCTCACCGGCCGGACCTCCCCCCCCTGCCCCATCACCTCGTGCACCCGCTGCGGCGTCTGCAAAATCGAAGAACCGTCTTAGATCGATCAATCAAACGATCGTAACAAAAAAGCCAACATAATCAGACTATTGTAAAATAATATCCCTATGAGGGAATTTTTATATTGACGCCAAAGGTAACGAATTGTATACGTGGTGAACTTTTCGCATAACATGTTTCGTTTAAACGAACCCCGATCGAGAATGTTTGTAACCCGTTTGAAACCCGTTTATTTTTCAATTCAAAATCAGGAGGTACCATGACGTTACTCAGACGAACAACCCTGACCGTGTTTTTACTGGCAAGCCTTGTCTCTTCGGCGTATTCCATGGGATCGACCCCGCAGATTCCCGCAGACCTCGAAGCCCCGGCCGACCTGTCGGCCATCGGGACCGACATGATGAACGTGGCCCTGACCTCGTTCCGCTCCTCCATGGGCAGCGGCATCGACATGCAGTCCCTGCTTTCATCATTTCTTAAAAGCGATTTCATCACCCTGGGCGAGCACAACGGCACCACCGTGGCCGTGGCGCCCTGTATGAGCGGCGGGATCATGGGCCTGACCTTCCGCCTGACCTTCAACGATGCCGTGGTGGACATCCCCGTTGATCCGGCCAAGCCCGGCGGCGAAAAGAAAGCCGCCCCCACCATCGCCTCGGGCGTGATGGACATCACCGCCGGCGTGGACCTGGCCGGCATGAAATTCAGCACCATCACCCTGTGCATCAACACCCCGGAAACACTGGTTCTGGCCGACGGCAACGGGACCGACATCGAATTCCAGGACGTGAAATGCGGCTTTGACATCATGAGCAACAATCCCACCAGCCCCGGCGCCTATGCCGTATCCGGCACAGTCATCGTCGATGGCTACACCGTCGACATCGCGATGATCTCCGATCTGGTGGCCCTGATGGCATCGGGCATCTGATCCGCACAAAAAAAACGGCAGGGCCGTCAGAGGCCTGCCGTTTTTTTTGTAAACCGACGACGTCCCGATCTAACGGTCGTCTTCGGGAGCTTTGGGCGGGGGCGTTTCTTTTTTTGTGTCCGTCACCTGACAGGCATCTTTCATTCAGGTGCTGATCCCCATCCTGGGCAGCACCACGGCCTGGAGCAGAAACCAGATCGCCACCACCGCCAGCGCAATCACTACTTCACGCATAGATCTCTCCTTGTGTCTTGACGTGCCGAGCCGGCTTCATCGTCGGCAGCGCAGCCCTTGAGGCACGCCTGATCCCGTTTCGGGAAAGCAATCACCGGGCCTGTCATCGTTTGTCCGTCCGCATCATCGGCAGAGCGGACAGAAAGGCCAGGCACATTCCCAGATGGAGAAAATCAAATGCAATGATCGTGCCCTGTGCGAAATGGATTCCGGTAAAATTCCGGATGACCTGAAACAGTCCGGTCAGAATGATCCCTGCCGGTAACAGCGCCCGGACGACGGTCCAGACGCCGGGCAGAACCCGGACCCGGGTGTCGATCAGCCAGGCCGTCAGGCGGTAAACGGCCCAGGCGATAAAAACGGCGGCAAACAGGTAATGCATCAGATGGGTCACCTCAAACTTCGCCAGAAAACCCAGACCGGGAATGTCGGCGATGTAGTACCGTTTGAAGATCGGCATCTGGGCGAAGCCGGTCAGCACAAGCATGAACACCATGATCCGGAAAAGCCGGGCCCCCATCCGATCAGACCTCATCGTCTCCCCCTTTCCGCCCCAGGGCGTAAAGCCGTCCGACGGCGGCGGCAATGCCCGCCAGGGGTGCCGCAAATATGGCTGCGGCCAGAGCATTGCCCGTCGCCATCACGTCTTTTTTCATCGAAAGATCCGGCTTTCCCGGGCCCGTCTCGATGGCGGCGTTGATCTGTTCAAAGGGCACCGGCGACACATAGAAGCTGTTGGTGCCGCCGTTTTCGGTGTCGCCGTAAACGTATCCCCCGATCTCCTCCGCCAGGGCATAGGCCTGTCTGCGAATGTCGCTGCGGGGGCCGATGATCTGCACCCCTTCGGGGCAGGCCTCGATGCAGGCTGGTGTGCCCCCCGCCGCGATCCGGTCCGCACAGCGGTCGCACTTGAACATCACCCCGTTGCCCGCATAGGCGGGCAGAAGGTCCAGATAGAGCCCCACCCCGGTCTGGCGCTGGGGGATATCCCAGGGGCAGACGTCGCGGCATTTGGCCCCGCCCAGACACAGATCGGAATCGATGATCGCGATGCCCTGTTCGGTCTGATAGGCCGCGCCCCAGGGGCAGAGTTTGGCACAGGGGGGATTGACGCAGTGCATGCAGCGCCGGGGCAGGTAAAGGGTCAGATCGCCTTCGTCCGTTTCGACCACGGCCTCCTGGATGAAAAGCCAGTTGTAGGGCGTCAGCCGATCCCGTTCTTCTTGGTTGTCCGACCAGTCCTCGGCCTTGACCCTTCTTGGCATCATCGCGGGAAAGGGCTTGACCGGCTCGGGGAATTTGTGCTCGTTGGCGGCCCGGCAGGCCTCCACGCATTCGCCGCAGCCGATGCATTTTCGAAGATCGTGAAGGGTGGCGAGGGGCTCGGGCCGCCCGCCTCCCTCCGCCCGTCCCGGAAGACCGGCGGCGAGGGCCGTCCCCGCCATCAGGGCTCCGCTTTTGAGAAAACTCCGCCGCGACAGGGTGTGCTTTTTCATCGCTCGTGCATGTCCTTTGGCTTTGTCGGTTTCGCAAGCAACAATCAGACGTTTTTCGAAACCGTCAGAATTTGTCGTAATGAATCATGTCCGGCTCAACCCCCAGACTGTCGAGCATGGCCAGAATCGAATCGATCATCAGGGGCGGCCCGCACAGATAGTATTCGATTTCCGTGGGATCCTCGTGGCCGGACAGGTACTCGTCATGGAGCACCTGATGAATAAACCCGGTGAGCCCCGTCCACCCGTCGGCGGGTTTGGGGTCCGACAGGGCCACATGGTAAGTGAAATTGGGAAACGTCTCCGAAAGGGACATGAATTCCTCGTCGTAAAACATCTCGCGCCGGGACCGTGCCCCATACCAGAACGTGGCTTTGCGGGAGGTTCCAAGGGTCAGGAGCTGGTGAAAGATATGACAGCGCATAGGCGCCATGCCCGCCCCGCCGCCCACGAAACACATTTCCCGTTCGGTCTTCTTGACGAAAAAATCCCCGTAGGGCCCGCTGATGGTCACCCGGTCGCCGGCCTTGAGGTTGAAAATGTAGGTGGAACCCTGCCCCGGCGGGATGTCGGGACGAAAGGGAATCGGGGTGTCGATGCGCACGGTCAGCATCAGCCGGGTTTTCTCCGACGGCGGATTGGCCAGGGAATAGGCCCGGAAGACGGGCTCATCGATCTTGCCCTTGTAGTTCCACAATTCGTAGCGGTCCCATTCGTCGCGGTATTCCTCGGGAATGTCGAAATCCGTAAAGTCGATCCGGTACTCGGGCACATCGATCTGGATGTAGGACCCGGCTTCACAGATCAGTTCCTCCCCGGCATCGAGCTCGATGACCAGTTCCTTGATGAAGGTGGCCACGTTGTCGTTGGACACCACGGTGCCGTGATAGCGTTTGATGTTGAAAATCTCATCGGGGATGGTGACGGCCATGTCGTTTTTCACCTTGACCTGACAGGCCAGCCGGACCTGATCCAGCTTCTCCTTCCGGGAAAGATGGGCCAGTTCCGTGGGCAGAACCTCCCCGCCGCCTTCGGTGATCCGACACTTGCACATGCCGCAGGAACCGCCGCCCCCGCAGGCCGACGGCAGCAGAATGCCGTTGTCCAGAAGGGTGGACAGCACCGTGGGGGTCCCGGAGACCTTGAGTTTGTGTTCCTCATCCCCGTTGAGGGTGATGAACCGGTCCCCCTTCTTGACCAGCATGGATTCGAGCAGCAGCAGCAGTCCCACCAGGAAGAGGATGATGCCGGTAAACACGACGAGACTGATGACGTAGATCACGATATCCCCCTCCCTTAAACCGCCATTCCGGAAAACAGCATAAAGGTCATGGCCAACAGGCCGCTCACAATCATGGTGATACCGAACCCCTGAAGACCCCTGGGCACATCGGCGTATCTCATTTTCACGTTCAGGGCCGCCATGGTCACGATGGCCAGAAGCCAGCCCACCCCGGAGCCGAAGCCGTAAACCACCGATTCGGTAAGGGTGTAATCCCGCTCGACCAGAAAAAGGGAGGCGCCCAGAATGGCGCAGTTGACGGCGATCAGAGGAAGAAATACCCCCAGGGCCGTGTACAGGGCCTGGGAGAACCGGTCGATGATCATTTCAACGGACTGGACCATGGCGGCAATCACCGCGATAAAGGTCAGAAACTTCAGGAAATTGAGATCCACATGGGGAAGTCCGGCCCAGGCCAGGGCGCCGGGGGCCAGAAAATAGTGGTACACCAGCCAGTTGACCGGCGAGGTGATGGTCATGACAAAGACCACGGCAATACCCAGCCCGGCTGCCGTGCTCATGTTTTTCGAGACCGCCACGAACGAGCACATCCCCAGAAAATACGACAACAGGATGTTGCCGGGAAAGATCGAAACAAACAGAAGATTGAAAAGATGGTCCATGGGTCTTTCCTTGGTATGTTAGATGTTCTTTTCCCGGGTCAGGGCGCTCTGAAGCCAGTACAGAAGGCCGATCACGATAAAGGCGCCGGGGGCCAGGACCAGAAGGCCCATGTTGGCGTATCCCGCCGCGTAAAAGGCCTCGGGAACCACCGGCACGCCGAACAGCTTGCCGGACCCCAAAAGTTCACGGATAAAGGCCACGGACATCAGAATCAGGCCGTAACCGCAGCCGTTGCCCAGGCCGTCGAAAAAGGACAGATGGGGCGGATTGCCCATGGCGAAGGATTCGGCCCGGCCCATGACGATGCAGTTGGTGATGATCAGCCCCACGAACACCGAAAGCTGCTTGCTGATATCGTACAAAAACGCCTTGAGCACCTGATCGGCCAGAATCACCAGGGAGGCGATGATCACCAGCTCGACGATGATCCGGATGTTGCGCGGAATCTGCCGGCGCAACAGGGACACCAGCACGTTGGAAAAACAGACGACCAGGGTCAGGGCCAGGGACATGACAAGGGCCGTCTTCAGCTGGACCGTCACGGCCAGGGCCGAGCAGATGCCCAGCATCTGTTTGGAGATGGGGTTCTCCGCCCACAGGGCGTTGCGGAAGGCTTTGTAGGATTTGGTACGCGTCAGTTTCATCAGGGCTCCTTGAAACGAACGTCCGGGGCGTTTCCGCTCCGGAACCGTTCCGACAGGGGTTCGAACCGGGTCAGGGTTTCCCGGAAACCCTCGTTCAGATAATTGCCGGTCAGGGTGGCGCCGCTGATGCCGTCCACATAATGGTCAAGATCCTTTTCCGGCACCCGGTCGGCGGCGGTCCCTTTGGCGATGGTGACCGAAACGAATTGGCCCCTTTCATCGGCAATGGTTTTTCCCTTGAAATTCGCGGTAAACCAATCGCTTTCGATCTCACCGCCCAGGCCGGGGGTCTCCGCATGGTTGAACACGGTGAAACCTTCGATGGTCTTCCCGTCCCCTTCAAGGGCCAGATACCCGTAAATCCGGCCCCACAGCCCCCGGGAGTCCAGGGGCAGGATATAGGCGGCAAGCGCGTCGTTTTTCTTGTAAAGATAAAGGGGGTGCGCCCCGGCCCCGTCTGCGGGCGGATCGAGCGACAGATCGCCGGAGGGAAGCGCCCAGGCATCGACGATATGGGCCGTGTAAAGCCGGGCGATGTCCTCCTTGGCGTAGTCTTTGCCCGGTTCCACCAGCCCCACGGACCGGATGATGTTGACCTGACGGTCCACCTCGGCGTTGATTTTCTGGAACTTCTGAAGTCCCGTGCATGCCGCCGTGATCAGCAGGCAGCTGACCAGACTGAGCAGGGCGGCGAACACGACGGATTTGAGGCTGTCAGACATGTTGAATCCTCTTTCGAAGCGTAAATTTGATGTCGACGTAATCAAACAGCGGCGCAAACAGATTCATGAACAAAATGGCCAGCATGGCGCCCTCGGGATAGGCCGGGTTGAACACCCGGATCACCACGGTCAGCACGCCGATGCAGAATCCGTAGAGCCACCGGGACCGGTTCATGCCCGGCCCGGTCACCGGGTCGGTGGCCATGTAGGTCAATCCGAACGCCGCCCCCCCCATGACCAGGTGATAAAAGGGATTGATCGACCAGACGGGCGGTGAGTCGGGGCCGGCCAGCGCATTGACGAAAAAGGCCATGGCGAGAACACCGGCAACCCCGCCCAGAATAATGCGGTAATTGGCAATGCCCGCCGAACAGAGAAACAGGCCGCCCAGAAGGCAGAGAAAGGCCGAGGTCTCGCCGATGCTGCCCGGATGCAGCCCAAAAAACAGGGTCTTGAAGGTCAGTCCGGCGGCGGCCAGGGTCTCTTCGACCGGCACCGAACCGGCAGCGGCGGCGGAAACGGCCAGGGCCGTGGCCCCGCTGACCGCGTCGGCCACCGGAGCTGCGCCCTCTCTGACGGCAATCCAGACGCTGTCCCCGGACATGGAGACCGGATAGGCGAAAAACAGGAAGGCCCGCGCGGTCAGGGCCGGATTGACCAGGTTTCTGCCGGTGCCGCCGAAAATCTCCTTGCCGATGATCACGCCGAAACTGATGCCCACCGCCGCCTGCCACAGGGGTACGGTGGGCGGAAGGATCAGGGGGTAGAGAAGACCGGAGACCAGGAAGCCTTCACTGATGCTGTGTCTGCGGATCATGGCGAACAGGCCTTCCCAGAACAGGCCCACGGCATAGGACACGATGACCAGGGGCACCACCAGCCACAGCCCCCGGACGATCACCGACACCGGGTCCAGGGGAAACCCGGAATTCAGGTTCGAAAAATATCCCGCGTTGTAGACGCCGAAAGCGAAATGGGGCAAAAGGGCGATGATCACGAAACTCATCAGCCGTTTCAGGTCCAGACCGTCCCGCACATGGGGCCGGGTTTCGGCGCTGTGCCCCGGAATGAAGAAAAAGGTCCGGGTGGCGTCGTAAAGCGGCAGCAGCGCATGCAGTTTACCGCCCCGCTCGAAGTGTTTCTGCTGGGAATCCAACAGGGATTTGATCCATTTCATAATCAGGCCCGTTCCTTGTAATAATCGGCTTTGGCGGTTTTCAATTTTCCGGTCACATCGATCTTGCTCGGGCACACATAGGTGCAGAGCCCGCATTCCACACAGTCCAGCAGCCCGTGGGCCAGGGACTCCTCCACTTCACCGGCCCGGGCGCATTTGAAGGTGAACTGGGGCAGGATGTCCACCGGACAAACCGCGGCGCAGTACCCGCAGTTCACGCAGGCCCTCTCCTCCCCGTGCATGCCGCAGTCCATGGCAAGGGGCGAGGCGTTGAACACCGACAAAAAGGTCCGGGAATAACTGGCCCGCCGGTACCCCGGCCGGAGAAAGCCCAGAAATTCCTCCCGGGCCCCCTCGTCCAGCACGGTGAGGGAGGATTCGAAAAAACCCAGATAGGAGGTCTCGTCGACCCGATACCCCCGAAGCACCCCGCCGGCCACGTATCGCAGGGAGTCTCCCCGGCCGGGCACAAGATCCCGGACGGGCGACCCGATGCGGGCTTCGACGTGCTTGCGCCTGTCGGCCATAGGACCGCCCAGAGCCACGATCCGCCGGGTGGGGAAACGGCCGTCTTTGAGAAAGGCCGCCATCAGCAAAAGGTCCTGGCCGCTGACGTACCAGGCCCCGTTTTCATCGGAAGACCGTTTGATGTGGTAAAGCAGCACGCCGGGATCATCACTGGGATAGGGCCCCCGGACGGTGTGGGTGACGGTTTTTCCCGCCCAGTCCGGCAAGTCCTCCCCGTCCGTCGCCATCACATGGACGGTGCCGGACAGACGCCTGAGCAGGTCAAGCCCGTAGGCGTAAAGGTCTTCCCTGCCGTCCAGATAGATCGACGGCAGG
Organism: Desulfatiferula olefinivorans; assembly: GCF_054657895.1. Taxonomy (NCBI): domain Bacteria; kingdom Pseudomonadati; phylum Thermodesulfobacteriota; class Desulfobacteria; order Desulfobacterales; family Desulfobacteraceae; genus Desulfatiferula; species Desulfatiferula olefinivorans. The sequence continues at coordinate 10,414 of NZ_BAAHXV010000032.1, read as the reverse complement.
GGCGAAAACCGGTCTTTGCCGGACAGGGCCACAATGATCGACGGCGGCGTTTGGGTGCGATCGGCGACATCCCGAAAGGGCAGGGCCCGAAGAAAAGGCCAGACGCCGCCGTCCGTCAGACGGTCGATCAGATCGCTCAGATCCATGCCGCTTAACTGATCGGGCGAAACCGTATCGAACGTCTCGGTTTGTTCGTCCGCATCGAGACGGATCACGATTTCACGGATCACCCGGCGTTTGCCGTAATGAATATCCTCAACCACGCCGGCCCCCGGTGAGGCGAAGACCAGGCGCGTATCCCGTTTGTCTTCGAACAGGGGCGTCCCGATCTTCACACGATCCCCGGGCTCAACCCGGAGCCGGGGAATGACAAAGGGAATGTGTTCAGGAAGGACAGCCACCCTGCCGGGCGTCGGCAGGGTTTCAAGATCGGGCAGAGGGGGGCCGGCAAGGTTCAGATTGTACCCTTTTTTCACGGTGACGTGTTTCATGATCGGTTTCCATCCGTCGTTCGTCGCGGTTCGGTTCAAAGTCACAGAAGAGGGACCGGCGCTGAGAACAGCCCCAAAGCCCTCATGTGCATGCATGTTGTATGCCGGAGTCGTCGCTGACCGTCGCGGGCATCCGGTATTCAAGAGTGATTCCTGAAAGAACGAGGTTTCGCAGGAGTCATTCGGAGCCTGCGGCATGCAGAAGCCTCAGGCCCGCCGCCCGGTCGCCGAAAGATAATTGACCCGCATTATCCTTCATTTTCACTGTGAATTCAATTAAAAAAATGGTATTGGCCCTGGATGGAGCCAATCACTGGCCCCCGTTTCACGCAGCATGACACCCGCCGTCCCGGCGGGTCCGCTACCGATGTCAAGAACGCTTGCAGAACAAGGAGACCCCCATGAACCGAACGTTTGTCATCACCGGCGGCGTGGCTGGCGGCGCCACCGCCGCAGCCCGGCTCCGAAGACTCGACGAGCATGCAACCATCATCCTTCTCGAACGGGGTGAGTACATTTCCTTCGCCAATTGCGGCCTTCCTTATTATATCGGCGGCGTGATCGAAAACCGGGCCGACCTGCTGGTGACCACGGCCGACGAGTTCGGCCTCCGCTACCGCATCGATATCCGGCCTTTTTCCGAGGTCACGGGCATCGACCGGGCCTCCCGCACCGTCAGGGTGAATGACCGCCGCCGCGACATGACCTATGACCTCCCATACGACCGGCTGATTCTGTCTCCGGGAGCCGAACCGCTGAAACCCGCCCTGCCCGGCATCGACGATCCCCGGATCTTCACCCTGCGCTCCCTTCCGGACACGGATCGGATCAAGGCGTATGTGGACCGCCAAAAACCCACCCGCGCCCTGGTGGTGGGCGGCGGATTCATTGGCCTTGAAATGGCTGAAAACCTGGCCCACCGGGGCATAAACATCACCATCATCGACATGGCCGATCAGGTGATGCCCCCGCTTGACCCCGACATGGCCCGGCTGGTTCACCGCCGGCTGGAAGCCAACCACGTGGCCCTCGTTCTTCGTTGCGGCATTACGGGTTTTGACTGCCGGGAAGACCGGATCATTGTCTCCACCAGCACCGGGGACACCCTCGACTGCGACATGGTGCTGATGGCCACAGGTGTGCGGCCGGAAAGCCGGCTGGCCGAAACGGCCGGACTGGCCCTGGGAGACAGGGGCGGCATCCGCGTCAACGACGCCATGCAGACCAGCGACCCCTGCATTTTTGCCGTGGGCGACGCCATCGAAACCCGGGACCTGGTCACCGGCCTTGAAACCATGACCCCGCTGGCCGGACCGGCCAACAAGCAGGGCCGGATCGCCGCCGACAATGTGGCGGGACGGCGCAGTACCTTCAAGGGGACGCTGGGAACCGCCGTGGCCAAAGTGTTCGACCTGACCGTCGCGTCCACGGGGAAAAACGAAAAAAGCCTCCGCGCCCTGTCCATACCGTTCATGAAGAGCCACACCACGTCCGAGTCCCACGCGTCCTATTATCCCGGATCGGAACCCATGACCGTCAAGCTGCTGTTCTCTCCGGGCAGCGGCCGCATCCTGGGCGCCCAGATCGTGGGCGGGAAAGGGGTGGACAAACGCATCGACGTCATTGCCACGGCCGTCACCGGCAACATGACCGTGTACGATCTGGAAACGCTGGAACTGGCCTACGCCCCGCCCTATTCCTCGGCCAAGGATCCGGTGAACATGGCGGGATTCACGGCATCCAACATTCTCAAGGGTGACATGGACATCGTTTATCCCGAAGACCTGGACCGCCTTTCCCCGGACACCCATGTGCTGGTGGATCTGCGCACCGACGAAGAGATCCGGATGCTGGGGGCCCTGCCCGGCGCCGTCACCATCCCGGTGGACGATCTGCGCAGCCGCCTGGACACGCTCGACCCTTCCAAAACCTATGTCCTTTACTGCGCCGTGGGCGTTCGGGCCTACATCGGCTGCCGGATTCTGATGCAGCACGGATTTTCGGCCAAAAACCTTTCCGGCGGATTCGCACTCTGCGCCCCTGCATGAAACAGAGGCAAAAAGCCGAAGACGTCCCGACAGGCATGCCGCAGGCCGTGTCCCCGAAGGGGGCCGCGGCCGTCCCCCAAAGCGATACGGCTCACCACGACGGCATGGTCCTTGCTTTTTGTATTACAAAATAAAAACACCGTGCGTCACGCCTGAACCCTCAACCCGACACAGGAGGTGTCCCATGAATCAGATCAGTATCCGCGGAACACGCGTCGCCACATCCGGAACGCTCCCTACAATCGGCTCCGGCATCGCGCCCTTTTGCCTGACCCGAACCGACATGACCGACATCACCCCGGACGAATTCACGGGGAAAGCACTCGTATTGAACATTTTCCCCAGTGTCGACACCGGGGTCTGCGCGGCATCGGTCAGGCGGTTCAACACCGAGGTCGCCAAACTTGAAAACACCGTGGTCCTGTGCGTGTCCCTGGACCTTCCCTTTGCCCATGCCCGTTTCTGCGAAGCCGAAGGCATCACGGGCGTGATCCCCGTGTCGGCCTTCCGTCACCCGGATTTTTTGGAGAAGACCGCCGTGATGATCGCCGAAGGCCCGTTAAAAGGACTGCCGGCACGGCAGGTGGTGGTCCTCGATGCCGGCGGAACGGTGATTCATTCGGAGCTGGTTCCCGAACTGGGCCAGGAGCCCGACTACAATGCCGTGCTTGACGCCCTGTCCCGGGTGACCGGCCCCCGTCCCGGCGCCGAGCCCGTCGAGCAGGTCCCCCTTGCCCCCTGCACGACGACGGCCACCGCCGAAAGTGCGCGGCTGTTTGAAACGGATGAGCCCTGCAACGACGGCCGGGCCGGATAAGACGCCCGCTCCTGTCCCGGTGCGTTCCCCCGTACGGACCGGGACAGGCTCCTCCCCTCAAACCGTCGCTTGACACCGTAAACAGCGATCCAATGCGATAAACATGTTTCCACAGAAGAACACGGAGTCCATTTAACCCATTCACATCAATCGTCATCTGAAACATCAAGGGGGCAACGTTCTCTTTTTATCGACTCTTTTCATAAATTGTTTGACACCCCGTCGGAGCCGGACGTATAAAACCGCCTTCCGGTTGTCCTTGCACACCGGAAGACAACACCATCGGTATACGAACCGATACGCATCCGGCCATCAGAGCCGGGCGTATCCGTTGGTTCAAGGGTCCATCACCTCCTCATCGATTGGATGGCCTTTCAGCCGACACCGATGTGGGGCTCCGGGCGGGAACACCCACTCCAACCCAACCTCACGAAAAATATTGCAACAACGTTACAACAAATACTTTTCGTCCGGAGTACCCCACATCATTTTTCCCCCGCCCCCCAAAGACTCAATCCGGGACATTCAAGACACATCTGTCTCATGCAGGACACACATGCGATTGCCCCTGACGACGATGCGCGGACGCATTGACATTCACAGCCGTTGCCTTTATGGTGGAAAGCACCGTTTTGTTGCCCGTGCCGCCGGTCCGGACCGGTATCATCCCCGACACACGATTTCACCCCTCAAGGAGGCTGCCATGAAACACTCTGTCTTTCACCCCCCCCTTTATCGGATCCTTACCCTCGTCATGTCCCTTTGCCTTTTCGGGTGCTCGGCGGACAGCACCCGGGACATCGTTGTCCAGGCCCCGCTGCCTTATGACGAGGCCGCCCTCGAGCCCCATATCTCATCCCAAACCATGGCCCTTCATTACGGCATTCACCATGCCGGTTATGTCAAAAAGGCCAATGCCCTGATCCGGGAAAACGGACTCTCGGCGAAAACCCCTGAAGCCCTGCTTGAACAGATTGCCGGCAAAGCCAAACATCAGCCCCTGTTCAACCAGGCGGCCCAGGCCTGGAACCACGACTTTTTCTGGAAATGCCTGAAACCCCAAGGCGGCGGTCTTCCCCCGGAAGCCCTGCTCACACGCATCACCGACGACTTCGGCAGCTTCGAGAACTTCAAGGCCGAGTTCATCGCCGCCGGGCAAGGCGTGTTCGGCAGCGGTTGGATCTGGCTGGTCCAGGACAGGGACCGGCTGGCCGTTCTGGCCACATCCAACGCAGATACGCCCCTGGTTCAGGGTCTTACGCCCCTTTTCGCCATCGATGTCTGGGAGCACTCGTATTATCTGGATTATCAGAACAGACGCGCCGACTTTGTCAGGGCCGTCATCGAGCATCTGGCCAACTGGGATCATGCGGCGGCCCTGCTGGATTCGGGCCGTTAAAATGATTCTTTACAAGAATGAGCGTTGCTGATAGGCAACATGACGTCGATCGTTTTTTACTTAACGGCACGGCAGGCACACCCCGCCGCCATGCCTCCACCGGCCAGGAAAGGAACAGGGCATGTATGACATGGTTCATGTAATCGAAGGATTATCCAAACAAATTGCAGACACGCTCAATGAGCTGTCCCAGACCCGGGATCTCGATGAGAAAAAAAAGCTTGCCGAAATCGTCAAAATGCTCTGCGAATCCCTGAGCGTGTTTTTCGACGGCATGGACATGCTGGCCGACGGACCGTTCGACCTCTTCGATGACGACGACGAGGAGATGTTTTACGATGACGGCTACTCTGAGGACGTGGTGGATTTCAGCAGCCTGAAAAAAAACAAGAAGGACAAAAAAGACAAGAAGAAAAAGAAAGACCGGGACGACATCCCCTTCTAAAGCCTCCACCTGATTTTGCTGCGCCCGCTTCGCCGGGAGCAGGCGCAGCACATACCCTCTTCTACCCGCCGATAGCGTTCAATCGGTGGTACAAGCCTTTGACCGCCATCAACTGCCCGTGAGTCCCGCGTTCAACCACCCTGCCCCGATTCAACACCAGAATATGATCGGCATGGCGCGCCGTGGAGATTCGGTGGGCGATAATCACGGCGGTCCTGTCCTGCATCAGGTTGCCCAGGGCCGCCTGGATCTTCACCTCGGATTCGGTGTCGATGTACGAGGTGGCCTCATCGAGAATGATCAGATCCGGGTCCCGGGCGATGGCCCGGGCAATGGAAATCAACTGGCGTTCTCCGCTGGACAGGGTGGCCCCGCCTTCGGTCAAAAGGGTATCGGCGCCCTGGGGAAGCCGGGACACAAATGAGGCACAGTGGGCCGCATCGAGAATCTCCCGGAACCGGTCCTCGGGCATGACCCGGTCGCCCAGGATATTCTGCCGCACGCTGCCTGAAAACAAAAAGGGGTCCTGGGTCACCAGGGCGATCCGATCCCGGATCGACGAAAGGGAAAAGGCCCCCGCCTCGACAAAATTGAAACTGATCCGCCCGGCGTCCGGCTCATAAAATCGCACCAGAAGATGGATCAACGAGGTTTTCCCCGCTCCGGTGGGGCCCACCACCGCCAGGGTCCTTCCCTGCTCCAGGCTGAAGGAAATATCATGAAGCACTAAGCGGGACGGACCGTAGCCAAAGCTGACGTTCTCGAAATCAACGTACCGGATCCCGTCGAGCCTCCGCCCCTCCTGCCCGGTGCGGGGCTCCTCCAGCTCCGTGTTGTCGAGCACCTGAAAAATCCGCTCGGCCGACGACATGGCGTTTTGAAGCACATTGTACTTGTCGGCAATGTCCCGGATGGGCCGGAAAAACATTTTCATGTACGAAATAAAAGCCACCAGGGTGCCCAGGCTGACGCTGCCTCCGAGAACGCCCCGGCCCCCGTCATAGATGATCAGGGCCAGGGACACCGACCCCAGAAGCTCGATAACGGGCATGAACACGGCGAAAATATGGAGCTGCCGGATCCCGGCCAGGTAGTTCTCATGATTGAGTACCCGGAATCGCTGATGGTTTTCCCGTTCATGACGAAACAGCTGAATGACCCTTATGCCCTGGATGGTTTCGGAAAACCGCGTGTTGATCTGGGCCACTTTAAGCCGGAGATCCCGGAACACCTCCCGGGCGTGCCGGGCGAAAAAGGCCGCGGCGACCACCACCAGGGGCAGCACCGTAAAGGCGGTCAGGGCCAGACGGGGGGCCATGGACACCAAAAGGGCGGCGATCCCTGCGATCAGGAACAGATCCTTGAACACGAAGACCACCACCGACGAGAACATCTCCTGCATGTTCTGGATGTCGTTGGTCACCCGGGTGACGAGGCGCCCCACGGGGTTGCGGTTGAAAAAGGACAGGGACAGGCTCTGAATATGACCGAACACGCTCATTCGAAGATCGTGCATGATCATCTGACCTGCGTATTCCATCACCAGCTTCTGGATGAAGGTCAGGATGAAATGGCCGCATACGACGGCAAGAATCAAAAGGGCGGCCCGGGTCACACCCCCAAGATCGCGATGCCGCAGCAAGGCACGGTCTTCGGGCGTCAGACGATCCATGCGGTCAAGGGGGATAAAGACACCGGAGGCCGTATGCACAAACACGTCGGGATAGTGTGCAATCCGCTGACGGATCCTCGGGTCCTCCGCGTCCACCGCAATCAGGGACCGGTCCGCCTGTCCGGCTTCAAGGGACACCACGGGGACGATATGGCGGTCGATGACGTTCCGGGTCACGTAGGGAATGGCCAGATCCATCAGGGTGATCACGGCCAGCATCAGAATCGACACCACAAAGAGCCCGCCATAGGGCCGGACAAAGGGTAAAAGGCGGCGAATCAGTGTCATATCCCGGGCGCGGCCCAGGGCGTCTTCGTCGAAATGGCCCCGATCAGATCGCATCGCACCCCTCCTCCATGGCCTGACGGTTCGAGGTCCCGGCATAATACCCGCCGAGGGTCATCAGCTGGTCGTGGGTGCCCCGCTCCACGATCCGCCCCTGGTCCAGCACGATGATCTCATCGGCATGACGCACCGCAGACAAACGGTGGGAGCTGATCAGCACACAGGTGTCCCTTCCAAGAAGGCGGAGACCATCGATGACGGCGGCCCCGGTCTGGGTATCCACCTGGCTGATGGGGTCGTCGAAAATCATGATCGGCCGGTTGTGGAGCAGGGTCCGGGCCAGGGCCACCCGCTGTTTCTGGCCACCGGAAAGGATCACGCCCCGCTCGCCGACCAGGGTGTCCAGTCCGTTTGGAAACTGTTTGATATCATGGTGGAGAAAGGCCCGCCTCACCGCCTCGGAAAGGGCCATGTCCGTGGCCGGGGTGTTGCCGATCAGGATATTGTCCCGCACACGCCCTTCAAACAGAAAAGGTTCCTGGGGCATAAAGGAAATCCGGGCCCTGAGATCGGAAGGCGAAAGATCCCGGACATCCTGGCCGCCGATCACCAGACGTCCCCGGCTCACATCGAACACCCGGGGGATCAGATGAAGCAGGGTGGTCTTGCCGCTGCCCGGGGGCCCCACCACCCCCAACACCCGCCCGGGGGCCACCGAAAGGGTGATCCCGGTCAGTACCGGCGAGGGGCCGCCGGGGTATGAGAATGCCACATCCTCGAATCGGATGCCCGTGCCGTCCGGGCAGAGGGCTTCCCCACCGGCCGCGATGTCCGGCCGTTCATCGAGAATCAGGGCCAGCCGGTCCAGGGAGGCCCGGCCCCGCTGGATCAGGTTGGTCATCCAGCCCAGTGCCATCATGGGCCAGGTCAGAAGGCCCAGGTAACTGATAAAGGCCACCAGGTCACCGGGGCTGATGGTTCCGAAAATCGTCTGACGCCCACCCAGATAAATCACGATGATCAGACTGAGATTGCTGAGCATCAGCATCAGGGGAAAAAAGGAGCCGGTGACCCGGATCAGGTCGATGTTTTTTTTCACATAGGTCCGGGACAGATCCTCGACCCGGGCCAGGCTCCGGGCTTCCCGTGTGTAGGCCTTGATGATGCGGATGCCCGCCAGATTCTCCCTGACCCCTTCGGTCAGCTCCGAAAAGGTGGCCTGCACGTCCTTGTACCTGGCATGCATGATCCGGCTGAATATCCGGGCGCTGATGACGATCAGCGGCATGGGAAGCAGGGCAAGCAACGCCAGCCGGCCGTTGATCCAGACCATGAACACGATGGTGCCCGTCCCCAGAAACACCGCGTCGATCAGGGCCACCATCCCCATGCCCGTGGCCATGCGGATGTTGGTGATGTCATTGGTGGCATGGGCCATGAGGCTGCCGGTGCTGGTTCGGGCGAAATACCCGGCAGAAAGGGTCTGGATGTGGGAAAAAAGACGGTCCCTTAGGCCCTCTTCGATTTTGCGGGAGGTTCCGATCAGAAAGCGCCGCCACCCGTAGCGAAACACGGCGATCAACAGGGCCGCCATGACAATGGTTAAGGCATGGTTCGACAGGCGTTCACCGGCGCCCGCAGACAGGGCCAGGTCATCCACGGCCCATTTGATCACCCGGGGGATGAACAGCTGGAGGGCATCGGCCACCACCAGACAGACAAGGCCCAGAAGAATCAGCGTGGCATTGGCACGGAAATAGGGTCTGATCAGCGCAAAGGCGGAGGTTTTCGGCGCATTGGATTCTGTGGCGGCGGAGGATGTCATGGCCAAAGAATATCAGGACAGGCTCTGAAACAAAAGGTCTTTTCTCCGGATCAACGCACCGACAGGGCAAGGCCCGTGTAAAACCCCACATCGGGTTCCAGGCCGTGCCCCAGACCGGGGATGTCCTCACTGCAACTCAAAAACCATTCCAGAACCCGACCGCGTTTTTCTTCAAACCGGTAAACCGGCCCGAAATGGGTGACGATGGACGGTTCGGCCGAATCGCTGTTCCGTTCGTAGGCCACCCGACGGGAGGCCCATCGCACGCCCGCCTGGGCGTACCAGCCCCCGGACCTGCCCATATCCCAGAGCAGGCCGCCGAACACATCGGCGGCCCAGGCCGTCACGTCCAGGTTATCGGCATCGAAGGACTCCTCAGACAGGTCCTGCCACACCAACCCGGCCGATCCGATCAGACGAAACCCCGGAGCGATCTGCCTGGACAGGCCGGTGGACAGCCCCAGGCCCCAGGTGTCGAAGGATTTTCCCGAAAGCGGCACGCGGACGGACAGTTTGACGGCCATGTCCACGGGGCCGTCGGTTTCACGGAAGAGCTGGTGTTTGGCGTAAAGCTGAAGGGTATTGAGGAACCACTCCCGGCTTTTCCCGATCACCGGCATGTGGTTGTTGCCGACGGCGCCGTAATACTGGCCGTCGGGGGGCACCCGGCCGAAACCCTCGGAAAAGAACTCGTGGTAATTCTTGACGAAATTGGAGCCCCAGGTTTCCCGCATGTCCTGATGGGCGCGGAAAACGCCCCCCAGTTCCAGAACCGTTTCACCCACGGAAAGACCCGTTGAGGCCGAAAGGGTCCAGATATTGGTGTTGACGGTCAGCTCGGGATCGCCGTCCCGCTCGATGAAAAACACGTTGTAATCGGTGGCGGAGCCGAAACTCACGCTGATGTCTGCGCCTTCCCTCACCCGGTCGTCATGGATCCCCAGAGGCTGAAGAAATAGACGCCCTCCAACGGCGTTGGGGTTGTAAAGATCGGGAAAGCGATAGGACAACTCTCCGGCCCCCCCCCCCGAAACGGTAAAAAAAAGAAGCCCGCACAATAGACCAAATGCCGATACCAACTGTTTCATCTCGCGTCGTTTCCCCGTTTATCCAGGCTGTTTCCGGTGATGGGCACCCGTTCGCGTTGCCTATCCGGCCCGGCGAATCAAAGGCGGAATGGAAAGACGACCCGTGGCCGTCATCATTATATAGTGAGCCGCTGCCCATGTCCTTTAACGCCCCCCCAAAGGGCATCGGCCATGAATCATGGGGGAAAGCGGGGCTTCTGTCAAGGCCTTTGGCGGCGGGCCACAGGGCAATCGCCTGGACCTGCACGTGGCGTGACACAGCCTGAGGCCGTGGACCATGCCCTTGGCAGGGTCTTGTTTTCTCTGTGCCTTGGTGTCTCCGTGAGAAAAAAAAGACCGGCGAC
>NZ_BAAHXV010000031.1:0-52411 GCF_054657895.1 Desulfatiferula olefinivorans | reverse complement strand
TATTACCGAACCGACGGGATAAGCGTCATCAGGCGGACCGTCGATAACAGCAGCGGCAATCTGAACACCGTGACCCTTGCCGTGGGAGACCCGGCACGGCGTCTGACCTACCATGAGCTGATCCCCGAAGACGACCCCACCCACATGCGGGCCTGCGAAAGTCCCGAGGAAGCGTTTTTCCGGAATTACCAATGGGTTTACACGGAAAAGAAAATGGTCTTGATCATTCCCCAAAGTCTCGATCTTTCGATCCTGGGTTTTGGTTCGGTGTTCATGATTTTGGAAGCCCACGGCTGGTCCGGTCTGGCCAACATGAGAATCTTCGAGGACAATCATGTCTGGGCCAAAAAAGGAACCGACGGGGCGTCCGACATCCCCGGCGATTACCGGGTGGAAGTCAAGGTCGACATGACCGCCCTGGCGTCCGCAGCCGTAAATTCAGCCTCCGTCTACAACAGCACCCTTGGAAAGGGTCACGCCACCCCGGCCATCGTCGGCAAGAACCTTCCGGCCCTTTATCGCCTGGCCTTTCCCGTCAACAACGGCATCGGCGGGATCGATCTGGGCTCCCGGGAATTTGAGGTGGGCGACGCGGCCTGGCAGAACCGGAACGCCGTGGCCCCGATTTTCATCGCCCTGCTCCAGGCCATCGACACACACCGGGTCACCTGGCCGGACTACGACCGGAATTCCCTGAAAAACGGCATTGTCAGTATGACCAACAATCTGGCGCCCCTGCTCAAGCCCCTGATCTACTACAGCGACACGGCCGACGGCACCAATCCGAAACAATGCTGGAAATTGAGGGTCCAGACCGCTCCCAACGGCGAAACCTGGAACGGCGAGCCCTACCTGCGGCCCAGCATCGGGTTCGGCGGCACGGTCCGCTGGGACGGCACCGATGACGAATGGCTCCATTACCAGCCGCGTCAGATGAGGACCCTTTTCAATGTGCTGATCGACAGCGATATGACGGCCCCGCTTTCCGAGGGCAAACGCATGGACGGCATTCTTCCGGTACTGACCGGCACCCGAACCGTGACCAACCTGTTCAAGGTCCTGATGAGCGAGGCCAACGATTCCAACGACCTGTACAGCGCCCTGGAGCAGATCCTGGGGGCCGTGCGGTTCACCGAAGGCCGGATGACCGAAATCAACCGCGCCCCCGCCGCCACAAAACAGGTGCCCTTCCCCGACTGGATGTTCGCCGTGGGCACCGGGGCCGATGACCACGGCTTTTATACCGGTTTTACGGATGTTCGTGATGAAGACATCGTGCTGGATGTGGGGCTGGACCGGCTGATCGGCTTTGAAGGCGACGACGGCTACGGCCTGGTGAACTACGTGGCCGAACAGGAGTTGGAGAACTGGGCGGATTTCCACGACACCATGGACCTGCTTGAAGACCTGCTGCATCCGTCGAGCGACTACAGCCTGGTGGAGTCGTTCATCGGCATGCAGGACGACATCTTCGCCCGCGAGACCCGCTACAGTGAGGCGCAGGTGAAAGGTCTGGTTTACACCCTGGGCAAGCTGTTCACCCGCTACGACACGGACGCCGGGCGCTGGCAGGTTCAGGGCGAAACCGGATTTGACGATCTCTTCACCATCTTCAAAGTCCGTCTGCCCGCCATCCATGACCTGATCAAAGACGATACCGGCGAAAACTACCGCGCGGCCCTTTCCGTCAATGCAGACATGCTCGCCGAAACCAACGCCTGCGGCACCAACGGCATGATCCCCTACCTGCTGGACGCCATGAGCACCAATGAAGGCGCCGAAGGGATTATGAGCGATCTGCACGCCTTCCTGACCGATGACATTGTTACGGAACCGCGCCCCCTCTGGTCGACGCTGGCCAGCCTGCTTCAGGACATGGCCACGGCCGTGGATGCGTCGAAGGACGGACGGCTGATCGAGGAGGTGTTCAGGGATTACGGATTCCAGAACAACGGCCCGTATTGATAGGTGTGGACGCTGTGGACAGAGTGGACGGAGGCCGATTCGTTGCCCGAGGCTTCCGTAAAAACCTGAAACCCGTTTGTCCGCCTTTTCAAAAGGCGGGCCCCCGGCAGGGCCGCCGGAGGCATTTTTTTAAAACGCAAACACTCCGTGTTCATGAAGAATATTGAGCCCGATGGCCAGAAGGACCAGGCCGCCCAGGACTTCGGTCCAGCGGCTCAGGGCGCTCAGGCTGCCCAGCCGGGCGCCCAGGTGCATGCCAAGGGCGGTGAACACCGCCGCCACGATGCCGATAACCAGGGCGGGAAGGACGATGGACACGTTCAGGACCGACAGGGTGAAGCCGATGGCCAGGGCGTCGATGCTGGTGGCCACGGACAGCACGACCAGCTTGACCGACCGGGTGGGGTCTTTGGGGGGCGGGCCGGCGTCATCGTCGCCTGCAAAAGCCTCCACCAGCATCTTTCCCCCCACCAGGGCCAGCAGGCCGAAGGCCACCCAGTGATCGAAGGCTTCGATCCACACCAGCACGTGAATGCCCAGGCTCCAACCGATGACCGGCATCATGGCCTGAAACAGGCCGAAATGCCAGGACAGCCGGAAGGTCTGCCGCAAACTGACTTTTTTGAGCTGAATGCCGCCGGCCACGGCCACCGCAAAGGCATCCATGGCCAGGGCCACGGCCAGGGCCAGAATATTCAAAAAACTCATGATCGTTCCTGATTCCGGTTATTAAAGGCGGGATTATAAAACGAGTGACGGTGATTTGCAATAACGGCGCTCCGCCTCCCCAGGCCCATCGCATGTCCTATTCGTTCACGTGTTGCCTTCCTGCATCGTGAACGTGCTCGTGACCGTAAACGTGAACGGCATGCGCCGGATGTCGATGAGCGGGGCCGTGTGGCAGGCTAAGGCTTTTCTCCGTGTCTCTGTGCCTCTGTGAGCGATTAAACCTTCGAGGGTGTCCTGTGCTCACGCGGTGTACTTCCTGCCCGCACGGATGACGTCTTTAAGTCGACAGGATTGGTCTGAGATCACTCCGCTGAAATTCCCACGACGGCCGTTTTTTGCTTTTCTTCAAGGATATGAACCATACGATTACCCTGTCCACCCCGTCCCCTTTTATTTCGACGTCACCGCCACATCCGGGCCGGTCGTCACGTTGCCCGACCGGTCGTAGGCCGTGATCCGATAAACGTAAGCCGTGCGGGGATTCACGTATTTGTCGAGATACTCGGGCATCTTATGATTGGAGGCGATGGTCCGGAACGTCCCCTGGTCCGGACGCCTGCGCCGGATGGTCATGGCGCTGAAATCCGGGGCTGCGGGGTTCAGGGCGATCCTGATCCCCTCTTCCGTGGCCGTGACGGTCAGACCCTTCAGGGACACGGGGACGCGATCGGCGTGTTTGACCTCAAGGCCGGAGGACAGCTCGGATTCGTTGCCGCCGGTATCCACGGCGCTCAGAAAATACCAGGCCGTTTCACCGGCCGACACCTGATCGGTATAAGTCAGCCCCTCTTTGGGCAGATCCGCCACCTTGACCCGCGTGTTTCCACGGCCCCTGTACAGGCGATACCCCTTGATATCCCGGGTGGGTGAGGCCTGCCATGTCAGAATCACCGCGTTTTTTCCGGAGCTGCCCCCGATCCAGGCCGGAGGCACGGGCGGGGTGACATCGGGGAGGGTGATTTCTATGATGTCTGAAAACGCGCTTCGGTTGGCCAGGTTGTCCTTGGCCAGCACTTTGTAATAAAAGGGCGTTTTGTCGAGAAGGGCGCTCATGGTATCGGTAAAGCGCGGCTCCGTCTGCCCGTCCTTCGTCAGCATGGCCCAGTCCGGTGCGTCCGGCGATGAGGCCCGGTAAACTTCATAGGCTGAAAAATCCGAATCGGTGACAGGCAGCCAGGACAGATGAACCGCCCCTTTTTCCGCCACGGCATTCAGAGATCGTGGGACGGAGGGCGGGGTCCGGTCCCGAAGGACGGCCAGTTGGGGCAGGGACATGACGCTTTCCATGCCGTTTGCATCGACGGCCGTATGGCAGTAAAAGTAATTCACGTCGTATGAGGCGGTCTGATCCATATAGGATGGCGACGTGATCGGAGCTTGATTGAGTTTTTCGTACCGGCCGTTGTAAAGGGATGATCGGTAGACGTTGACCCCGGTGATGCCGCTTGCCGAATCGATGGAAAAGGAGACCCGGATAAAGGGTTCGATGATATCAAGGCCCACCGGCATCTGGGGGGCCGGTCTTAAGGAGGCGTCCCGTATGGCAAAGGCAGCCGCCGACAGGGGCGACTCATCGCCAAAGGAATCGATGCCCGTGACCTTATAATAATAGGCGGTCTTACTTTTTTCCGTGGTGGTGTCCGAATAGAAAAACGGGGGCGTTTCCACCAGGCCGCTGTCTTTTCGGATGGCGTTGACGCTGACCGGTGATGGCGTGATCTTTACAAAGTCCTGATGCTCTGCGGTTCCCCGGTAGACATGGAAGGCGGTGAAGGCGTCGTACCGGGTCCAGCGCAGGGCACATCCCCAGTCGTAACGCCGGGCGGTGACGGTGGGCGGATGAATCTCAGCCGGTTTCATCGTTGACACCGATACGGTTTGTGAGGCCTTTTCCTTGCCGTTTTCATAGGCCCGGAGCACATAGCCATACGTCTTCCCGGCCTGGACAGAGGTGTCTTCGGCCCAGAGGCCAAGGACCCTGGCCACGTCAGGTTTCAGTTCGGCCAGATAAAAGGCCATGCCTTTCTGGTTGTCTTTCTGACTCAGGGCTTCGAGCTTTTCGGTGTCCGTTTTGTAAAGGGACTGGGGATACAACAGCGCGGTGATCAGGGTCGCCGTTTCCTTCGGGTAATCCCCGGCAATCTGTTCGAGGGCCACCTTCCCATAGGTGCCGACGGGTGTTTCCTTGCCGTCTGCGAGCGCAAACAGTGTGTAGGTGTAATGGGTATTCATGTCCGACGGCGCCCAGCGAAACAGAATGCGCGAACCGTCGTATTTGGCCTTGAGCCTTAAGGATACGGCGTGGTCTTTGGCCGTGGCCGGGCTTGAGAACGCCAGCATCGTGACGGCGAGAACAACCGTTGCAAGCCGGGCCGGAAACCGGCGGCGATCGGACATAAACTCTATATATGCAGGTTTTCGTGTCATTCTTTTTTCCCTGGCTCCTTAGTGGTGTGAATTTCCGAGAACGAAATGGGGATCGGTTCGGGTATAACAGATTGTGTCCGTACAATAGGATGCCCCATACCCATAGTACTGACAGCTCTGGCAGGGATATCCTTCCCCGGTGTTCCCTTTCTTCAGAGTGAATTCCCAGGTGTTCAGATTGGTTGCGGCACGGGTTGAAATGGACCCGTTTGCGGCCTGGTAGGACTCCACGGACCAGAGGGACACCGTGGCCGACCCCATGGACTGGTCATTGCCGCGGCCGTTTTCGTTGACAAATCCGATATATTGCTGCGCCTTGTCCGCCGGCATCATGGAGGCGATGGGAAGCCGGATAATATGGTTGAGGCTCTCGGGCTGGCTTAAAATAGCATAGTCTCCCCGGTTGAATGTATAGGTTCCGATGTTTAACCATCGCTGGTTGGTGTAACTGTATATCTCGCCGAAACGGATCTCGAATTTCATATCGAGGGCGTCCCAGTTGAGGGGCTGTTCGGTGTCGAAATAGAACATGATGTCTTCCGGCGCCCCAAAGGCGCTGTAATCCCTGGGCTGAGGATGATTCATCAGCCAGAGCTCGTATTCCCGCAAGAAGGTCGGGCAGGCCAGCATTTCATCAAAATACGGCAGGCTGTTTTCCGGCGGCGGGGCATAGCCGTAATCATAGGTGTATCCGGCCGGATAGCAGTGGGTGCAGGTTCCCCCGTAACCGCATCCGCCCGTAACGCAGGTCTGCTGGGGATGGGCGTGATCCGCACTGTCTTCGTCGTAATAGTGGGCGCTTTCCGGGGGCAGGTCGCCGCCCTGGGCCATGCAGTCGGGGCCGCCCGCGATGAACTCCCGGCGCATGAACCGGGCAAAGAGATCGTCTTTAAACTCCGCCAGCCGCTGCTCATAATCCTCACGGGCCCGTGTGTCTTCCCCGTACAAGGAGTTGATGATCATCACGATGTTGAAGGGGTCGTTGCCTTCACTGGAATTGTCCTGGGCCATGGTGCCGATGATGGTTGAATTGCCGCCCCCGCCGGACTGGGCCGTGACTTCAAATTTATTCTGGTAGACAATGTCTTGATCACCGGGATCTTTGATTTGAATATAATAGGACGACAGCTCTTTGCGTTCATACCTCTCATCAAGGTGATGATACCCTCCGCCGGACAGAGCGGCACCCGAGGTTCCCGTATACGTCGGAGACGGGGCCATGCCCGGAGTGTTCTGGATCAGGCTTCCGGCATTGGCGTTGACCATACCCGAGCCGGTCGTGGTGTTCAGGGCCAGGGGGCTGCCTGTGACGGTAAAGGGATTGACCTCGGTCCCGTTGAGGATAACGGGTTCCCGTTGCTCGCCCGTTTGCCGGTCGATCCATACCGCCACCGGGTTCAGGGGCTGTTGGGGTTTCACGAATTTGACCCATTGCTCGGTGGCCATGATGTCGTCGGTGGTGCCCAGCCCCTGTTTCCATGCGGACGGTGAGACGGCCACGCGTTTCAAAGGATCCAGAACATAATGTTTGTTGGTCAGTGACAGGGCCTGGCCCCCGGCCGGAACCCGGTAGGTGACCCGCACCTCGGTGTCCGGATAAATGACCGAGCTTGCATAATTCGGATAAACCGATTCGATGATTTCCCTGGCCGTGGCAAGATCCGCCGCATCCGCTGTCCTGAAGGTGTTGATGATGGGCGGCTCTTCGTATTCGATCCGGGCGATGACCGTTTTCAGATCCGTGGACGAGAAATCGATTTTTCCGGGCCGGGCCTTGTCGTTCAGTTGAATCAGATGGGCCTGGGCCTTGAGGGTGTACGTATGGTTTCGTTTGAGCTGATCAAAGGACTGGATTTTGATGGTATCCACGTCCAGCACCCCGCCCACGACCCGGGGCAGGCGCGCCCCGTTCGCATCGGTCACGGCCAGGGCGTTGTACACGTTGGCATTGTCATGGATATTGATGTATTTGTAGAGTTTCAAGGGTCCAAAGGTGCTTTGGCCCGGCTCCACGGAATCGACGATGCGCAGAACGTATTTGTTCCCGTTGTCCAGGCGGACCACCTCGTCGATGGGCAGGGAGGTGTTCAGTTCAAATTTGGTGATGCGGGAAATGTCCGATCCGTTGTTTTCCGGTGATAAAAAGCTGATCAGCGGAAAGGAAAGCCGGTCGGATTTGGCTTCTTCGGGTTTTTCCGGAAGCCAGAAGGTCATTTTATAAGTACCCGAGACCCATCCGTCCAGAAAGGAATATTTGAATTTGGCCTTGACCCGGACATAGGTGGGATCGGGGCAGCGGATCTTCATGTCCAGGGATCCGTAGGCGTTGATGATCTCGAATTTTTCCCCGAAAGCCTTGACCCCGGCTTCGATGCCCACCCAGATCTTGCCTTCGGCGTCGATGAAAAAGGGCCGGACACTAGCCATCAGATCCAGGGACGCACCGCCGTAGAGCCTGCCGTAAAAACAGGCAATGGAGTCGCTGACATCGAATTCCTTGCTCACCCCCAGCATCAGGCCCGACGAATCGATCATCACGTAGCCGCTGCCGCTGAAGATATGGTTGATGGCGGACACGGACAGCTTGTTCTCCTTGGTGCCTACATGGATATGCCAGTCATTTTGTGAAAAAAGAATGTCGAACATGCCCGCCACGCTGAACAGTTCCACGGACCCCCGTTTTTCGCTCAAGACGGCTGCGGCGCTCAGATGAAAGAGCATGGGCGAGGCGCCCAGTTCGATCTGGGCGGAAAGTTTCCGGTTGGCCGGGGATTCTTCCCGGGTGCACATCACATAGGAATCCCCCTTGAACAGGATATGGAAATTGGAGGGATCCACCAGCAGTTTGAAATCCCCGTGCCAGGAGAACCCGTTGTCCACGGTGGTGCCGAGCTGGGTGTTGGCCACAAAGGTGAAGTTGGTGTTTGCATCGGGCCGGAAGGAGACGGGGCTCGATGCCGCCTCCCCGGTCACGGCCTTCATGTGATAGGCAAGACCGCCCCCTGCTTTGTAAATGGAAAGGGGCAGGGGGGCAAGAGGAATGGCCGCCGGGAAATTGATATCCACCCGCCAGTAGGAAAAGGCGGTGGTGTCTGTTTTTTCACGGCCGATGGTGATGTCTCCGTCAAAATTGAACGCCTCGGCCACGGCCATGTTCACGGCGGATCGGAACCGTCCGTCGGACCATTCGAGGAGCCCGCCCAGATTGATGCCGGGTTTTTGATAAGCAAGCTCGATGCCTTCGAGGCTGAGACCGGATTTGTTGAGGGTGATATCGGCACCGGCGGTGCACAGATCCGCCAGTTTGATGTTGCCGCCGATCGAAAATTCAAGATCCCGGTCCGAGATGGACAGCCCCACCCGTTTGAGGGC
Organism: Desulfatiferula olefinivorans; assembly: GCF_054657895.1. NCBI lineage: Bacteria > Pseudomonadati > Thermodesulfobacteriota > Desulfobacteria > Desulfobacterales > Desulfobacteraceae > Desulfatiferula > Desulfatiferula olefinivorans. The sequence continues at coordinate 43,918 of NZ_BAAHXV010000031.1, read as the reverse complement.
CACCTGGGCCGGACCCAGGTCGAAATTCATATTGTCCAGGCTCTGGGAGATGGAGGCCCCGCCGGTTTCAATCCGGTTTTTGAAGACCTTGACGTTGTCCATGGTAAAGGCGTCGAGGGAGCCCAGGGCATCGTAGGTGATGTCGATGACCGGCTCCAGGTTCAAAAACACCCCGCTGCCCTCCACATAGCCGATGTTCAGGGAATTCAGGGAAATATCGGCAATCCCGTAGGCGTTGACCGTGGGAATGGCCGAGGCGTCCATGCCCAGACGGATATCGCTGATGCCGTCCATGGACAGCCTGCCGGACACGTCAAAGGCCAGGGCAAAGAAGGAATCGACCGTAAGGCCCAGATCGAAAGAGCCGCTTGAGATCATGGAATTCGAAAATTCGATGGACAGGGATTTCAGATTGGCATTGAAGCCGAAACTGGAAAGCGCCATGGCCCCGTTCAGGGTGTTCATGGCAAAGACCCCGGACAGGCCCGAGGTATCGATTTTAAGCCCGCTGCCCGCGATGGTCAGGACCTCGTCATAAAAGGGCAGGTTCAGGCTGGCCGTATCAAAACTGATTGTGGGCAGACTGCCGGACATATCGATTTTTGCGGTCAGCGATTTCAGGGAAAGATCGGTGCCGGGGAGTGTGAGCTCCGGGATGTCCACGGCAAGGGCGTTGTTCACAAAGCGCATGGCCTGGTTTCTCAAGGCATCGGTTTCCGCAAACAGGGTGCCGAAGTCAAGGTAACCGGAAATCCCGGCAAAGGAGACTTTTTCAAGCCCCGGTTTGTCCCAGTTGATGGCGATGCCCAGGGAACTCAGTTTCAGCGCGATCCCCAGGTTGTCGATGATCGGAACATGAAGGGGCGTCTCCCAGGTGGTGGACAGGGTGCTGATGCCGGAAAACCCGTTCAAACCCAGTTTCAGGTTTTTAAAATTGAAATTCGGGACAGAGACCATGGACCCGATGGTGGGGAGATCCATCACCCCGTCCAGGCTGATGCCCTCGGTTGAAAAGCCCAGTTTGGCGATGTCCATGCGGAGAATGTCGTCCACCGACATCGTGAAGTGCTGTTCCAGGGCGATCAGCCCGCCTGAAATCGTCTTTTCCGCTTCGCTGACGGCAAGATTCTGAAAGGATACCAGGGCGTTTAAGGTTTTGGTTTTGGGATCGATCAGCATATCGGGCAGATAGCCGATCGCCTCATCGGAGAGGGCTGTTTCGGTAATCAGATTTCCCGAGCCGGACAGTTTTCCGCCTGACACGGAGGCGTTGGTCAGCAGCTTGAAGGGACCGAAGGTGAACACGCCCGCGACATCGAAGTCAAGGACCCGGACACTGCCGTCGGTGAAAAACTGGGCCGTGACCGTGGCCTCGGCGCTCGCACCGGTTTTGCCGCCGCCGGTAGAACCGCCCGCGCTGCCTTTCACGCCCACCCACAGGCGGTCGCCTTCGGTGCCTGCGCCCCATTGTTCGAGGGCAAGATTCACCCCCTGAATGGACCCGGAGACGGCCGGAGTCAGATCGTGCCAGCCTTTGACGGCATCGGGCAGGGTAATGAAATCCTTGTAGATGCTGACGTTTTCAAGGACGAGCTTCCTGGCCTGGGAGCCGGCCTGACTGACCGTCGTAGTGGCGGTGTCCCGTCCGTTCTGGATCACATTCTGGGCCTGTCCGGCAAGGCTTCCCGGTGTGACGCCCACAGCATCCGTGAACCCTGAAATCGCCGTGTTGGTGATGCGGATATCCGAATCAAACGTAAAATAAAACCCGTCTTCGCCATACCCGGCACTGAGTTTCTTAAGCTCAATGTCGGCAAAGCCGTCAATTGCGGTTTTGAGTGAGGGAAGTTTCGAATCGAGGGAGATGCGCCGGATGCCCTGGTTGCCGAGAACCCCTTGAATCCCCAGGGCAATGCCGCCGAATTTTTCAAGGGTGATATCCGAGGCAAAGGAGGCCTCGACGATGTTTTTGGTGATGGTGAGGGAAAACGTTTTGAGGGCGGCTGGAAAGCCTTCAAAAGACATTTTTTGAGCCAGTTGATCGAGCACAATCTCGGCCTGGGTGCTGATGCCGCTTTTTGAGATGGACAGCGGGGTGGCATCGGGAATGGTGATCGAGAAATCATCAAAACCCGGAATCACAATTTTTCCGGTGATGTCGACACTCACGGCATCCTGGAGTGACAGATAGCCTCCGGGATTTTCGATGAAAAACAGGCCGCCGGGGATTCGGAGCCGGGCCTGCTGAACGGCCTCACCCGCCTGATGCGTCGCCGCACTTCCCCAGGCAAAGAGCTTGTCTTTGACGCCAAGGTCAAAGCGGTTGGAATCAAAGGCCTCCCCGGTTTCCAGGTAGGCATCGAGCCGGGTGATGTTGAAGCTCATATCCGCCGTGCTGAAGGAAAGATCCAATCCTTTGAACACCGCCGTCAGAGTGTAGGGGGCATCAAAAAAGGTATATACCAGCGGGTTTCTCGGTCTGTATGATACCGAGGCACCGAAACCCTCGGAAGACAAGGCCACGTTGGACAGGGCAAACCCTTCGATGCCCGGCATGCCCTTTAAAAACACACGGGCATCGGCCAGGGCGGATTGGGGTGAAAAGGTCAGTTTTGAAAACTGAATGTCCGCCATGTCAAAGGGCAGGGTAAACGCCACCGGGACCTCGATGGAACCGGCCAGTACCGACAGGGTCGAGGGGTTGACCTCAAGATCCGAGAAACGCACATCCAGACTCAATCGACCCTGACTGTCCTTGAGCGCAGCCGGCAGGGAGGGCAGTTCAAAGGTCGACACGATCCGTCCGCTGCCCGATACCGACCCGCCGGACAGGGCTACATCGGTGTACAGCATGAACTCGCCGATGGTAAGGGTGGTATTGGCCTGAAAATCAAGGAGGTTGTACGAGCCGTCCGTATAGAATTTAACACTGGCCGCACCGCTCGACGCCACCGTGCCCGAGGTCGATACCGACCCTTTGATGCCGGCCCACAAGCCTTTGGCATCGGTGCCTATTCCCCATCCATCCGCCGAAAGCTTCAGGGCCTCCAGATTGGCGGTCAAGGGCGTGGCCAGGGTTCGCCATCCGGAGAGATTGTCGGGCAGCCGGATGGAATCTTTGCTTATTGTAAGCTGACGAAACACAAAATCCGCACCGGTGGCTGCGGCGTCTTTCCCTTTGGCCAGGGCTGCGGAGGCCTTGCCTTTTGCGCTTTTCACTGCTGAATCCGCTTTGCCGTGAAGACCGCCCACCGCAGTTGACACGGTGGTTTTTCCGAGGCTTGCATAGTAATCGCGATCTTTTTGAAAAGCCGTGCCGCTTAAATCCTTTCGAAGGGAGGACAGGGCCGGGTTGGTGAGGGTGAGGTCCCCATCGAGGGAGACGGACAGGCCGCCCCGGGCAGAGTAACCGATGGCGGCCGAGGCCAGGGTCAGATCGGCAAACGAGGGAATGGACAGGGTTTTTTTGGCGTCCGTGATATCCGCTTTGATGTTTTCAAGGCCCCGGCCGCCGATGTCCGCCAGAACATTCAGCCGGGCATTGGCCAGGTGTTTGAGGCCCATCTGTCCGGTCAGCCTTCCGGACACCGCGTTGTTTCTGATTTCCAGAGCCAGGCTGTTCACCCCGGCCTCGAAACCTCCCAGGGAAAAGGACTGCTTCAGGTTTCGGACGGCGATGGGTTTGAGGGTGGAGATGCCGCCGTGATCGAGTTTAAGGGCGGTGAGTTTGGCCAGATCGATGGCAAGGGTATTCCCGTCGTACGAGGGGATCGATAGTTTTCCTGTCAGTGTCAGGCCGCTGAAGCCGTTTTCGATGGTCCCGCCGATGTCTTGAACCGTGATCCCCGTGCCGGGGATGGTCAGGGTGGCTGCGGGGTTTCCCGCGACTTTACTGCCCCACTGATAGGCCCCATTGAGAAAGGACACGGCCTGGGATGTCACGTCTCCGAAACTGCCCCCAAAAGACAGGGACAGATCCATGTCCCGAAGGGCTACGGCCATGGCGGCGGTGTCCACATCCAGGGAGATGTGTTTAAGATTCAAGGTGGTCAGATAAGGACCGTTGATCAGGGGAATGCTGACGGGTCGCCGGGGCCGATAGGTCAGGGTGTCCTTGATGCCCGACAACGTGAAACCCAGATTATTGATCGGAATGGCGGGCAGAGAAATATCGCCCGAATAGGTGAGCCGGCCCGAGACGCCGGCACCTGCGGGGGTCAGTTTCAGGGAACGAATGTTCAGGACGGAACGGTTGAGCAATTCCAAATCAAAGGCCACGTCCTTGATGATTTCACCTTCAATGATGCTGACTTTTTTCTTGTCCAGCTTCAAACCGGTGAACGAGACCGGAAGCCCCTGGCCCAGGTCGAGGGTACTTTTACCGGATGGGGATGTGACGGGAACGGTGTATCCGTCAAAATGAGTTTGGGATTTCAGGTCTTCGGGCAGATAGCTGTTCAAAAAGCCCAGGTTGATCACGCCGGTTCCGGAAAGACGGCCGTCTTTCAGCTCGGCCCTGGCGATGAGGGTGAACTGGCCGATGGCCAGTCGGAACAACTCCTCGCCCGGAGCGGGCGCGGGTTTTTCCGGCGCGGCCTGAACCACCCGAACGGCAAAGGCGTATTCCCGTTCGAGTTCGGGTCTGAACCGGACGGTCCAGCTGGCGTGACCGTCGGCTTTCTGCCAGGACCGGCCCCCGTCGAAGGTCACCTCCACGGCCAGGGAATCCACCGGGACCGTCTTTTTCTCCTGCTCGAGCAGGCCCCGGATCACCACCTCGCCATTGACCAGATCTTCGGGATAGAACACGATCTGGTGCTCATCCAGATCCTCGAAGTGACGCCCGTTGACGGTGACGGCATCGATGTAACCCAGGTCCTCGCCGTCGTAGGCAAAAACCTTTTTCCCGCCGGACAGAAGCAAAAGACACGAAAGAAAAAAAAGAAGGCCCCAACGGTTGCATCGGTCGTTCATACCATCCCCCGATATAGGTTTTTAAGACACCTAAAACGAAAAAATATAGGCCAGCCTGGCGGTTTCCTCGGGGGTGCCCGAATCCGTGTCGCGCCGTGAGGCGTTCAGGCGAATGGCCCTGGACCGGTCCCCGCCGGGGTGATAGCTCCCGCTGATTTCATAGGCCGTGTAGTCGCTGTCGTCCGCCGCGTCGCGGTAGGTGTCCCGTGTGGTGGCCGACAGGTCGGCGGACCAGAAGGCCCCGGCGTCGTAGCCCAGATCGATTTTGCCGCCCAGGGTGTTCTGGTCGCCCGAATCCCGCCTGATGTTGTTGGTGTCGATGCGAAGGGTGGAACGGAACTGATGGTCGTTTGCAAAGGTCCGGGTCCATCCGAGGGTGTTTCTGAGGGTCAGGATCTCCTGGTCTTCCATGCCGGCGGTGTCGTCATCGATATCCGTGTAAATAAAGCCCAGGCCGTATTTCCAGCCGCTTTTCGGCCGGATGGAAAAATCGATCTGGGAGATGGCAAGGGACTGGTCCGTCCCGCGGCCGTCGGTGTGCTTCAGCTGCTGCCTGAGAGAACAGTCTCCGCGTTTCAGCCAGTCGGGCCGAAGGGTCAGTTCCGTCACGCCGTCTTTGACGGTCTGGGTGCCCCCCAGCGATCCGTCGAGGTTATCCCGGCTGTGCTTCAGGCTCAAACGGATCCTGGCCTTGCGGCTGATCATCAGGGTCGAATCGTTTTCGAATTTTTCCCGGTCTGCGGCGGCCGATGCGGTGAAGGGGGTGAAGTCCGTGTCGATGCGCTCATAGTAGAAATCGCTTTTCAGGTATTTGGGATTGGGCGCGGTCAAAAGCTTGAGTCTCACGGCCCCGGCGTTGTCATGGGATCCGCTGTCGTCGGTGTTGTCGTCGCAGCGGGTCAGGGCCGCTTCGCCTCGGGTTTTGAGGTAGCGGTTGAACCGCCAGTCCCAGGACGTGCCCAGGGTCAGGGCTTCCGCAGGGCCGGCAGATACCGCAAGGGGATCGCCGCTGTCTTTGTAATCGGCGTCCTTGATGAACGCGGTGGAAAACGACAGCTGCCGTCCGGTTCCGAAAAACCGCTCGGTGTTGGCGCCGATGATGTACCGGTCGTAGGGTTCGGTGTCGCTTTCGTTGAACAGATCGCTCCAGGAGGCCTTCTGGATGCCGCCGATCAGGCCGGCGTTCCAGCCGGTTTCCGTGTCTCCGGACTGATGGCTGAGCTTGGTCCCTTTGAGGGAGGCGCTGATGACCAGGGGGTTGAACGAGGCCGCCACATCGCCGAGTTCGGCCTGATTCTGTGCGGATTTATAATATCCCTGAAAATAAAGGAGACGGGCGTCCCTCTCGTCCACCGTCTCGTTGTTCGTGGCCCGGCCCCGGATATCCAGTCCCATGGACACGTTGTTTTCGTTTTTCCCGATGCCCAGAGACAGTTCCTGCCGCCAGGTGGTGTCGTTGTCGTTTGCGCTGTCGTCCTTCCATTCCACAATGGTTTCGGACCGCCCCCGGATGCGCCAGGGATTGGGTGTTTCCGGTTTGGTTTGAACGGCCTGAACCGTTGTGTCAAGCGATTCGGAAGGTAAAGGCTCTTCCGCCGAAATGGCCGCCGCCAAGCAAAAAAAGATCACCGCAGTCAGGACTGCCCAAGAAAAACGTGTCATGTCTTCCCCCCCTTGAAAATCAAAAACCAAAAACGCTATTCAATTCGGAACGGGCTCCCCGGAGCCTGCCCGTTCCATGAATGTCCGAACGCCCGCAGCCGTTAAAACGGCAATATTTTGAACGTATTGTTGTCTTCGTTGCTTTCCTCGATCTGCCGGTCCGAATCGATTTCCGCCGTTCCGCCCTGGAGGGGCGCATACGAACTCAGCACCTCCTGGGTATAGGTCTGTCCTGCTGCGAGGACGGGAATTTCTTCGGATCCCGGAGGCCCGGAATCAGACGGCCAGATCAGGTAGGTGGTCATGGTGGTCGGCGCGGTACCGATGTTGGAGACGGAATAATTGATCTGGTAATTATCGGGGGACAGGACGGAATAACTCAAATCCACGATCCGAAGATCCGGCAGGCCGCCGGCCTGGGGTGTCGCGTTGCAGCGGTTGTCGTACCAGTAGCCTCCGTTCAGCGCACAGTCGGCCGCCGTGCATCCGCCAAGGGAGCCGGGGGCACAGGGTGATCCGTCGGGTGACGGCGCCGACGCCACGGCGCCCGGAATCCGGGGCAGCTCGTCGTTCCATTCCCTCAGGCTGCCGCCGAACAGGGAGTTCCCGGCCATTTCGACCAGAAGGTACTTGCCGTTGACCTCGTCGAACAGAAAGCGCGAGTACCCCTGGCCGGTGTTCTGCCTGCCGGTGTCGAGGGATTCGTAGCGTTTTTCCCATTTGACGTAGAGAAAGTGTTTGACGTTATCCGGAACGATCCGGTCGATCCAGTAGTCGACCCGATGGATGTCGTAGGTCCTGAAATCGTTGTAAAGGGCGTCGGTAAAGGTGATGTAGTCCTGCCGGAACCTCTCGTCGGAGACCCGGTCGAGAAAGCTCCGGGCGTCTTCGTCCTCATAGGCTTTGATCAGTTCCTTGAAAACCGACTCCACTTTCATGGACCGGGTCTGGTCTTTGACGACCAGCTCCCGTTCGAAACTGTTTTCGGCAGGGCACAGCGGGGCTGAGCCCAGCATCCAGACAAACATCACGGCAATGATTGAGGCGGTTCTGTTCATAATCCTCCAGTCGGTGATCACGGTCGTGAGAGGATGACGCCGCCCAGAATGCTGCGCGCCCGGGGATCCGCCGGAAAACCGACGCATTCGAAGCTGCCGTTCGCAGGATGCCCCCTCCCCCCTGTTGAATATCATTCTTTTGATACAGGATGACTCCCGTAAAAACAACGCTAAAATGCAGGCGCTCCTCGTACGTGCGTTAAAAAGCTTCAACATTCCGGCCTGTTCGAATCGATGATCCCGTTAAACGGATGGCCACGCGACCATTCGCCGTATTCCCTGTCAAAGAATTGTTTGATGTTTTTTTTATTGATTCCTGAAGGGAAGTATGGGATGGTCTGCCTGAATGAGGGGGGGGGGCCCGGATTTCGGCGAAGTACTGATTTAATGGTCTGTTTTCATGGGGAGAAAACGACAATGAACACACCGGTTCAATCCGAACGGCGTCAGTTCAAACGGTTCCGCGTTGACGGACCGGCCTATGCGGCCGTGGGTCCGGAGTTGGCCTGCATGGGACACATCATCAACATCAGCCGCGGCGGCGTGGCCTTCAGTTATGTCCGGCACACGGGCCGTCCGACGAACATCGGTGAAACCCTCATCCGGCTGAGCGACAACCAGACATCCCTGTGTGACATGCCCTTCGTTTCCATCAGCGATCAGGCCGCCGATCCCGTGGACCCCTTCAGTTCCGTGGAAATCCGTCTTCATCGCGGTTGCTTCGGAACACTGTCCCGGGAACAGCTTGACGACCTCATCGTTTTTCTCGAAGAAAAAACCCCGTTCGAGCCGGTTCGCAATTAAGAGCCGCGAAAAGCCGCCTTGATTTGACATCCTGTAAAAAATTCTGACAGGCCGGCAGGCCGCCTCTGTTCATCCCCATACCCCGGAATGCGACGCCAATGCCCTGTGACGGGCTGCCGTCATGCAACGTTCGATCCTCTGCCGTGGCACTTCTTTTGCTCATGATGTGACGTAGGGATTCACCTGCCCCGTCCCTCCCGGATCGGGCATCCGGTTCAACCATTCAACGATTTTGGCCGACGGTATCCAAAGGAGGCGCCATGACGGAACACAACGATTTATCCGATTACAAACCAGGGGATTACGGTAAGCCGAGGGTGACGCCGACGGACTGGATCAACGCCCACATCCGGCAATGGACCAGCGAGCATCCGCCGCACAAAAAGACGTCCGGCGCCATGCCGCCCACGGTCTGCATTTCTCGAAAAATCGGCGTGGGGGCCCTGGCGGTGGCGGACCACCTGTCTACCCGGATCAACTACAAGGTGGTGGACCGACAGGTTCTGGAGCACATGGTGGCCGATGGGCATTTGTCCGAAAAGACGGTCAATATCTTTGACGAGCGCTACCCCGGAAAGATGCGGGAATTCGCGGCCCTCCTGTTTGCCGAAAAATCCTTTATCAAAAGCGATTACGCCCGGCAGCTGGCCAAATCGGTCATGGCCCTGGCCCATCTTGAGCCCACTATCTTCGTGGGGCGGGGGGCCCATCTGGTCCTTCCCCGGGACAATGTGCTCGCCGTGCGCCTGATCGGCAGCGAAGCATACCGGATCCGTCGTCTGGCAGACATCATGAACGTCACGGAAGACGAGGCGAAAAAACGCATGGTCCTCATCGACAAGGAACAGCGGGAATTCTTCAAGATCATGTACGACAAGAAAGATGCCGTGGCCTATGAATTCGACCTCGTGCTCAACATGGATCACATCAAAAATCCGGCCGGGGCGGCGGACATCATCGCCTGCGCCTTCGAGCGGAAGTTTTCGATGTGATCAGGGCGTGACGGCGTCAGAGGCCTTGTCCACCTTGGCGGCAAACACCACGTCGTTTTCCGTGAGGCCCTGGACGTCATGGGTGGTGAGGGAAACGTCCAGACGGCCCCAGGTGATGAACAGGTCCGGGTGGTGGTTTTCGGATTCGGCCAGATCGCCGATTATCACCGCCAGGGCCATGGCCTGCTTGAAATTCCTGAACCGGAACCGCCGGATCAGTCGTGTTCCGTTGTCCACCAGGTCCCAGTCCGGGTGAAGATGAACTTTCAAAATCAGGGCCTGGCCCGGCGTGAGCGGCGCATCCCCTTTCTGAACGGGTTTTAAGGATTGCTCGGCAAGATCCATGGGTGCCTCCTTCTTGGATTTTTTACTTATTATAGGGAGAGTTACCGGCAAAGGCAAGCACGGCAGACCCGGCGCATGGAACGGCGGTGTTCCGCTTCGGACCATATTTTCCTTGCCTTCGGGCCGTCCGGACTGATATCTGGAAATCGACTCAAGCCAAAGGACGATCACGCCATGCCGGATTTCAACCTGCATCTGACATCGGGAATCATCACCGGGGCCGCCGTGGCCGCGGCGGGGGTTGTTGCCGGGGATCTTTCCCCGGTTCAGGCCGGTGCCGCGGCGGTTCTGGGCACCACCGGCGGCCTGCTGCCGGATCTCGACAGCGATTCGGGCAAACCCCTGGCCCTGCTGTTCCAGCTTCTTTCGGTGCTGCTTCCCATTCTGGCCTTTTCCCACCTGCCGGAGGCCTGGCGATCGGACATCGCCTTTCAGCTGTGTTATTTTCCGTCGGCCTACCTGGCCGTTCATTACCTGGCCTGCCCCCTTATCAAACGCATGACCCGGCATCGGGGCATGATGCACAGCCTTCCCTTCGCCCTGGTGGCCGCCGAATGCGCTTATCTTCTGCTGGCCTCCTCGGGCGTCCTCATGGCCTTTTACGGAACCCTGGCCGTTTTTTCCGGATGCCTGGTCCATCTTGTCCTCGACGAACTTCATGCCATGGAGCTGAAATTCGGCATGATCCTGGTGGTCAAGCGGTCCTCGGGAAGCGCCCTCAAACTGGCAAGCAACGATCTTGCGGGCACGATGTTCATGTATCTTCTGCTTCTTTTCGGCACCGCGGCCCTGGCGATCCGGCTCTTTCCGGAGCTGGGCCGGAGTCTTCCGGCCGGATTCCCCGTTCCCCTGCTTTAAAATCAACGGCTTGCACTCTATTTTCCAGGGCTTGTTTTTTTTCGTTGATTGTGCGTGACGGTTTGACAATTCAGGGCATTGCCTCTATATTCGGGTATACTTTCGTACGCGTTGGCCAATCCGGGGCATAACACTCTTTCACTCAGGTACATCATGACGAATGCCGTTTTAATGGAAAAAATCATTACGATTCTTGGGGCCATGGTGGCGGCCGTGAACAATATCCGCCTGTATCCGCCCACAAGTGCCCTGATATCCAATTCCATCGACAAAGCCTACGCCGCCGTCCAGGGCGCCCTGTCATCCAACGCGTCCCTGCTCGTGGCCGAATCTGAAAACAACCTCTTGATCTCCGGCGAACCCCTGGGCTACCGGTACCAGCAGTACCCCCAGGTGGTCACGTTCCGGGGCCTCCTGTCCGGGCTTCGAATCAAGAGCATCATTCTCAAAAAAGAGATGGGCCCCACCGAATTCCGGAACGTCATGTTCATGCTCAGCAAAAGCCCCGAGGATGTGGACCTTGCAGGCGGCATCCAGCATGTCATCGCCCAGGCCGGCCTGAGCACCATTTCAGTCACCCCCAGCCTTTACGCGCCAGAGGTCCGGACGATCCAGACCACCCACCTGGACAAGGCGGACATCGACCTGATCAAATCCTTTCTCGGTGAGCGCAGGATCATGGAGGCCGACTACATGCGACTGGGCGACAAGGCCGCGGACTCAAAGTGGGTGGCCGAATTTTTCAAGACGGCCATCGACCTGATCACGGGCCAGGGCATCACCCTGGCCGACGACCTTCTGCCCGAAACCGTCAGCAAAATGATTCAGGCGTTCAGCCGCTCCACCCCCCGCGAAAACTGGAGTCGGGTCTCGGCCTGCATCACCCGGGCCCTGGCCGACAACGACAAGGAACTGCTCACGGTGGTCATGGCCAAAAACCAGACGAAAAATATTTTCGACACCCTGGTCAAAACCCTGTCCGACGAACATTATGTGGAGTTTTTTTCGGAGATCAACCGCATCAATGAAAGCCGGTCCTACGCCCAGAAAACCCTCTCCGACGAAGAGAGCAGCCAGTTCTCCTCGGTGCTCAGCCTGCTCAAGAAAAACGAAAAGACCCGGAAGCTCCGGGAGGAAATCAAAGAGAAAATCCTGAGTGAAAAAAAACGGATCGCCCTGGACCGGGTCCATCAGCAGAAAGGAATCAACCGGATTCTCCAGGGTGACCACGAGCCGCTTGGCGATCCCCTGGTCGCGGAGGCCGTTAACGAACGAATTTCCCAATGGCAGCGATCGGGCAAGGACGATCAGGCCCGGAACCTCATCGACAAAATCGCCGACGGCCTGCTCGACGGGTCCCTGAAAACACGATCCCTTGCGTCCTCATCCCTGCTTTCCATCGGCGAGATGTTTCTTTCGGACAACAGAACCGACGACCTGATCCGGCTGGCCCAGCGGCTGAATCTGTGGATCAAGTTCGAAACCGAGGTGACCTTCAACTTCAAATCGGCCTGTCAGATGCTCCAGGACCTGACGCGCCGCCTGCTGGGCGCCTATCGCTTTGCCGAAGCCAACGCCGTACTGGAAACCTTCAGCTTCATCGCCTACGGCAAGCTGAAAAAAAGCGATGAAATCAGGGACATGGCGGCGGGGATCCTGCGCAGTATCGCCTCGGAAAAAACATTCAAGATTATCTTCGACGAGTTCCGGGACAACGCCAACGATCAGGGCAAGAACGCCTTCTACACGCTGATCCGCCTGGGCGAGATCGCCGTGGTGCCCCTTTTGGACCTGCTGCGGACCAGCGAGGCCATGTCCCAGCGGGTGCGCATCATCAACGCCCTGACGGAAATCGGCAAGCCCTGCCTGCCTCACATTGTCGAGCGGCTGAAACTGGGGCATTCCTGGTTTTACGTGCGCAACCTGATCAAGCTGCTCAGCGACCTGGGCTCACCGGAGCACCTGGACATTCTCAAGCCCCTCCTGTCCCACACCAATGACAAAATTCCCCGGGCGGCCCTCAATTGCGCCTTCGACATCGGCGGCGACGAACGGGCGAAATTTTTTATCCAGGCCCTGTCCCTGCCCGACAGCAGTCTGAGGCGGCTGGCGGCGGATCTTCTGGGAAAAACGGGCAGCGAGGACGGGGTGTTTCCCCTGACCCAGCTGCTCAAGAGCAAGGGCGAATCCTCGGAGGCAAAACACGAACTGGACCTGACCATCTGTGACGCCCTCAAACGCATCGGATCCAAAAAGGCCATCCCGGTTCTCAAATCCATCGTCACCCAGAAGGGACTTCTGGGCATCAGCGCCTATGGATCGGAACTGCGCCAGGTCGCCGAAGCCACCCTCAAATACCTTCAAAGCCTGCCCAGCCGCAGTGAAAAGGAAGAGATCAGGCCGCCCGCGCCCCCCGAGGAAACCCCGAACAGGCCCCGGAAAAAAAAGACCGACGATTTTCTCAAAGCCGACCCGGCCCGCCTCGAAGCTCTGGTCGACGAGTATGTCCGCCAGAAAAACATTTCCGAAGCGGTCCGGCTGCTGTACAACATGACCGTCCGCTTTGCCCGTGAAAAAGACTTCGTCAAGGCCGAAGCCCTTCGTGAAAAGCTGTTCGAGGTGGACCCCATGGCCCTCAGTGAGATTGTCCGGACCGGGGACATCATCGAGCAGGAAAAGGCCAACGCCCTGATCAACGACTACATGAACATCTGGGGAAATCTTTACGACCGGCTGACCGGCGAGGAGGCCAACGACCTGTTCTACACGGTCAAGGCCGTGGATTACCCGCCCGATGAGACCATCGTCGCCCAGCATCAGATGAACAACAGGCTTTACTTCATCAACCGGGGACAGCTGAAACTCGTCCATACCCGGGACGACAACGAGTTTTTCCTGAAAATGCTGGGGGCCGGAGACATCGCCGGTGACGATACCTTTTTCTCAGCCACGGTATCCACCGTGTCGTTGATCACCCTGTCCCAGGTCAAGGTCGGCGTTCTGGACCGCGAAGCCCTGAAAGCCCTGAGCCTTAAGCATCCCGGCCTGGAAAACAAACTCCGGGAATTCTGTGCCCTGGGCGACGGGGTCAACACCCTGGTCGCCAAGCTCGGACTGGAGCGGCGTCGGCAGGAACGGTTCCATGTTACGGGAAAAACCCTGGTCCAGCTGCTGGATACCTCGGGCAAACCCATGGGCAAGCCGTTCAAGGGGAATCTGATGGATCTGTCCGTCGGGGGGCTGGCCTTCATGATCAAGGCGAACCGGAAGGAAACGACCCGGCTGCTGCTGGGCCGGAAACTCAACATGGCCATCGGCATCCAACTCGGCGGCGCACCCATCCAGGTCTCGGGCGTGGGCACCATCATGAGTGCACGGGAACGGGACGACGCCGAGGTCTCCCTGCATCTGAAGTTCGACAAAACCCTGGACGAACAGACCATGGCGGATATCAGCGCACGGACATCCCGAAGCTGACCGTCATCAGGCACAGACCGAACGGATGGTCTCGATCAGGGACTGGGGATCGATGGGTTTGGACACATAGCTGTTCATGCCCGCGTCCAGGCAGCGTTTCCGGTCTCCGCTCATGGCGTGGGCCGTCATGGCGATGATCGTCACCCGATGATTGATCACCGGGGTTTGGGGATCACGGATCATCCGCGTGGCTTCAAAGCCGTCCATTTCCGGCATCTGGACGTCCATCAGCACCAGATCGTAGTCGACGGTTTTCAGGGCCTCCACCGCCTCCCGCCCGTTTTGAACCGCATCCGCATTGAAGCCGAACTTGCGCAAAAGGGTCAGGGCCAGCTTCTGATTGACCGGATTGTCTTCGGCCAGAAGAATCCTCATTTTCCGGAACGGCCCGTCGCTGATCAGGGCTCCCGTTTGACCGGCGGCCCCTTCGTCCTCGGAACCGGACGCCTGGACCACGCCCAGAAGAAGGGTCAGACACTCCAGAAGCTGATTCTGTCGGACGGGCTTGGTCAGCACCCGATCGAACCCGGCCCGGCGCAGGGCGTCCGTATCGCCACGAAGCCCCCGCGATCCCAGAATCACCAGCCGAACACCTGAAAAGGAGCGATCGGACCGGATGCGTTCACCCAGCACCTGGCCGTCCATGCCGGGCATCAGGTGGGCGATCAGTGCCAGGTCATAGGGATCGTCGGAGCCTGCGGCTTCGGCCATCATGGCCAGGGCCTCTTCGCCGCTTGAGGCCAGGCCGAACCGGCAGCCCCAGGTTTTCAGATATCCCGCCATCACCCGGCGCTGGGTGTCGTTGTGCTCGACGGCCAGTATCTTCTTGCCGACCAGCGACGACGGAAGCACCGGCCGGTGGGCGGCATCCTGTTTCTGCTTGTCGAACACGGCGGTAAACCAGAAGGTCGCCCCGGGACCGCTGTGATGCGCCACCCCGATCCGCCCCCCCATCATTTCCGCCAGTTCCTTGGAAATGGCCAGACCCAGACCGGTTCCCCCGTATTTCCGGGTGGTGGATTCATCGACCTGGGAAAAGGATTTGAACAGCCGGTGCATCCGGTTCTCCGGAATGCCGATGCCCGTATCGGACACGGAAAAGCGCAGAGTGCCCCGGTGTTGGTCCTGCGCGTCCACGGTGACCCGGATGACGACCTCCCCGCGCTCGGTGAATTTGACGGCGTTGCCCGAGAGGTTGAACAGAATCTGCCGCAGACGCACGGGATCACCGACCAGAAAACAGGGTACGTCCCGGTCCATATCCAGAATCAGCTCCAGCTTTTTGTCCTGGGCGTGAACCGACACCAGTTCGATGACATCCTCCAGGCACTGCCGGAGGTCGAACTCGGTCATCTCCAGTTCCAGCTTCCGGGCCTCGATTTTGGAAAAATCCAGAATGTCGTTGATGATGGTCAACAGGGAATCGGCGCTCACCTGAATGGTCCGTGCGTAATCGTTCTGTTCCCGGTTGAGAGGCGTGTCGAGCAGCAGGGAGGTCATACCGATGATGCCGTTCATCGGCGTCCGAATTTCATGACTCATGTTGGCCAGAAAACTGCTCTTGGACCGGTTGGCCGATTCCGCCGCCTCCCGGGCCAGTTTGACCTCCTCGATGACCTCGTTGAGTTTTTTCTGCTGGATATCGTTGATCTTGATAAGTTTTTTATGATTTCTGAAAATGCGCCTGTACTGGCTGAGCAGCTTCTCGTACGCAGACGAAAGCGGCGATCCGGCGGACCTCAGCTCCCTGAGCACCCCGTCGGCCTCCCGGATCATCGTTTCTTCGAGATTGAACAGAAAATCGTCAGTCATGGTTCCATGTTGACCAGGGCTTTGAGTGAAAAGAAACTGTGCTGATCATCGATGGGTTTAAACTGGTATTCCAAGGGCTTGCTGGCCTTTCGGGCCATTTCGATGAATCCCAGCCCCGCACCCCGGCTCCGTTCGTCGGGTTCTGTTTTGCGCATGGCCTTGTAATGATCTTTCAGGGCATCCTGATCCATGGCGATGATCGTGTCCAGACGATGTTTGATCCGGTCGATATCCCTGTTTTCGATCACGTTGCCGCTGATCACCGAATAATGATCGCCCTCGACCCCCACGGCGATCAGGCCGGAACTGAGGATAAACAGATCATCGCCTTTGCCGCCGGTGGTCCGCTGGACCGAATACTTGATGATGTTCTGCATCTGTTCGACCAGGATGGCAAAAATCCGGTTGATCATCTTCCGGTCCTTCGATTCGTCGATGCTCTTTTTGATGATATCGCCGATTTCGACGACAAGAACCTGGGACAAGGGACCGTTGTACCAGAACACCAGCTCATGTTCCTTAAAGGATTCGACCATTCCATAGAGTTTATCAAGCATCGCTTTCGCCCTCCGTACAGACCTCGTCGTAGAGTTTCACACGGTTACGCCCCGTTCGCTTGGCCAGATACAATGCATCGTCGGCCTGTTTGATCAGCCGCTCCGGATCACTTTCCGCATCGGGTACCCGTGAGGCCACGCCGGCGCTGACGGTGACGTTGATGGTTGTTTCGTCGTAGAAAAACCCGATTCGCGCGATTTCCTTGCGAATGCCTTCGGCGATTTTAAACGCGGCAGCCGACGGGGTATCGGGCAGAAGCAGCACAAACTCCTCGCCCCCGAGCCGGGCCGCGATATCCCCCACCCGCCGGGCAGCCTTGTCGAGGGTGGCCGCGATAATCCGAAGAATTTCATCCCCGGCCGGATGACCGTAAACATCGTTGACTCTCTTGAAATGATCGATGTCGAGCATCACGATGGATATCATGTGGCCGTAGCGGATGCAGCGTCGCCATTCCCGATCGTACATCTCGTTGAACATGCGCCGGTTACAGATCCCGGTCAGTTCATCGTACTTGGAATGTTTTTCAAGCACGGTGTTGGCCTGGGACAACCGGCTCTGCTGCCTGTCGTTGATCTTGATCAGGCGGGAGAGCTGTTTGTACATTTTTTTGTAGTGCTTCAGCAGTTCGGCGTATTCATTCTTCCACAGATTGTCGGTCGTCGCATCCTTGTCCAGGATGCGTTCACCATGGCGAATGATCTTCTCCTCGAGGCTGAACATCTCGTCAAAGGACATGTCTCTCCTTCCCGCATTGATCGGCCCGCCCGTGGCGACCGATCGCCTGAAGCCTGCCCGCCCGGACCCGGCAGAGGAAAGGGCGCGTCTGTTTGATCATGTTGGAAATAAAACAGGAAACAACCCGCACTGTATGGATCATGGTTCCTAAAATACATGATAAGGCCTGAAATTGAAAGATATTTTCGTTTTGGGTCACGATTTCGATGCCGATGACGAACGGTTCGCGCGCGCTGTGCCCGCCCCATCGCACAAATAACTATCTCTTTGAAAACACTCTTTTTTCACTATCATCACCCGGCGAAACCCCACCGCCCGGGGCTGATCTTTCCGATTGACAGTGCTGTTGATAAAACGTTATAGTTTTTTGAACGATTCAAAACCGTTGGACAAAACATGACCGATCAATCCGGTTTCGCTAAGCTGCCCGGCGGGGCGGTAAAAAAAGAAAGGAACCATGTTGAACGATAACGACAAGGACAACACGTTCAAGGAAGAACTGGAAAAAGAACTGGAAACCGGACTGGCCGGCACCCCCGACGAAGACAGAACCGATGATTTCACGGTGCGTGTGCGTCGTGAGGATTATATTGTCAAACGCCGGTTCTACGACAAGGACAAGGCCCTTGAAACCGCCGAGTCCCTGAGGCGCGACAAACGAAATCTGGTGGAAGACAACCTGGAGGGCCAGGCCCTGTCCTCATCCGACGACGACGATGAAAAAGTCGACTGGGACAAGCTGGTCGATGCCGGCCTCGTATTTGATCCGCCCATCGCCGAAGCGGCGGAAAAAAAACCCGGCGAAGAACCGGTGGGGCTGGCGGATCACACCCCCAAACCCCAGGCGGATGACAAACTCCTCGAAAAAACCCTGCTGGTCAAACGCCCCCGGCCCGTTCCGACGGATGACGACCTCGACGAGGACGCGGCCTTTGAGGATGAAGACGAAGGCGCCGTTACCGACGCCGCTGACCGGCCCTCGGAGCCCGTGCCCCCCAAACGGAAAAAAGGCCTTCTGATTCCGGTGCTTCTGATCGGACTTGTTGCTGCTGCGGTCGTCGCGGCGGTTCAATTCTTTTCCGGAACCCCGACACCCCTGTCCCCCGTGACGATGCCCGAACCGGCCAGGGAACCCGTCGCCCGACCAGGTGCCGCACCCGAACCGGCGGCTCAGGCCGTTGTGCCGGTTCCGCCCGGCGCAAATCCACCGCCGATCCCCGCTCCCCGACCTGAACCCGCACCGGTTCCTGTGCCTGTGCCGGCCCCTGCGGCGGCTCCCGAGCCTCCCGCGATGACGCAGGCCGTGTTGCCTCCGCCCGAGCCTGTCAAACCGCCGCCTGCGATCACCGATCATTTCACCCACACCGTGCATGTGAGCTCCTATCGGGAGAGGGATCGGGCCAACCAGGCGGTGGCCCTGCTCCGGAAAAAAGGCCACGACGCCTTTACCGGTGTGGTTCGCATTCCCGGCAAGGGAGACTGGTTCCGGGTCTATGTGGGCTATCTGAAGAGCCTCGACGAGGCCAAAGCCCTGGCCGACACCATCAAATCCCAGACACGGGAAGACACGGTGCCTCGAAAGATGCCCTGGGCCGTCCAGGTGGGCGACACCGCCCTTAGGGGCACCCTGGCGCCCCTGCTCCAGACCCTGCGCGACAAAGGGTATGCCGTGAATACCGTACCGGTTGAACCCGGCAGCGACACGGTTCGCATTCTGACCGGCGCATTCCCCTCGGAAACGGAGGCGATGCCCATGATTTCCCTGCTTGAAGGCGACGGGTTCGCGGTGCGCGCGGTCGAGCGCTGACACCCGGTCGTTGTGATGTCCGAACACCCGGTCCGGCGGACCGGGTGTTTTTTTTGCCTATGTTTTTGACAGGCGTAGATTTTTTGGTTATGACACATCCGGCAAAACGAATCGACCCCTCCGGTCACCCGGATCAAACAACCCACAAGGATCTTCGACATGACCGACAACCCGACGCGCCCCCTGTTTATCCAGTTTGCCGGCCAGGGTGTGAAATACATGGAGGACCTGCGGCGGATGTATGCCGCCTGCCCGGCGATCCGCCCGTTCATCGCGGATGCCGAGAGGGTGATCAAGGAACAGGCCGCGCTCTACGACGATTCCCGGACCGGCTTTTTCAACCGCGGCCTGGACGTCACCGCCTGGATCACCCGCCCGGAGACCACGCCGGATCTGGGGTACCTTCTGTCATCACCCCTGTCCCATCCCCTGATCTTTCTTACCCAGATGAGCACCTACCTGTCCGTCCTGGCCGACGGCGTCGACCCGGGCCGCCTGCTGGACCTGACCCACAGCGCCACAGGCTTTTCCACAGGCATTGTGGCCGCGATTCTGGTGTCCATGGGCAGGCGTTTTGAAGCGGTTTATGAGGATGCCCTCAAGGCCCAGGCCATGTTTTTCCGACAGGGGGTGCGCTGTCAGGAGGCCATGCTCACCGTCGGATCGCGTCCGGTTCTCGATGCCTCCCTCTATGATTCCGCGGAAGGATGCCCCAGCTGCATGGCCGGCATCACCCATCTGATGCGCGGCAAACTCGACCAGGCCATCTTGGCCTTCGCGGACCGGGGCGCCGTGTATCCGGCCTATGACCTGTTTCCGGGGCGCTTTATCGTCTCGGGTCTGCCCGACCATCTCTCGGCGTTTCACGACATGCTCAAGGCCCTGGAACCCCAGGCCGTCTGGCGTTACATCCCGTCGACCATCGGCGCCCACTCCCCGCTTCTGGCCCATGCTTACGAGACGTCTCCCCGGGACGCCGAACGTCTGGGACTGTCCTTTGACAACGCGGCCATGGCCGTTCCGGTCTGGTCCAACGATACGGGTGAGGATCTGCGGGCCTCCGGCAACATCATCGATGACGTGATGCGGGCCTATTTTCTCTGTCCGGCCGTCTGGCGCAAACAAATCAAACCCCTGCTTCCGCCCACATCGATCCGCTATGTCCTGGACTTCGGACCGGGAACCGGCGTGGCCAGCCTCAGCGAAAACCATTGTGCGGGAACCGGAATCCAGGTGATCCGCTGCGCCGTCCCCCTGGGACGAAAAAAACTGTTCGAGGAGGTGCTGCCCGAACTGGGCCTGTGCTGAGGCCGTTCGCCTCCCTTTAAACCCCGGCGGCTGTCGTTATATCGCATCCTGTCCGCCGCCAAGTGTTTAAATATCGTCATCGTCGCCCCGCATCGATTGGTCGACCCACGACGCCGACCACCTCGCCGACGCCCAGGATTCCGTAAGCACCCGTAATTCAATGCCTTCACTACACAACAAGCGCTCCGGCACGATTGTTGTATCTCATTACCGTCGTTCAGATCGCACCTCGGACAACCCCTAACAAAACGGAGTTTCCATGAACCATCATACGGATCTCAGCCGGCCGGTTTCCACCGGGATGACCATGACCCCGAACGATCCCTCCGGGCACGCCTTCGGCTGCGGACCGGTCTTCGAATTTCTGGGCTGCTGGTTCGATCTCTACAAAAACATGACGATTGAGGAGCTTTCGGTGTTCAACACGATTCGAAGAACCCGGGAGTATGAGGCCGGAGAGCCGTTGCTCAGCCAGGGCATGCCCAATGACCGATTGTATTTCATCAATCGGGGCCGGGCGAGCGCCGTGTGGATGCACCGAGGGAGCCGGATGCAGGGAGCCGCCCTCGGGGTGGGCCGGATTATCGGAACGGAAACGTTTTTCAGGGGCGGCCCCAGCCGGCTGTCGATGCTCGCCGATCAGCATCTGGCCGTGGATTATCTGGAAAAGGACGATGTTCTCGACATGTTTGGCTGTGTTCCCGGGCTTCTCGATAAATTGAAATCATTTTGTCTGAAAAAGGAACGTGAGATGCAGGCCGTTTTCATGGACCCCACGGAAAAACGACGCCAGAGACGGTACGCGGTCTCGGGCCTGACCGCAGCGAAACTTTTGGACGAGGAGGGCCTCCCCATGGGGAAACCCTTCCGGGGCGAGCTTCTGGATATTTCCGAAGGCGGCTTCTCGTTCAGCCTCCGTCTTGCCGAAGAAGACATGGCCCGGCGGCTTCAGGGCCGAAGCGTCGTTTCCCTGATCAAGGTCCAGCCGTCACGCCCCGGCGAGGATGTGTTCTGGGGGGGCCGCATCGTTCAGGTAAGAAAACGCCATGGGGCCCATTATTCGGTTCACCTCAAAGGCGATGCCGCCTCCAGCAGACTGACCGGCATGATCCGCAGTCTGACCGATTGAAGCCGGCCGCAACGGCAGGGCGCCCCGGCTATACGGACGCCGCGCCGCCCAGCCTGAGCCGATGATCAGGCGGCGCTTTCAAGCGCCAGGTCAATTTCTCCACGGACCGGATGGTCCACCGTAAAGCGGGACGTAAAACGGGTCAGGGCGTCAACGGCGTCCGGCCCGCCCAGTTTGCCCAAAGCCCAGGCGATCATCCCCAGCACCCGATCATCCGTGTTTTCGTCGAAGGCCCGGATCAGGTCAGGCAGATAGGCCCGGTCACGGCTGTTTCCCATCACCCGTGCCACGTTCATCTTCCACCGCCAGATATCCTCATAGGACATATAGAACATATGGGGCCAGATCCTGGCCTCGAAATACGCCTTGTCCATGTGAAGCAGCAGAGGCAGGTCAAAGGCGTCGGCCTTGGCCGCCACCTTTTCGTTGACGGGAAGGTCGCAGGCCAGCCAGGCCTGGTTGCGCGGGCACACGTTCTGGCAGCGATCGCAGCCGTAGACGTACATGCCCATGGGCTCCCGAAGTTCCATCGGGGTGATGCCCCGGCCGAAATAGGTCAGGTAGGAAATGCAACGCCGAGGGTCGATCCGGCTGTTTCCTTTCAAGGCCCGGGTGGGACAGGCGGCGATGCAGGCATTGCGGCACCAGTCCGGACAGTTGGTTTCGATGGTGGGCACGCCGGGTTCAAAGGGATGGTCGACGACCACGGCGATGGGCAGGGTCCAGGAACTCCCGCGGGCGGCGGTGTGGGAGTAGAACAGACAGTTCTTGCCAAAGCCGCCCATGCCGGCCCGCGCCGCAGCCACCCGGTGGGGCAGATTGAACGGGACCTTGGATGCGATGCCCTGCTCGCGAAGGTAGGATCGAAACGCCTTGATCCGAAGACTGAGACCGTCGCCGGTTACCCGGTCGTCGTCCAGATAGCACCGCCCGAAAACCCCTTCCAGGTGACGGGGATAGGCCTTGCTGAAGTAGAGCTCGAGCAGAACGATGATCGATTGGGCTTCCGGCAGGATGGTCCGGGGATTTGTCCCGTTGATCAGGTCCAGGCCCACGGTCTGGGCCCAGCCGTATTCGTCCTGCATGGCATCGAGCAGATGCTTGTGTTCGTCAAACGGGTCGGCCGTGGTGAAACCCGCGTCCACAAAGCCCAGCGCGCGGGCCTTTTCGATGATGTCCGAATTGGTGATCATGTCATTCTCCCGTAAAGGTCAAAAATACGACGCCATGGTGGTGGTTATACCCCTTGCATCCACCCCTGAAAAGTGGCATAAAGGACATTCATCATAGGCGATCGGGCAATTATTTCAGGAAAGGGGGAATCAGATGGTCCGGGTCATCATTCTGGCGTTAAGCCATTCGTTTCCCGCAGGAATTCTGGTGATGCACGATCTGTTTCGCATGGCCGACCTGTCCCGAAAACGAGGGGGCGATCCCCTGTTCGACCTGACCCTGGTCTCGGAAACGGGACAGGATCTCGACGCATCAAGCTGGTGCCGCCTCCGGCCCCAGGCCTCGGTGACCACCGCCGGCCCCGCGGATCTGATCGTCGTCCCGTCCGGAGGCTACCTTACAGATAAACTCACGCACTATTCCGGCGCTCTGACCGATTTTGTCATGGACCGTTACCGAAACGGGGCCAATGTGGCCGGAATCTGCACCGGCGTTTTCCTTCTGGCGGCGTCGGGCATTTTATCCGGTAAACGGGCCACCACCCATTGGGCTTATGAGTCCCTGTTTCGCCGGCGTTTTCCCGATGTGAACCTCACGCCCCAGTCTCTCATGACCCATGACGGCCGGGTGTTCTGTTCAGGCGGAGGCAGTGCCGGCGTGGACCTCGGGCTGTATTTGATCGAAAAATACCACGGCCCCGAACCGGCCCGACGATGTGCCGCCATGATGCTGCTCGACCGGGGCCGCGAGGCCCAGACCCCCTATCGGGACCTTCCCCGCCCCAAACGCCATACCGATGCCGCTGTTTTAAAAGCCCAGGCCTTCATCGAGCGGCACCTGTCCGGCACTATCCTGATGGACGAGGTGGCCGCCCATGTGAACATGAGCCTGAGAAATTTCAAACGCCGCTTCAAGCTCGCCACCGGCGAATCTCCCCTGTCCTACCTCCAGCGCCTGAGAATGGAAACGGCCCGGCGGGTCCTCGAACGGGATGACACCCGCATCGAAGACCTGGCCCTTTCGGTGGGCTATGAGGACCTGGGCTTTTTCCGCAAGCTGTTCATCCGGCACACCGGTGTGAGTCCCAGCGATTACCGGCAACGGTTTCGAAGCCGTATCGGCCGGTCCGGGGAGGACACCGGACCGGGTCACGCCGATGCTTCCACAAACAGGAAACGGATTACCCTGCACGCCTAAACACTTTACTTGTGTAAACATCGAACCTTCATTAAAAACAGCGGGATACCCCTGATGCAAGAAAGTGTTGGCTTTTGCACGTTTTTTGCTATAGAATACCCGAAATTGGGGGATTTCATGTGCATACGACAAGGGGGAGGATATCCATGAACATCACGTTGACAGACAACGGGGGACGGCGACAGGAAGGAGACCGGCGCCTGCTGGTCAATGAACATTACAGCCCGGAGCGGCGGTCAGGCATCGATCGCAGGCAGAGCGGCGATCGACGGAAAGACAACGAAGCGCTTGACTCAAACCGTGAGCGTCGCGTCATTTTCGAACTTTTAAGCGCCTGACCCATGAGACCCGGTGTTCCGGTCCGAAACGGGCCGGAACATTACCACATGTGCGAATGAAATGTCGCTCACCTCAGACGAGGTCCCGACGGTGATTTCCTGAGGCGAGGCATACCTGGTCCTCTCCGGACCTTTGCGTAACAGGTGTTTTCGGACGTCAGGCGTCGGGCAGTGAGGCTTCGATCAGGCTCAGAACCTGCTCAAGGGGGATGCGTTCCACGGTTTTGGCCACGAAACCGGTTTTGTGGGCAAACTTGATTTCCGACCGACCTTCCAGCTTTGAAAAATTCACGTCCGCCGCATTGTCAAAGCGGCACATTTTCCATCCCTTTCCACGGCTGTCATGGGTAACCAGCACCGCCGCCGGCTCAGGCAGGGTGTCATTGTATTCCTGGGAGCCGTCCGAATCATCGGTATGACCAATAACCACCAGACGGTCTCTGAGCCTGATTTTTTTGCATTTATCCCAGAACGCGAAGCGGGCGGCCATGCCCGAGGCCTTTTTGATCATGCTGATGCCGAAGGCCCTCATCAGATCCATGGATGCGTTGGGGTCGGCGGCAAACCGGTCCAGATACCATTCCTCGAACGGACTGTAGGTGATCCGGAGCTTTCCGGTGCCCAGCTCCGCCCCGGTCCGGGCCGGACCGAAACGATCGATTTTGTCCTTGAAATCGAACCAGGGCAGGGTCTGAAGCGTGGGGGTCAGGCCCAGATGATCGGCCACCAGAACGAAACTGGCCCGGTGGGTGATGTCCTGATGGTGATCGAAATTTTTGAGATGGGGCTCCAGCCTCTCGCCGATATCCACCACCCAGATATCCGGATGATCAAGTTCGGCGCGGGACGGTTCCCGGCGGTCAATGGTGAACGGAACCCCCGGCGATGTGGCGAGGATCAGGGCAATGGCGAAAAATTCGTCAAAATGCGCGGACCCCGGATGCGTGATGATCAAGTGACTCAACAAAACCTCCCCCAATGGATTTTTTGGAATCAATGGTTTGTTCTGTCTCGGGCAACAACGCGCACACCCGATCCCAAAGAAAACTGTACTTCTATCAAAACCCGGCGTCCGATTCAACCGGAATTTTGATTTTTCCGCCACAGACCCGAAATTGGCGCCCCACTCCCGACCGCCGTCGACGGGTTTGACTTTGATCCGGGTTTAAGGTATGTAAGCGTTTCTTTTAAATCAACCATGCAGGGGATGATCCATGGGGCTTCTTTCAACCTTGTTCACCAGTCGCAAAAAACGCTTGCACCGCAAGCTCGATCTGGCCATCGACCAGGTCAAGCACGGGACCTACAACATTCTTTACATGCGGTATCTGTCGCGTTTTGACGCCGATTATTCAGCCAAACTCGCCGCAGCGGTCACCAACGCCCTGTTTACGGAAAAACCCGTGGGAGAGACGGCCCGGGCGTTCCTCGACGCGAACCGAAAAACCGTCGGGGCGGAAACCCTGGCCCTCAAGGGGGATACCGAGATCGGCTTTCTGGTGGCCGATGCCGTCCAGATTCGGGCACAGATTGTTTTTTCATCTCAAAAATCAGGTTCTTATGACATGAATTTCGGCAAGGCCCATGAGGTGCTTCGAACGCTGGATTTTCTAAAACGGCAGGAAGACGTGACCAAACCCGGCCTGTTCGTGGTCAAGGCGGACAAATATTTCGCGCAGACACTGAAAAAAGTCAAATACCTCTAAGCGGGAAAAAGGGTTCCCGGCATGGACATCGCGCCCGACAAGGCGGCGCGATCCCCATACCGGGCCTGGGAAGGGGATGGGGCGATCAGGAATGGATTCGCCGCCTCAGGCCGAAGGCCATTCCAAGGATGCCCGCCCCGAGAAGAAAGAGGGTGCCGGGTTCGGGAACAGGCATCTGACCGGTATCGTTGGGGGAGGTCGTCTCTTGGCCTTCAATGAATGACGGCCCCTGATCGGCGCGTTCATCAAAAACGATCATGACGTCCGGATCATCGGCCGTGACGACACTCGGCAGCGGCGCCGGAAAACGGTTTGCGTCCGTGATGCTCAGCCGTCCGCTCAGAAAATCCAATGCAGCCAACGCGAAGCCCCTGTGGTGCCTTGCCGTGGCCCGCAGAGTGTAATACCCCCCGGCGTCAACCAGCACGCTGATGCCGATGTCCATCGCCGGACCAGGCAACGGTCTCTGCCAGGACATCATCGGGTCGGAAAACGCCATGAACGTGGCCGAGGCCGGGACAGACAGACCCAGAAACGCGGCCAACGTTATCCCTAACAACAGATATTTTTTCATACACGCCTCCTTTCAACCTGAAAATGGATCGGTTCATGCCGGATGCAATCATCGCCATTGGAGCCGTGGTCGTGGAAAACGTGAGGGAAAAGGAACATCAAAAACATCGAGGATCGGAATCAGCCGGAATCAACCGCGGAGTGTTTCAAAAAAGACTCACCCATGACGGTGATGGGTTGTGTAAACTATAAGCAAGAACGATGCCCCGCCCAAGTCTTGTGAAATAAAATGTTTGGCTTTAAAATCGAAATGTTATAGCTTAACTTTGTTTTGTCTCACGACGAAATTGTGAACCATATTACACAATGTGTATTTCATTTCACACTGGTGTGTCCGTTACTTCCCAGGAAACCATCATTCGACGATGAACCAGGGATTGAGGAGATCAGGCTTGTTGTAGACCAGGGCGCGCCCCGTTTCCGAACAGCTGACGCGGCGGCCGGCGGCTTCGGCAATGGCCTGGCCGGCGGCGGTGTCCCACTCCATGGTGGGCCCCAGACGGGGATAGATGTCGGCCCGGCCTTCGGCCACCAGGCAAAGTTTCAGGGAACTGCCCGCCGAGATAAAAGTAACGCGCGGATGCTCGTTTTTTTTCTGCTCGACAAAGGCGGTCAGGGCTTCGGTGGCATGGGACCGGCTTCCGACGATCACGTAGGCGTCGCCGTCCTCCCTATCGTCCTCCAGAGGCAGGGAGCGGGACGCCGCCACCAGATCGGACAGATCCATGCCTTCCGAAAGACCCGCCTCTGGTACCGTAAACACATAGGCCCCCCGGTTCGGAAAGGAAAAATACAGGGCCCCGGTCACGGGAACGAAGATCACGCCCATCACGGGCCGAGCCTGGTCGATCAGGGCGATATTCACGGTGAATTCACCGTTTTTCTTGATGAATTCCTTGGTGCCGTCCAGGGGGTCCACCAGCCAGAACCGGGTCCAGGTTTTGCGGACCTCATAGGGAATCGCCCGGCCTTCTTCGCTGAGAATGGGCAGGCCTAAAGGGGCGAGGGCTTGCCGGATCAGCGCGTGGGATTCCGTGTCGGCCAGCGTCAGCGGAGACTGATCCGTTTTGGACGATACGGAAAAATCCGTGCGGTAGATCTCACGGATCCGCCGACCGGCGTCGATGGCCGAACCGATGGCCGTCCACAGGTATGATGGGTTCATGGCGTGCAGCCCTTTTTTTAAGATGTTCGGATTGATGGTCTCGTAAAAAGTCGAATTTCAGACGGCTTCGTAAGGGGACACTATCAGCCCGTCTCCCAAAGGTAAACGTCTTTTTACGAAGCCGTCAAACCGTGAAGCCCACCACGGTGACGTCGTCGGTATAGGCCTGGGTCCCCCTGTGACGGTTCAGGGCCCTCAGCAGCTCGTCCTTCTGCTCGTCAAAGGGTTTGGCATGGTGGGCGACAAGGCATTCTTTGAATCGCCGGGTTCCAAACCGGCGGCGCTCGGCGCCCCCCAGCTGATCGACAAACCCGTCGCTGAACAGGTAGCAGGCCAGGGGCTCTGACGAGGCCTCGACGGTATGCCGGGTGAAGTCGAAACGGATATCCGACGAGGCATAACCCAGGCTCTGGTGATCCCCCCTGATATCCTCGAATCGGCCGTTCCGGATCAGGTAAAGGGGCATGTGGGCCCCGGCGAAGGTCAGCTGCCTGGACGCGCTGTTGATGAAACAGACCGCAGCGTCCATGCCGTCGTCGGCGTTTCCCGGAGACCTGTTGGGGCCCAGGGCGTTTTTGACGAAACCGTTCAGGTGTTTGAGAATCCGCGCCGGATCGGTTTCGTGGTCTTCGTGGATGATCCGCCGAAGGCCCGTGACGGCGAGGATCGTCATGAAAGCCCCGGGAACCCCG
Organism: Desulfatiferula olefinivorans; assembly: GCF_054657895.1. NCBI lineage: Bacteria > Pseudomonadati > Thermodesulfobacteriota > Desulfobacteria > Desulfobacterales > Desulfobacteraceae > Desulfatiferula > Desulfatiferula olefinivorans. The sequence continues at coordinate 15,552 of NZ_BAAHXV010000031.1, read as the reverse complement.
TGACCCGTGCAGTCGACGACCACCAGCACAACACCCGATGCGACGGGCTCCACATAATAGATGTCCCCGCCGATGATATCCCGGGGCTGCCAGATGAAAAAGCTCCGGGGCAGGCTGTGTCTCACCGAGGCCATATCCGGCAGCATGGCCTTCTGAATCAGGGCGGAATAACGGATCCCGTCCAGAATTCTCCGGTTGGCCTCTTCCACGTCGGCCAGGCTCTGATGGAGTTCCCGGGTCCGCACCCGGACGTTGTCCTCCAGATGCTCATACAGTCGGGCGTTGTCGATGGCGATGGCCGCCTGGGACGCCAGGATGGTCAGCAGTTCGATCCGCTCTTCCCTGAACACGTTGGGAGCCAGGTTGTTTTCGAAATAAAGCACGGCCGTCACCTGACCCTGATTAAGCACCGGCAGACAGAGAACGGATTTGGGCTGGTGCCGGATCACATAGGGATCACGGGTAAAGGGTCCGATTTTGGCGGCATGGCCCAGAATCTGGGGGGTTCGGGCCTGAATCGTGTAATTGACGATACCCGGGCTGAGACCGTCGTGGTCGGAAAGGGGAATCGATTGACGCACGCTGATGTCGGGGCTGTCCGAGGTGCCCGAGGCTTCGACCCGCAGCCGGCCGTTTTGGACGAGAATCAGGAATCCCTTTTGCGCCCCGGCATTCTCCATGGTGATCCGAAGCAGGGTTTTCAGCAGATTCTCCAGGACGATTTCACCGGAAATGGCCTGGGAGGCCTTGGTGACCGTGGTCAGGTCCAGGGACGTCGACGGCTTTTCACGGCTCGGATGCAACCGCTCGATCAGATCCCCGGGAATCAGCCGGGGATAGGTGGCCATCAGATGGGCGACAAGGGCCGGGGCCTGGAGCCTTTGGTAGCACCGGCAGGCTTCCGTCAGGTAAAAGCCCGCCACATCCTGCTGTCCGATCTCCAGATAGTAACGGGCAAAGCATTCCCGGGCCACGGCTTCGTGATTCAGATAGCCGGATGACGCGGCCAGATCGATGGCGTCGCGGTAGGCCCGGACCGCTTTGGAATGCTGCCCCTTGATCCTGTGGATCTCCGCCCGGATCAGGCAGGCTGCGTGCGTGAAATTTTCCGGGGCGTGGCGGGCCCAGGAGGCCATCCGGATCAGGTTGAGCCGGAGGCGGGCCCGGTAGCGGATTTTATCCAATGCCGAGGCCTTGGCATAGAGGGCCGAAAGGGTCAAAGACTGGAAAAGCACCCGTTCCGCGTTGATCAGGCAGCCCATCCCCACCTTGTTTCGGATCATAAGGTCCAGCCGGCAGGACAGATCAAAGGCCTCCCCGTAATGGCCGAACAGATACCGCAGGCGCAGAAGCGGGCACAACAGGAAAAACTCGCCCAGGGGATTATTGATCCGGATATAACCGTCAAGGGCGGCCTGTTCGTCGAAGCCCTCGCCGTTCAAGCGGCCCCGGACGGGTGTTTCATCCTTCATGCAGAGCAGAACGCGGAGGTGCTCCTCGAAAAAACTCCTGACAAAGGGATCTGTGCCGGCGACGATGAACTCCTGATAACCGAGATACTCCTCCAGGATCGCATTGATCGGATCGCCCAGAATCAGACGATGCATGACGATCAGGTTGATGCTGTGGCTGCTGAACAGCAGATCGCCGCACTCCTGGCCCAGGTGATAGGCCTTGCGGAAATAGTCCACCGAGCCGCGGGCATGGGCGGTCCAGGGCTGGATCATCATGGCGTAAAGAAAATGAATGCGGCAGCGGTTCGTCGTTCCGGGCTTGCGCTCACTGAGAACAAGGGCCGTTCGCCCCATGCGTTCGCCCAGCTCATAGAACCCCAGGGCGGACCCGACGATGCAGCCCAGGGCGTTGAGACCGAAGTCCGCGTGCTCCCAGATCCCGTGACTGAGGGTGATGCGATTACCTTCGAAAACGGTCAGGGCGAACAGATCGGGGTTGCTGTAATAGATCACGGTGCCGATGCCGGCGATCAGATCGGCGTAGGTGAGCAGGGCCGGGTCCCGCAGCTCGGGCAGATCGGGAATGCGTTCGATGGGGATTTTCCGGAAGGCGACCCAGAGTCGAATCAAAAACGCCGCCTGCCGGAGGACCCCGGTGTGCTCGGGCAGGGGGTGCCCCAGGGCCCGGGCCCCCTGGTACCCGATGGCCCGGGCCTGTTGATAATCACCCCGGCTTATGTAGAGAATGACCATCAGGGCGCAGAGCCTGGCCGTGTCGAGACCGGTCCGGGACCGGGATACCATCTGCTGGAACAGGCGCTCTGCCTCATCATACCGGCCGACCAGGTACAGGCATTCCAGCCGGTCCCGGTGCAGGTCGAAGGCGGTTTCATATCGGGTGGTCCATGCATCGGGGGGGAGCAGGCTTATGCCGGTATCCATATACCGGATGGCCGGTTCGTAGGCCACGGACTGCTTGGCTTTTCGACCGGCCAGCAGGCAGAGCCCGATCATGTCGTCTTGCTCCTTCTCGTCCCGGATCAGAGAAAGGCCCCGTTTCAGCTGGTCCACAATGTAAAACACCTTGTTCTGAAGGTCCTGCGGGGCGGTCCGTGCATATTCCAGCCGTCCCAGCGTATGATGCAGAACGATTTTTTCCTGGTCGGAAATCAGAGAGTAGGCGGCCTCCTGAATCCTGTCATGAACAAACACGTACATCCGGGCCGTTTTGCCGATCAGCCCCTCCCGCACGGCTTCGGAAACGAACGGCAGAATCTCTCCGATGGACCGGTTGCGCATGGCAGCGATCATGTCCAGGTCGAACCGGTTGCCGATACAGGCGCAGATTTTCAGCATCTCCCGGGTGTCGAACGAGAGGCCGTTGATTTTTTCCACCAGAAGATCCACCAGGTTGTCGGTGACCTGAAGCTCCATCAGCCCGGCATTATCCCAGTGCCATCCCTCTTCCGGATCAAAGGCGATGTGTTTTTTCTCAAACAGGTTTTTCAGAAACTGACTGACGAAAAACGGGTTGCCTCCGGTTTTCCGGTAAACGAGCCCGGCCAGAAGGGCCCCTTTCTCGTGGGAGGTTTTCAAAAAATTCACGATCAGATTCCGGACATCGAATTCCATAAGCGGCCGCAGTTTCAGGAAAAACAACTGGGTCGGGCTTTTGTCGATATTCGAAAGAATCGTCGTCAGGGGATGGCCGGCGCTCATCTGCGTGTCCCGATAGGCGCCGATGACCAGAAGATGGCGAATCTCGGGGGCGGCGGCCAGCCGCTCGAGCAGCGTCAGGCTGGGCAGATCGGCCCACTGGAGGTCGTCGAGAAAGAGCACCATGGGCTGCTCCAGCCGGGCGAAGGCATCGATACAGCGGACAAACACCTGGTTGAACCGGTTTTTCGATTCCTCCGGCTCCAGTTCCGGCACCTCGGGCTGATCGCCGATGATCAGGGCCAGATCGGGCAACACATCGGTCATCACCCGGCCGTTGGGGGCGATGGCGGCGAGAATGGCGTCTTTCCACCGGTCGATGATCCGCCGTTCCTGGCTGAGGATGTCCCGGCACAGGCCCATCAGGGCCTGAATGATACCGCTGTAGGGAACATCCCGGCGAAAGGGCTCGTACTTGCCTGAAATGAAATAGCCCTTCTTTTCGACGATGGCCTTGTCCAGCTCGCGGATCAGCGCGGTTTTTCCGACGCCGGGAGAACCGGTGACCACCATCATCACCTTCTCGCCCCGGCAGATTTTTTCGTAACAGGACAGAAGCTGGACCGTTTCCGATTCCCGCCCGTAGAGCTTCTGGGGAATGTTGAACCGCCGGGACACATCCTTGCGGCCGATCTCGAAAAAGGGGACGGCGCCGGTTTTCCGGAAGGCGTCCCGGCAGGCCTGAAGGTCGGCGGCCAGGCCGAAGCTGTTCTGGTATCGGTCTTCCGGGGCCTTTTCCAGCAGGCGCATGATAAGGTCGGACAGCACGATGGGAATCTCCGGATCATGTTCCGCGGGAGACAGGGGGCGCCGGGCGATGTGGGCGTGATAGACCTCCATGACGTCGCCTGCGGCAAAGGGCATCTGACCGGTGAGCATTTGGTAGAAACAGACGCCCAGGGAATACAGATCCGTGCGGTAGTCGATGGGGCGGTTCATGCGCCCGGTCTGTTCCGGCGAAATATAGGCCAGGATGTCCCGGATCACCGCGGGGTCATGGAGCGTGTCGTTTTCCCCGGTCAGCAGGGCGACGGCTCCGAAGCCGGTCAGCCGGACCTCCCCGCTGTCCATGTTGATCAGGATATGATCGGGTGTCACGGCCTTGTGAGTCAGATCCTCCTGGTGAAGGTGTCCCAGGGTGTCGGAAAGGGTGTGGGCGACATCGAGAAAAACATCCAGGGACAGCGGCCCCCCGGCCAGAAGGCCGGCAAGGGGCACCCCGGGGAAATCATCCATCACCAGGGCCAGGCGGCCTCCGGTTTCAATCAGCTCCCGGCAGCGGACCAGGCCCTGGCCCCCGAAGCCCATGACGGCCGTGATTTCCTGACGAAACAGGGCCAGCTCCGTGGCCGAGGGCCTTCGGACCTTCAGGATATGAACTTGAACCGGAAGGGTAAGATCGGGATGGATGCTCCGGTAAACGGCGGCGCCCCGCGTTTCCCTGATCAGTTCAAGAAGGGGGTACCCGGCCAGGTACTCGGTCTGTGTCATGGCGGAAGTCCTCGGGGTTCATGGGGTCAACACGGTCGAACCAAAGGTCCCGAAAGAAGCGACGCGGTCGGTCTGTCCAAGGCCTTAAGAATACCACGCCGAACCCGCCCTGTCACCACAAAAAACCCGGCCCGCCGGGGCCCGAGCCGGTGCCGGGGCACGCCTTCATTTTCGCTATGGGTATCGCTACCTCTTATTCCTGGTGTCGGACAGGAACGCGTCATAGACGGCCGCGGTCTTTTTCGGGTCTTCGAGCATGGGAAGGTGGCCGATGTTTTTGAGGATCGTCAGCCGGCTGCCCCCGATTTTTTCATGGAACACCGAGGCGTTGTCCACATGGAGGACCCGGTCATGGTCGCCCCAGACAATCAGGGTGGGAAGCGAAAGGTCCGAAAGCCTGTTTTCCATGGTGAGAATGTCGGCCTGCATGTCCGTGAAAATTTTTTCATCCTTGTCCTTCCGTGCAATTTTCTTTTCGGCCAGCACGTCGAAAATCGGTCCCGGAATATAGGGCTTTTTTTCCATGACCAGGTTCATCAGCCGTTTGAAATCCTCCTCGCTGGATACCACCAGGGGGTTCACGCCCTGCTTGACCATCTGAATGAATTCGCTTTCCGTCCTGAACACCCCGGCGCTGTCCAGAAGGGTCAGGGTTCGGACCGTGTCCGGATGATCCAGGGCCAGGCGGATGCCGATGGCCCCGCCCATGGAATTGCCGACCAGGTGCACCGTGTCCACGTTAAGGGCGGCCAAAAACTCGGCCAGCCACCGGGCCTGGTTTTCGATGGTGTAGGTATTGGACAGGTCGGAGGCGCTTTCCCCGTGCCCCGGCAGGTCCGGCACGAGAAACCGGTAACCCGCCGGCATCTTGTCACAGAGCCTGATCCAGTTGTCCTTGTCGCCGCCGAAGCCGTGGATCATCAGGATGACGTCCCGGTCTTTACCGTCATCCCCGTCCCCTGCATTGTCCAGATAAACCACGTCACCGATGGAGACGGCGGCTTTTTTCAGGGTAAGATCGGCCTGACTCCGCCCGCTGTCGATGGCCATGCGGTACATCGTGTATTTGGAACAGCCGGACAGCACAAGGGCCGTGACCATGACGGCCGCAACGGCCAGGTGTTTGAAACGGATCATGATTATTCTCCTTTTGCGTGAACGACGGCCTCCGGATGGTTGGGAAACGCCGTCTGGATAGGGGGCGGAACCGCACCGGACACCGGAAAATCCGGGCCCGGCGCGGCACGATCGTGTTCCAAGCTCTACAATCATTCCCGGGGTGGGTCAAGATTGACGGCGTCGTAAAACGTCCGATTTCTGCGTTGCGCGTCATCCCTCGTCACTGCGGCGTACCCTAAGTACGCCTCATTCCTCGGGATTCGCGGCGCCTTGAACTCGAACGTTTTTCTTTGCCGGCCGTTGATGACGTTTGACGAGTTCATCAAGATTGAAATGGCCGGCGTCCCGATGCGGGATCAGTCCTTGAGAATGCCCGCCAGGCGCTTGGCGTGTTTTTGTTTGTCGGCCATGTTCACCTGACGGGCGATCATGATCCGCTGGGCCTGGGGGGATCCGGCGCCATGCATGGATTCGGTCAGGTAGCCCACGGCGGCGGTGCCCAGGGTCAGGTTTTCGATGAGCCGAAGAATGCGCATGCGATTCTCCGTGGACACAGAGGCGTTGCCCTTGAAATATTTTTCAACCCATTTGCCGGTGACCGGCGAGCGGAAATCGGTCTCCGAGGGCAGGGTGACCATCAGGCCCCCGGCGACATCCTGGGCCAGACGGGCCATGTCGTAGGGAAACCGTGTGACGTTCTGCTTGCAGACATTGGCCAGAAGGGTGTTGACGCAATAGGTGCCGCAGGCCTCCCGGTGCCCTTCGGCGGCGCAGGCCAGGGAGCCGCAGAACAGGGTTTCGTTCAGATGGTTCATCTCGATGATTTTGTCTTTGATATGGGACGCCCGGTCGGCGCCGTTGTATTCGGCGACGGTCTGGGCCGCCCCGATCAGCACGTCGCCCACGCCCACCTTGCAGGCGTAGCTCTGGCGGTGATAGGAGGCGAAGGTCTCCACCAGCTTTCCGGCGAATTCGTATTCCTTGTACATAAACACCCGGTCCCAGGGGACGAACACATCCTCGAATACCACCAGGGCTTCGTGGCCGCCGAAGAAGCGGTTGCCCATATCCATGGTGCCCCCTTCGAGCTTACGGGTGTCGCAGGACTGGCGGCCCATGATGTAGGTGATGCCCGGTGCGTCGCTGGGCAGGGCAAAGGATACGGCGTAGTCCCGGTCTTCCTCGCGCATCGAAATGGTGGGCATGACGATGATTTCATGGGAGTTGACCGCCCCGGTCTGGTGGGCCTTGGCCCCCCGGACCACGATGCCGCCTGCTTTTTCCTCAACCACCCGGAGAAACATGTCCGGATCGGGCTGTTTGTGGGGCGGCAGACCCCGGTCGCCCTTGGGATCGGTCATGGCGCCGTCGCAGACCAGGTCCCGTTCCTGAACCATGATCAGATAGTCGACAAAACGCGTGTAGTATGATGTGCCGTGGGCCTGGTCGATGTCAAAGGTCACGATGGACAGGGCGTTTAAGGCGTCCATACCCACACAGCGCTGAAAGCAGCAGCCGGTGTGGGAACCGAGCAGACGGCCCATCTTGGTTTTTTTGACCAGATCGTCGGTGCTCTGATGGATGTGGGTGAAGCGGTTGATCCGTTTGCCGCTGAGGTGGCTGACGGCGGTCATGATGTCCCGGTACGCGGGATCGGCGGCCAGGGTGTAGGTGTAGGCCACGGCGTTCATCGAAGGCCGGATGATCGGATCGTCAACCACGTTTTCCACACGCTTTCCGAACATGTAAACCTGAAGGTCGAGCTTTCGCAAACTGTCTTCGTATTCTTTGGGGGTCATCATGGCTGACGTCTCCTTGGCGTTGGGGTAAAGGATCAGGGGCGATGGGATTTACCCGGCGTCCCACTGAGTAAGATTCGATTATAGAAAAGGCAAAAGCCGGCGTCAACCGTTTTTATCCCCGGCCGATCAAACGGGCCCCACGGTCCGTCAAATGCCTTTATTTTCGATACAAAACACGGTATAGTCGATCAAACAGCCGGCAGATCCGGATGAGACCCGTGGCGCATTGTGTGTCGAATACCGCTCAACGCGGATGATCGCGTAACGCAGATATCGGACGTTTTACGAAGCCGTCAACCCTTAACAGACGCACCGGTGATTTATGACCGATATATCCAGAAAAGACGCTATTCTTCAAGCCGCCGTGGCCTGTTTCAGGGAACACGGCCGAAAAACCACCATCGCCGAAATCGGCCGACGGGCCGGGGTGGCCGATTCGATCATCTACCATTACTTTAAAAACAAGGAGGATCTGCTGTTCCATGCGGCGGGCGAGCAGGTTAAGGCCATGGCGGCCGACCTTGCAGTCCATCTTTCGCGGTTTGACGCCCCCCTTGACCGATTCCGGGAATTTCTCCGGTTCCAGCTTCATTACCACGACACCCATCCCAACTACACCAACCTGACGATTTTCGAATGCCGGTCCAAGCTCTCCTTTTTCAGGCACGACGCCTTCCGGCATTTCAGGGCCTGGACCCGGGTGATGACGGGCATTTTGAACGACGGCACGGCCGACGGCGTCGTGCGCCCCGATCTGCCCCTGGCCCTTTTCCGGGACGCCGTGTTCGGGCTGCTCGACATGGCGTCCATCCAGAGCCTTGCCGACGGAGACGGGCATCCGGCCCATCGGGATGTGCCGGCCATGATGACCCTGGTCGCGCCCATGCTCGCGCCAACACCCGGCGGCAGGGAAACCCCCGACGACAAGGCCCGACGGATTCTCGACGCGGCCCGACACCTGTTCGCGGACAAGGGCTACGATCGCACCGCCACCGCCGATATCGCAAAACGAGCCGGCGTGGCCGAAGGAACCCTGTACGAGTATTTCAAAAACAAGGAGGATCTTCTGTTTTCATGCATCGGAGACCGGCTTTGCGCCCACGCCGCCCAGGTCCGGGACCTTGGGGCCCCCTCCGCCCGCGTGCTTCTGGAGCAGATGCTCCGGCATCATTTTCTTGGGGTTTTTTCCGAGCCGGACTTCATGAAACTTCTGGTATTCGAGGGTATGTTCAACAAGCGGTTTTACCGGTCCTCCGCCCAGGCGGCCTACCGGTCCTATGCCGCGGCCTTTGATCCGGTACTGGCCCGGGGACGGGACGAGGGCGTGATTCGTCCGGACATCGACAGCCGGATCTTCCGAAACCTGTTTCTGGGGCTGACGGGCCACATGACCCTGCGCTGGTCGTTCACCGAGAACCCTGTGCCCATCGACAAGGCCGCCGACATCCGTCAGGCCATCGACCTGCTGATGCGGGCCGTCTGTGTTCAGGCGTCCTGATCTTCACCCCAGGCCTTGCGGCTGAGCCGGATCTTCTTTTTCACCGCCCCCCAGGGTTTTTTCATAAGAAAGGATTCGCCCCAGCGGGCCGTCATCTGCTCGAACATGGCCATGGGCACGGTCAGGGTGATCTCGTCACCCTTGTAGAAGGGACGGGCCGAAATGTCCCAGCCCCCCAAAACGGCCCGATTTTCTCCCCGGGCTTCGAAATACATGGGCCAGGCCACCAGGCTGCCGCAGCCCGCGCTCCAGGGGGAGGCCACGCACAGGGGATCGCCGGTGACGAAGGTCGCCAGTTGATGCATCCCGCAGAGGACCTCGGGCCGCTCGAAAAAAATCACGAACCGGGGCGTTTCATCGTCGGCAAACTGATCGAGGGGCTTGAACACGCAGTAGGGTTTGGGGGCCGGAACCGGGTCCAGGTCCTCGAAGATCCGCCGCAGATGATCCGGCGAATCGCAATAGCATTCGCCCTCCATGCGGCCGGGAATGCCCGTGGACACATAATGGATGATGGCTTCGAGCTGGGGCTTGTTGAACCCCATCCAAAAGGCACAGCCCAGGCAGCCGAAGCGCTCGGCGGAAAAACAGGCAACGCCCCTGTTTTTTCTCGCCCGCCGGATGTGCCCGACGGCACAGGAAAAATGTCCGAACACCGCCTGAAAATCCACCTGTTGGTCGATTTCCATCTGTCGGGTGGGCAGCGTCATGGGTCCGGGTCCGTATGAGGATTCCGGCTCCCTGTCCGTAAAAAACATCCCCATGGGCACGTCGGAAAGCCCCGCCGTTTCCATAAAATCCGCCAGTGTTTCTCGCCATGATCGGTTCATGTCTGCCTCCTTGGTTATCGTTTCATTTTCTGCCCGTGGCCAGAAACAGGCTGTACCTGCGAACATCACCGGTTGCGGCTTTTTTTTCCACGATGTGGGCGGTTTCGATGGTGCAGTCGGAAAAGCCGGCAGTTTCGAGGGCCGTGATCATGGCGCCGCGGGTGAAGCCCAGGTGCGCAACGCCGGTCATGTCCTCGTGGAAGCTGCCGTCTTCGCGGTCCAGGTCCGAAACGGCCACCCGCCCGCCGGGGGCCAGGACGGCGTGGATTTTTTCGAGCACCGCGTCGATGCCGTTCATGTGATGAAAGGTCATGTTGCTGAAAACCAGATCGTAGGGACCGCCGGGGACGGGCTCGTGCTCCAGGTCCGCCAAGAGGGGACGGATGTTGTCAAGGCCCAGGCTTTGGCTTTTCGCCCTGAGCTGGGCCAGCATGTTGTCCGAGCTGTCCAGGGCCCGGACCGACCGGAGGAACGAGGCCAGCTGCACGGTAACAAGGCCGGTGCCGCAGCCGATTTCAAGGGCCTCCATGGAAGGGGTCGGCGCCAGGCGTTCGATCATTTTTTCGGATACGGCCCGGGCCATCAGAAGCCGTCTCGGGTTTTCATCCCAGGTGGCGGCGGCCCGATCGAAGCGGCTTTGTACAAAGGTCGGTTCCTTCTCGTTCATGGTAATCGGCTCCCTGTCGGATCAGTCAGCGGTAATGTTTGTAGTCCACCCCGTGGGCGGTGGCCTTGTAGGAAAATTTCCGGACCGTGGTTCCCAGAAGATCCGCCGCCGCCGTGATGTTGCCCCGGGTGTTTTTCAGGGCGTCGATGATCATTTCCTTTTCCAGGTTGGCCACGGCCTCCTCCAGAGTGGTGGCCGGGAGGGTGCCCGATTCGATGCCGGTCTGGAGGGTCGGCGGCAGGTGATAACTGTGGATCACACCTTCGTCGCAGAGCAAAACGGCCCGCTCGATGCAGTTTTCAAGCTCCCGCACGTTGCCCGGAAAGTGGTAAGCCATCAGCATGTCGATGCCCGGCGTGGAAATCCGCTTGATGTCCTTGTTGTTTTCGGCCGCGTATTTTTCGAGAAAGTAGTCGGCCAGAAGCAGGATGTCGGTCTTGCGCTCCCGAAGGGGCGGGAGGTAGATGGGAAAAACGTTGAGCCGGTAGTACAGGTCCCCCCGGAAGGTTTCCTCTTCCACGGCCTTTTCAAGGTTCTTGTTGGTGGCCGCCACGATGCGCACGTCGACCTTGATGGTCTTGTGCCCGCCCACCCGTTCGAACTCCCGTTCCTGAAGCACCCGAAGCAGCTTGACCTGGACATCGAGATCGATGGAGCCGATTTCGTCAAGAAAGATCGTCCCCTTGTGGGCCAGTTCGAACTTGCCGATTTTCTGGTTGATGGCCCCGGTGAACGAGCCCTTTTCATGACCGAAGAACTCGCTTTCGATCAGGTTGGCCGGCAGGGCCGCGCAGTTGACCTTGACAAACGGCTGTTTGGCCCGGAGGCTGTTGTAGTGAATGGAGCTGGCCACCAATTCCTTGCCCGTGCCGCTTTCGCCCCGGACCAGCACCGTGGCGTTGCTTTTGGACACGTGGGAGATCATCTGGTACACGTCCCGCATCTTGTTGCTGTTGCCGATGATGTTGGAAAAGCGGTACTTGTTTTCCAGCTCGGTTTTGAGGCGCAGGTTTTCTTCCCTGAGGCGGTCCTTTTCCTGATTGAGTTTTTCCAGGTTGATCACCTGGGTGGCGATCATGGTGGCCACCACCGACAGGATCTGGGTGGCCTTGGCCAGGGAGAATGCCGGATCGAACACCCGATCCACGGACAGAGCCCCGATCACCTGATTGCTTTTCTTGACGGGCACGCAGATAAAGGAATACTCGTTTTTATCCTGGCCCTTGCGTGTGGCGGTGCGGTTCAGGAACAAGGGCTCTTCGCTGATTTTCGGAATGGACACGGGATTGCCCGTTTCGATGACCGAGCCGGTGATGCCTTCGCCGACTTTGTACCGGCCTTTTTTGATGGCGCTCTGGGTCAGCCCCTGGCCCACTTCCACGTTGATTTCGTTGCGCAGGGGATTGAGGATGGTGACGGTCCCCCGCACCGTGTGCATGATGTCCGACAGGATATCAAGCACCTTGTACAGCGACTGTTTCAGGTCCTGCTGTTCGTTGAGTGCGATGCTGATGTCGTAAAACAGCTTGATTTCGTCGATTTTGTGCATGGTTAACCCCCGTCATGCCTGTCTCGAAGATGCGCCTTTGGCACCTTCCGCGATGCGTATTGACCTAACATGTATGGAAAGTCGGCCCACAAATCAACAAAAATGTTGTTTTTCCCCAAACAACAAATCCCATCATCGGTAAGTCCGAAAGTCCACCCCGTAGCGCTTGGCCTTGTAGGCGAATTTGCGGACCGTGGTCCCCAAAAGGTCGGCGGCGGTGGTGACGTTTCCCCGTGTGTTCTTCAGGGCGTCGATGATCATTTCCGTTTCCAGCCCGGCCACGGCCTCGTCCAGGGTCGCGGCCGGCAGGGTATCCGATTCAATGCCGGTCTGGAGGGTGGGCGGCAGATGATAGCTGTGGATCACGCCTTCGTCGCAGAGCAGAACGGCCCGCTCGATGCAGTTTTCAAGCTCCCGCACGTTGCCCGGAAAGTGGTAGGCCATCAGCATGTCGATGCCCGGCGTGGAAATCCGCTTGATGTCTTTGCCGTGCTCCCGGGCATATTTTTCCAGAAAGAAATCGGCCAAAAGGAGGATGTCGGTTTTGCGCTCCTTGAGGGGCGGCAGGTAGATGGGAAAAACGTTCAGACGATAGTACAGATCCCCCCGGAAGCTTTCATCCTCCACGGCCTTTTCAAGGTTCTTGTTGGTGGCCGCCACGATGCGCACGTCGACCTTGATGGTCTTGTGCCCGCCCACCCGTTCGAACTCCTTCTCCTGAAGTACCCGGAGCAGCTTGGACTGAACGTCCGGGCTGACGGATCCGATTTCGTCAAGAAAGATCGTCCCCTTGTGGGCCAGTTCGAATTTGCCGATTTTCTGGTTGACGGCCCCGGTGAACGAGCCCTTTTCATGGCCGAAAAATTCGCTTTCAATCAGATTGACGGGCAGGGCCGCACAATTGACCTTGATAAAAGGCTGTTTGGCCCGAAGGCTGTTGTAGTGAATCGAGGCGGCCACCAGCTCCTTGCCGGTGCCGCTTTCGCCACGGACCAGCACCGTGGCGTTGCTTTTGGACACATGGGCGATCATCTGATAAACGTCGCGCATCTTGTTGCTGTTGCCGATGAGGTTGGAAAAACGGTACCGGCTTTCCAGCTCGTGCTTGAGCCGTGAATTTTCCTCCCGGAGCCGTTCCTTTTCCAAGCCGATCCGCTCGAGGTGGATCACCTGGGTGGCGATCATGGTGGCCACCACCGACAGAACAGCTATCCCGTCTTTCATGGAAAAATCGGGGTCGTAGACGCGATCGGCCGACAGGGCTCCGATCACCTGGTTCCCGTTTTTCACCGGGACGCAAAAAAACGAATGCTCCGTCCCGTCACCCCGCTTGCGTGACTTGGTGCGGTCAAGAAAACGGGGTTCCTCACTGATCCGGGGAACAGCCAGGGGCAGACCCTGTTCGATGACGCTCCCGGTCACTCCCTCCCCGACCTTGTACTTGCCCTTCTCCACGGCACCGGCCGACAGCCCGTGGGCCACCTCGATGCTGATTTCGTTGCGCAGGGCGTTCAGGATGGTGACGGTGCCCCGGACCATGCCCAGATCCCGGTCAAGAATATCCAGAACCGTCAGAAGCGAGGACTTGAGATCCCGATGCTCGTTCAAGGCGGTGCTGATATCGTAAAACAATCTGACTTCGTCGATTTTTTTCATTGAAACATTCTACCGTCTGTTACATCATGGACACAAAATCGATAAAATTTCATCAAGCCAACACATTTATGCAAGAATACTACAAATGGCAACATAAATGTAATTAAAATTCATTTTGTGCCGTTTTTATGTGCCGGCAGCCCCGGGCCGGCGTGCGGCGACAAGCCGTTTCACCGTCGGCCCCGATCCGCCGGCCGGGGTGAATGTTACGCCGGTCCCGTCGGTTGAAACAACTTTTACATCCATCCACATACTTTGTTTACACCCGCTTGATATACCGTGGATCAATCCGGAAGCGACGGTCCGGACGGGGCATGGGGCCCCGGATGATCCGGACCGAATGATAACGGTTTGGCACACAAGGAGAACGTCGCGTGAAACGATGGATACGACCCCTGTTGCCGGCGGTCCTCGGACTGATGATCCTGGGATGCGCCGGCAAAACCAACAAGGAGAACGGCATGAACGATCAAAGGGTATTTGAACGCCTCGGCGGATTGACGGTAAAAACCATGGACGGGCAGGACATCGTGATGACCTCGCTGTGGGCCGAGCGCCGCGTGGCGCTGGTCTTTTTGCGGCATTACGGCTGAATGTTCGCCCGGCAGCAGGCTGCTGCCCTGATGAACATCCTGGATGACCTGAACGCCGAAGGCGTGACGCTGGTGGGGATCGGCACCGGAACCCCGGAACAGGCGCGGGAATTTGTGGAACAATTCAATTTCACCGGCGAAATGTACGTGGATCCCGAACGCAAGACCTATGAGGCCTTCGACCTGGAATCCGGTTTTTTCAAAACCCTGGGACCCGCCTCGATCAGCCGGGGATTTGCGGTCATGAAGCAGGGCTTTCACCAAGGCCGGTCGGCCGGAGCCCTCTGGCAGCAGGGGGGCCTGTTCGTCATCGGGCCGGGGAACCACATTCTCTTCGCCCACCGGGACCCCAAGGCCGGGTACCACGCCGACCCCGACGAGGTCGTGGGTGTCTGCCGTCTGTCAAACACCCACGAATGATGTCCGATCCAACTAAAAAGGGTCCGTGCGCCGCGCACGGACCCTTTTGATGTTCAGGTGGCTGGGGGACAGGGATTCGAACCCCGATAGGCAGAATCAGAATCTGCAGTCCTACCCTTAGACGATCCCCCAGCATGTCAAGCTGATCCGACCCTTTTATAAAAAAATTCCATCCCCGTCAAGAGGATTTATCAGACGTTTTTCCGGGATGAACTCGCATTTCAACGATACGGAAAAAAACGTCATAACGAACGGAACGTAAAGGAAAACGAGGCGGACGCCCTGGCCCGGGACGCCATGATTCCGACTGACCAATGGAAAGACGTTTATTCAAAACTCGCTGTGAATGTTACAAAAAACCAGGATGCTTTTATTTCTCAGATCTGCCACCGCTTTTTCGTCAATATCAATCTTACCTGACGCGGCAATAAACTTGTTCTTGGTTTTGGATTTCACATTTTTTTCGGGGATTTCAAGAAGAATGATCTCTACATTTTTTCCCATGAATTTTTTCAATTGCGGGATATGAATCGTATCAGAATTTATTCGTTTTCTAATTTTAATGGCTTCCATGTCACACGCTCCGGTTTATCAAAGTTGCAGGACGATTCATGGTACCAGATTGATAGGTGTAAAAAAAGGAATCTGGTTATGCACTTGGTTCCAGTGACTCTTCAACTGCGTAATCAATGCCATTAACTTAAACATATTATCGTTGTCCAGTTGATGGGCAAAGCAAAGCGTGCCCATCATGGTC
>NZ_BAAHXV010000030.1:0-53013 GCF_054657895.1 Desulfatiferula olefinivorans | reverse complement strand
CGTCCTCTCAAATTTTTCCTTTGCCATGTCAGCTTCCTCCTGTGGTTATTCTTTCCTTAACGAATTGAGTCAGGAACTTTCTTATACGATTGATAATCCATGCATCTCGATTTTCAAACATGACAGTCGATGCAGTTCAAAACACAAAATACCTGATGGAGCCCATGACCAGAATCGAACTGGTGAACCTCTTCCTTACCAAGGAAGCGCTCTACCGACTGAGCTACATGGGCCCAAGAACAGGCATTTATGTAACAGTCAAAACGCAACTGTTAAGACGACCAGAATGTGGAGCGGGAGACGAGGCTCGAACTCGCGACGTTCAGCTTGGAAGGCTGAAGCTCTACCAACTGAGCTACTCCCGCTCATCATGCTTCGCCCGGCTTCCGACAGGACCGGACGACACAATGAAGCAAGGTTATGCAGGGATCCATGTAGTCAAGCAGCTCCCGTCGAAGCCTCCTACATAAGACTTGCTTTGAATGGTGGTGGGGGGAGGATTCGAACCTCCGAAGGCTCCGCCGTCAGATTTACAGTCTGATCCCTTTGGCCGCTCGGGAACCCCACCTCATGTTTTCTGGAGCCGGTACCCCGAATCGAACGGAGGACATTCTCATTACAAGTGAGATGCTCTACCTACTGAGCTATACCGGCCGATCGTTTTTAATTGCGCCGGAATTCCCGGATTCAAAAAACTCCTCTACTTAACAGGCCTCGTTAATTATATCAACTGAAAAATGCAATCGATTCCATTTAATTTTATTCATTGTGACCGATTATCATGAATTATTTTTCTATCAAGGCATTAATCTACAATTTTCATCTAAAATCATCGATTTTTAATTTTTCAACTGAAAATGATGCCCGTGCCGCTATCGAAGCGCACGATTTTCTCGAATAACGGCTTTATTTTATTCAGGCGAATGACGATAAAATTAAGGTGCTCAGGGACATTAAGCTTGACATTAAGGCCTGACATCCTTAATACCTCATAGCATAAAGCGAATCAAAAACAGATGAACCATTCTGCCAATCAATTATTTGCGACTGCGAGGGTTATGAAAACGTTCATTTTTATTCCGATTGCCGCCCTTATTCTGATGACGTCGGGTTGCGCGACGCTTCAACCGGCACCGACCCCGGACCTTACGGCCGATCTCGATCCCGTTCTTTCCGAAGATGCGACCACGGAATCCGTTCCTGCGTCCGTCCTTTTTTCCGAAAACGTCAATAACTTCGACGCCGATGAGCACGATGCGGAGCAGTCCACCCAGGATCTGTTCGATCAGGCGCTGGATTTCTGCAACGCCTCCCAGGACTTCTGGCAGAAAGGCGAACTCGACAACGCCCTTCAGAGTCTCGACCAGGCCTATTCACTGATTCTGAACATCGACATTCTCGACAGCCCCAAACTGATTCAGCAGAAAGAAGATCTGCGCTACATGATTTCACGACGGATTCTCGAAATCTATGCGTCCCGGAACACCGTGGTCAATGGAAGCCACAACGCCATTCCCATCATTATTAATAAGGAAGTTCAGAAAGAAATCGACTGCTTTACCAAGCGGGAGCGTCGTTTTTTTGCAGAATCCCTCAAACGTTCGGGACGTTACCGGCCGATGATTCTTTCAAAGCTCAAGGAGGCCGGTCTGCCGCCCGAACTGTCCTGGCTTCCGCTGGTCGAAAGCGGCTTCAAGGTCAATGCCCTGTCCAAGGCCCGGGCCCTCGGGCTGTGGCAGTTCATTCCCTCCACCGGCTACATGTACGGCCTCAAACGGGATCTGTTTATCGATGAACGGCTTGACCCCGAGAAAGCCACCCAGGCCGCCGCCGAATATCTGAAAAACATGCACGGCATTTTCGGTGACTGGTCCACCGTTCTTGCCGCCTACAACTGCGGCGAGGGCCGGGTACTTCGTATCATTCGCAGCCAGAATGTCAATTACCTGGACAATTTCTGGGATCTCTACGGCCGCCTGCCGTCGGAAACGGCCCGTTACCTGCCCCGGTTCCTGGCCACCCTTCACATTGTCAACAACTTAGAGACCTACGGTTTCAGCGACATCGTTCCGGATTCGCCCCTTGAATTTGAAACCGTTCACGTCAAAAAACAGGTCAAACTGAAAGACGTTGCCCAAACGCTCGACGTTTCCGAACAGACGCTCAAGGCCCTCAACCCCGAACTCCGTTACGGAATCCTGCCCAAGGACGACTACGCCCTGAACATTCCTCCGGGTAAAAAGGAAACCCTCCTTGCGGGCATCGATGCGCTGACGGTCTCCGTACCGCCTCAAAAGGCCTTTGTCTATCACCGCGTGGTGTTCGGAGAGACCCTGTCCACCATCGCCCGGCGCTACCGCACGTCCACCGTGGCCATTGCCCGGGCCAACAACATTTCCAGAAAAAATTTCATTGTGGCCGGAAAAATCCTGAAAATTCCCCAGGGCGGTCAGTCTCTCAGCCAATGGTCCTCCTATGAACGCCCCTCATTTACGCCGGACAGATCCACCTCGCGCCATGTTGTCAAGCGAGGCGATTCTCTCTGGAATATTGCACGGAAATATGATACGACGGTGCGCAAAATTATGGCGCTCAACCATCTTTCCGGCAACACCCTGAGTATCGGGCAGGTCCTGCAACTCCCCGATCGCTCCGGACCCGTTGCAAGCACGGAAAAATCAGCGGCCGGCGTGTATCATGTCAAACGCGGCGACAGTCCGTTCACCATCGCCATGCAGCACAACATGCCCGTCAGCCGCCTGCTCCGCCTGAACCAGCTGACGGCCAACAGCAAGATCTACCCCGGACAGGAGCTGTACATCGAGTAATCGGCGCCAACCCGCCCCCGTAGCTCAGTGGATAGAGCAATGGATTCCTAATCCATGTGCCACAAGTTCGATTCTTGTCGGGGGCACCAAAATAAAATCAGGCACTTAGAAATTCTCTGAGTGCCTTTTTTATTTCAGGGCAAACAATGGGGCAACATTATCATTTTAATTAACTGATTATACTTGAAATTTTTGACATCCTTTTTAGGATCACATCAGACCGCTGCTGGCTTACCGGGTCCGGATTGAACTGGGCATAAATTGATTCGATGAAGTTCCTCTGTGATAGAAATACTTTGAAATTGGTCGCTACAAATGCTTTGAGTGCATCTTCAGCCTGATCTATCTCGGTGACGAGTTCCTTCCGTCCATCGACCAGATTGATTATGTCTTCAATGTCATGACTTCCTAAAAAATCGTTTTTCCCGCGACCATGGAACGCTTCAATTTTCGTTGCACAAAAATATGGGGCTGTCACGATTCTGATGCTTAAATTATCGATGCATTTATCAACCGCCGATCTCAATGCATCCAAATACCATCTGTTTGAAAATCCGAGAATCGTTTCATCCGTCGGCATGATATCGACCAAAAGATCATCCACTTCCCAACGACAGATCGGACTGTCAGGCAGCATGCTGTTTTTGAAACCCAGTTGCCGCAACCTTGTTTCAAGGTGTCGGTATTCCAGGCGGGAAGCAACTTCAACAATAACATCCACATCTTTGGTCGACCTGATATCCTGCATTCCAGGGTCCGTTATCAACAGCCCGACGGCGGCTCCGCCTAAAAAAGCGACGTCATTGACCAGATCACCCAATTTCAAGGAGACAAGCTTGACGGCTTCGTAAAAAGTCCGATATCTGCGTTACGCGTCATCCCTCGTCACTGCGGCGTACCCTAAGTACGCCTCATTCCTCGGGATTCGCAAGCCTTGATCTCGAACATTTTACGAAGCCGTCCAAAAACTTACTTTTTACGAGATCATCAAGCTTAATCATTTCAATGTTGGGATGTTCAGAGTTGATCATTATTCAACCTCTTTTGAAGCTCATCTTCGGCAATTTGCCTTTCCCTGGCTTTCCCTCCCCGTAGCGCATCCGTTATGACCAGATATTCATAAAGAACCGAATCAATCATACTTGAATCCGGCACAGATTTATATATAGGAAACAATGCCATGCCCTGGGTATTTCCATCCGGGTGCGGCCAGACAGGAACGGCTGTATCTGTCGACAGAATGTGTTTATTGATCGGCGGTGCTGCATAACTTGTCGGCATACCGCGTACAATGCCGCCATAATCCGCAGGAAAAACATATTTTACACCGTGAATCAATAATTCCCCCAAGGCACGTCGAACCGGTTTTCTGTTGATATCAAGGAGTCTCGATTGAATGGCCCGTTTCACACCGGAATGCACCTCCGAGGGACTCATAAACAACTGGGCCGCAAGCTGGGAATAAGACCATTGCCCTGCCCCGGTCTGTTCACAAGCAAGAATTTTTAATGCAATCACGATGTCTTGTGGTTTAAGAATCATATGCATTCTATATTCGCGATTCGCGAATAGCGCAAGCATGTTGTTTGCAAACCCAAATTTTTTCTATTCCTGCTTCTGATTGGCCGCCAGTCGGTTGAGCTGTTCCTTAAAGTCGATTTTTTGTATAGGGATTATTATTTAAATATGTTAAACCACTTTTTTCGGGTTTGGGGTTCTTGCTCTTCGTCCTCTTCCTCGTCTTCGTCACAGTCCACGATATTTTCGTTCTGATTCTCAGTTCCGGATTTCACGGCAACGTTCTCCAGCACTGCGGTGGTCCCCAAAAACTGGACAATGTGCTAAGCTCTGAGTCACCATCTAAAAGCAGATGACCATGAGCAGGAAACGAAAACAGTACAGCCCGGAATTTAAAGCAAAAGTAGCGGTAGCTGCCATTAAAAACGAAGAGACCATCGCAGAGCTTTCGGCCAAATATCAAGTTCACCCCACCATGATCAATAACTGGAAGAAAGCCCTGCTTGAAGGTGCTTCCGACCTGTTCGATAAAGGTCAAAAATCCAAGAAAAACCATGAGGCCACACTTGATAAGTTGTACCGAAAAATCGGGCAACTGGAGGTTGAAAACGATTTTTTGTCCAAAGGGCTCGATCTCTGAACTTTCAGCAGAAAAAAAAGATGATCGAGCCCGAAAATCAAAAAATCAGCCTGACATGCCAATGCCGTCTTTTGGACATCAATCGTTCATCGGTCTATTACAAAGCTCGGCCAATCAAGGAAGAGGATCTTGAATTGATGAAAAAAATCGATGACCAGTATATGAATCATCCGACAAGCGGCAGTCGAACCATGCGTGATTATTTGAAAAGACAGGGTTATGAAATCAATCGGAAACGGGTAAGGCGACTTATGCGGATAATGGGTATTGAAGCGATCTACCCGAAACCCAGGACAAGCACACCCCATCCGGAACATCGGATTTACCCATATCTATTGAGAGGGCTTGATATCAATCGACCGGACAAGGTTTGGGCGTCTGATATCACTTACATTCCGATGCGGTGTGGGTTTATGTATCTGGTTGCCATTATGGATTGGCATAGCCGGAAAGTGTTGTCCTTTCGGCTTTCCAATACACTGGATTCTGATTTTTGTATAAGTGCCCTGGAGGATGCGATTGCACGATACGGATGCCCGAAAATATTCAATACGGATCAAGGTAGCCAATTTACAAGCGGAGCATTCACAAATGTTTTAAAAACAAACGGCATCAAAATCAGCATGGATGGCCGTGGTCGTTACCTTGACAATATTTTCATTGAACGACTCTGGTGGACCGTAAAATAACATTATCTCAACCTGCATGCATTTGAAAACGCTCTTGAAATGAGAAAAGGCTTGAGAACCTGGTTCAAATACTATAACCGTGAGAGAACGCATCAGTCACTGGATGGCATGACCCCGGATGAATTTTATTTCAAAGATCAGAAAGAACTGGCGGCCTGACGAGCCCCAGCCGTGCCAACTCCAGTCGCCCTCCGGGCTCCTTCCGTTGGCACGGCTGAAAGACGAAACGCTGAAGCAGGTTGAAATCATTATTAACCGGCTCAGAGCTTATTTTGCACTTAAAGCTGTCTAAACGATGGGGTCCACAGCATATTTCTTATAATACAAATTTTCATTAGCAACACATAAAGATTTCTTTAGTGAGAAACTATCTATGTCGAAAAAAAACAAAAAAAATGCAAATAAGCGCAACGTCTCAATAAAAAAGCGTCAAAAAAAACAATCAAATTTATCTAAAGTTTTAAACACTTCAAAAAATGAATGGACTGTAAAGCGTTCATATTTCAGAGATTTATCACCGAATGAAATCCGTAATAATGTTAGTCGAATTGCCAATTACCCATTTTTTAAATCTGCAATATGCCTAACCATTTATGATAACTATAAATATATTTATGGAGCATTAACCCCGGATACCGAGCTTATAAAGGTTTTAAATTGGTCCATAGGTTTAATTATTTATCATAAAAATCTAATAAGAAAATTTATCATTATTGAAGATCAATTAACTAAATCGATATTAGACGGTCAGTACGAACAAGCGATATCACTTTTAAACGAATTGGATGAAATATGTGGCCTTTCGACATGGTCTATTGCGATTAGAGGTACAATTTTAAAAATTGCGGATCAACATAACGACTCACAAGATTTTCTCAAAAAAATATTTGAAAAGTGTGATGAAAATGACCTTTTCAAATACATTTGTAATTCAATGATTAACAGATACGATGATAGTACAATGATTTTATCTAGTACAACATCATTAAAAAAACAAATTATGCGAAATTACAAAGGTAATTTTCAGACTTTTTTAATTTATAAAATTATACCTAAAGATTTTTCAGTTGAATACAAAATAAATTATACGGATGTTTTTAATTATGAAAAAAACGCATCGCTAATTGATTTATTCAAGGCGATTATTAATTTTTTAGCAGACACACTCAATTCAAATAACCCAAATGATATTGAATGCGCCAAAATTGCAGCAGTTAACCTATCACAGCATTTTTCATATTATATTCTTGAAAATTTATCTACATACTACGGAGTAAATCCAAAATGGGAACATAACAAAAACTACTATGATTTAATCGACGCATATAGCATCGGTAATTACAAAGAAGTATGTTCCATGGCAAAACAAAATCCATCTGAGTTTGACAATTTTACTGTTTTTGAATTGATTGCTCGATCAGCTGCCAGAACTTCACAAAACCCTTATAATGGGTTAAAAAAAGATATTGTATCAAACTTAATTAATATCTTTATAAAACAAGATAATTATCAAAAATCTCTCTCATATTTACAGACTATGTGCTATGCATTCCCTGATTTACCATGGTTTCAAGAGTTGCTTTATCTGATTCAAAGAGAATCCCATTATATTGATGATAGTACTAATACACATTTAATCACTCTAAGTTCAGCCTTTTCACGTGTAAATTCTCCGAGAAAAGCAATTACATTACCCATAGAATTTCAAGAGGCCTATTTAGAATCCTGTAATGATAAAATTAACAGTTCTGTATCTATAAAATTATATGAGATAATGAAAGAAGGAAATATTGAATGCTTTAACGATATTTCACTGAAAAACTTAGAATACAATAGGTTCTTAAAATATAAAGCTAAGCTACTATTAAAAAATGGCATAATTGAAGAGGCAATACCATTGTTAGAAGAACTTTCGCTTAGCACTGATAGTATTGTTTCAAATGATGCGATCCAACTTCTTGTTGATTCATATATAGACTTTAACCAAGATGAAAAAGCCATTGAATTATTTGTAAATACATCTTTAGAAAATATAAACCTTATCCGTAGATTTAACACATTTCGAATTTGTGATGTGGCAGAAAAAAATGTAAACAGTTCAAAATCAATATGTGTCCCTATAGCGCTCTCACTTCACTCAATGTATGTGGATTCAACATATGACTCGGTATTACGTTATAGTTTTGAAAAATTTTTAAACAATACCGGTGCTAACCACCCATTAGAAATTATAGATAAATGCCCAAATATTAAAGATATACAATTAAATTATTTTTTTGAGCATGTATGCACTCAAAATGTAATGAAGCTCTCATTCTTATTTGATAATAAAACAGAAATTGAAGATTGTAGAATTGCCGTTTGCACACATTTGATAGAAAAAAATATTTCAAAAAGCACCCTCGTAAATGAAGTAAAAGAAATTACTAAAGAACAATTAATTAAAAAGGCTGTAACACATGTTGATCAAAGCCGTATACATGCTGACCTAAGTGGATTTCGAGATAGCAGATCACAAGCATTTAGAGATGGTTTTAATTATTATGTTGAATTAAATAAAAAGGATTATTCAACTTTTGAAGATGAGATAAGTCTTAAGCAAATTTATAGTGCTTTAAATAGTTTAAATGAAATCCCAAGCAATACTTCATCAGTTATGCTTTTAAATATGCCATTAAATGAAAAAAATCTAAAGTTTCACAACTTAATTAAAATGCTCAGGGATGAGTTTACATTTGGTCAGAAAGGGTTAAATAATTATTTAAGTACAAGAATCAGACATGGGGTATTACCTAACAATATAAGGACTTGTGTCTCCAAAGAAAATTTAGTTACGCCAATAGACACAATTAAAAATATCCCTAAAAGCAATATTTATTGGATAAACAGATTAGGATTTCTCCCTTCAAAAGAATGCTCTGAAATAGATAAAGCTCTAAAAAAATTTACAAGTGACTTTGATAAAATTATAACTGAAATAAATGATGAGTGGTTGCAAATTGTTTCATTAGATCAAGACATCGAAAATTTAAAAAGAGGCGGTTCAAAAATAAAAGCGCTATTTAACTATTCAATATCTAATGTAGAATCATACGCTTTGCAAAAGCTTATAAAAGACGAAGATTATGAAAACTTCATTCGAATTATCTCTCAATGGCTTTGGAAAAAAACAGAAACGAATTTAGATGCCGTTAAAAGTAAAATTAAATTATCCGCAAAAAATAGCTTCTCAGAGTGTTTTACATCTCTATCGGAAAGAATTAATAAAGCCGTAACTAATCAGGAGACCATTGCACCTCTGCATGATGCCATAAGTCGTTCTAAAGATTCATTATTTACTGCACTAAATATTGTAGCTTCGTGGTTTACAATCTCAAAAACCGATGCCATTAAGGAATTTGAGTTAAGCACAGCAATAGAAATTGCACAAAGACCCGCTAATATTATAGTAAATCACAATAATTTGCCAGATGGCTTACTTTTTAAGGGAAAACATTTAAACAGCTTCGTTGATATTTTGTATATTTTATTCGACAATGCCGCAACCAAATCAAATTTACAAAGAGATGAATTAAAAGTAGATGTTTCCTTAACAGTAGGCCAAAACGATATAATTACGCTTACGGTTATTAATAATTGCCAACATATCAGCGATATAGTCTTCAGCAACGAGCAACTCGACTATTATCGAAAGCATTATGGGAATGACGATTTATTAAATATAGTTGTCCAGCAAGAAGGGGGAACGGGTATTTTTAAAATTGGTAAAATTTTATCAAGAGACATTGAAATAAAAAATAAAATTGAATTTGGCTATAAATCAAATTCTTCTTTTGAAGTAAAAATTCTAATGCAAGATCCAAATGGAGTCTTATCCCATGAAAATACTATTAGTAGAGGATCAGTCTGAAAAAAGAGAACAAATTAAAGATTTTTTGAAATATAAATCAAACAACAACATAACAATAATCGATAAAGAGTCCTTACGTGGAGGTTTGAAAGAAATTGTTAAGAATACCAATTATGATATGATTTTATTAGATATGAGTATGCCGAACTTCGATATTTCAGTCGATAATCCTGTAGACTGTTCTCCTGAAAGCTTTGCAGGTAAAGAGTTTTTAGCCCAAATGAAATTACGAAACATACATATACCTGTAATAGTGATCACACAATACTCTTCTTTCGAAGGTGGCACTATTACCTTAAAAAAGCTTACAGAAGAATTTTCAAATGATTATGGGGATTTTTATTTAGGGTCAGTCTATTTTAATTCTGCTGTAGACACTTGGAAAGAGGATTTATTAAATTTATTAAGAGGTTCTGATGAGTGGCCAAGTACAGATTCTAATCATTGATGACAATTATGATCATGTTCAGAAAATTATTAAAACCATAAATAATGAGATAGATGCAAATTTTGAACATGCTACTAATTCAAGAGATGCCCTGAAAAAAATCAAAGGGCAATTATATGATATATTGATTATTGATATCCAGATCCCTGATGAATTAGGCGGAGATATTAATCCTTATGGCGGTAAAGATTTATTAGATTATATTTATTTAAACGAAGAATTAATCAAACCAACACATATATTAGGGATAACATCACACAAAGATTCATATAATGACTGCATTGATTCATTTACCTCTATGGGTTGGTCTTTATCATGTAATTTTGATGACATTGAATCTATAAAAAAAATAATTTGTGCGAAAGCTAAGCACGTTATATCACCTCCAAAATCATATGACATTGCAATTGTAACTGCTCTTGAGCATACTGAACTCGAAGCTGTATTAAAAATACCGTGCGACTGGATACCTCTCAAGGACGCAACAGATTGCAACATTTATTATTCAGGTACTATTAACAGTTCTGCCGGGACAAAATTATCACTCATTGCCACATCTTGCCATGGCATGGGAATTGCGCATGCTTCAGCTATCGGAATGAAAACCTGTTTAAAGTATAAACCTAAATATGTCTTTATGACCGGAATAGCTGCTGGTATTAAAGATAAAGTTCAATTAGGTGATATATTAATCGCTGATCCATGCTGGGATTGGGGTAGCGGAAAACAAACAGTCAAAAAAGGCCAGCCAATATTTTTGCCGTCTCCAAGTCAACTCCCACTTGATCCAGTTATAAAAGGAAAATTAAAATCCATTACTGTGTCAAGGAAATACATAGATGATATTTATAATAATTGGCCATCCTCAAATCGACCTAATCATTCATTAAATGCGCATTTAGGTCCTATAGCAACTGGTGCTGTGGTGTTAGAAGATCCAGAAATAATTGAAATAATCAAATCGCATCATCGTGAATTAATTGGTATTGAAATGGAAGCGTATGGATTAGCTCTTGCAACAAGTTTATCAAGTTCAACACCCCCAAAAACTATAATAATTAAATCTGTATGTGATTTTGCAGATCCAAATAAAAACGATAATTGGCATGCATATGCTGCTTATACAAGTACCCAAATGGCTTTTAAAATTATTGTCAATGAACTATTCTGAAAATGCACTGTACACTTTATAAAATCCTCTGGGCAAACTCTGGGCAAAGAAAATACAAGACAATATGGAAAAGCAGTCTATTGGAGGGCATCAAAACACAACAAATTTCAATCCATAATATCAGTATATTATATTATTTTATAGGATTATATAATTTCTTGCCAAAAATTTCCTAATCCATGTGCCACAAGTTCGATTCTTGTCGGGGGCACCTTCATATCAATCAGGCACGTCGAGGGCTTCCCGGCGTGCCTTTTTTGTTTGATGGGCCAAAAAACCGGTCCGGCGGTCCCGGACGGACGCGCCGGGAGCGGGAGTGCGAGAAAGGGGTTGACACGCCTTGGGGGCCAGGCATATCGTCTTAGGGAAAACAGGGTCTTAGCCTTTTTTCATCGGGCCATGGGTCCGTAAAAGCCGTCACGTCAAAGGGACATCATGCAGGACTGGAACATCAGACGTCCGATCACCGGAGTTTTTCCCTATCTGCGGTTTGCCCTGGACAACGGGGTGGCCACCGAGATCCTTCTCAAGGGGACGGACCTTAAGGAGAGCGATTTTTTCGATCCCCGGAACGACATTTCGCTGAACCGGGAGCTGTCGATCGTAAGAAACCTGATCACGGCGCTTCCCCGCCCGGAAACGGCATGGGATCTGGGCCGCTATTTCTATTCGAGGGCCCACGGCGTCCTGGGCGGCATGATGGAAACGGCCCCGACGGTGGGGGACGTGTTTGCCTGCTGGATCGAATATGCCGTTCTGCTGCACGTCTATTTCCGCATCAACCTTCAGACGGTGGGCGACAAAATCCGCCTGTACGCTGAAAACCGGTTCAACCTTCCGGACGATCTTTTCCCGGCGCTTCTTGAGCGGGACATCATCGCCGGGAAAACCGCCATCGACCACCGGCTCCCGGGAACGTTCCAGACCTATGCCACGGCCATCTCCCTGGCCCACAGCCCCCGGACGGATCGGGCCGCCTACCGGGCCAACTTTCTCGACGACATCCGGTTCAACCGGCCCCACAACTATGTCGAGATCGAAAAAAAAACGCTCAGTGTCCCCCTGCCCGATGCCGATCCCCACAAATTCGAGCTGTTCCGGCAGCAGTGCCAGGCGGAATACAGCCTGCGGAACCAGACCCGGCTGCCGCTGACCGATACCGTCACCCTTCACTTCCAGATTGGCAGGGGACAGGCCTCGTTTCAGGACATTGCCCGAAAACTG
The DNA here is from genome assembly GCF_054657895.1 of Desulfatiferula olefinivorans. Classification (NCBI taxonomy): domain Bacteria; kingdom Pseudomonadati; phylum Thermodesulfobacteriota; class Desulfobacteria; order Desulfobacterales; family Desulfobacteraceae; genus Desulfatiferula; species Desulfatiferula olefinivorans. The sequence continues at coordinate 40,585 of NZ_BAAHXV010000030.1, read as the reverse complement.
AACATGAGTGAGCGCACCTTGAGGGACAAGCTGGCCAAGGAGGGCAGCAGCTACCGGCAAATCAGAAACCGGTATGTGTTCCAGCAGTCCCTGAATCTGCTGAGCAACCCCGACCTCAGCATCGAAACCATCGCAGACACCTTGGGCTACAGCGAAACCTGCGCCTTCAGCCGCGCCTTCGAAAAAATCACGGGCCTGTCTCCCGGACGCTACCGCAAAACCCTCATCATGAAATAAACGGCGCCGACGCAAGTGGGCGGGGTATTGGGACAAGAGCAACCGCATGTCGCATTCGTTCACGTGCATGTTCACGTGCACGCGCACGAGCACGGGAGACCGAAACCGGCTCGACCGTGTCGTCCCACGCCGGTTGCACCCTCTGGCAGCGGCGGTAAACCTGTCGTCGGCCGCCATCGTGAACGTGCTCGTGCTCGTGACCGTAAACGTAAACGGCATGAATCTGTCCCGCAGGAAGAGGCCCATGTGTTTTCTCGATCATACATGCGATTGGATGGATATTGGGACTCCTTTGAAAAAATTCAGCCCATTGCCTGCGGCGCTTTTTTGCGCCCCAAGGGGCGGGGCATTAAACCCGCAGCTGCGCGATAAACGGTGCCGACGCCTCCGGCCACGTTGCCGAAACTATCAAGACTTCCTCCGCAACGATCATCAACAAATCCCGCGAAAATGTCTACTGTGTGAGCCATTGGACACGAAGCCCAGATCCTCGTCTCATGATGGTGAAATCCGACCCGCACACCGGGAAAACCGCCGGATGTGCATGCGAAAGGCAGACCGATGAAGACCCGACCGACCAGGCGCCCCGGGGCGCGAACCCTCCAAAAACTCCGGCTGATGACATCAATCGCGGCGGCCGTCCTCAGGGTCGGCTGCGAAGACTGCCGCGACGGCCGCCTTTTAAGCGTTATCCGGGCGAAACGCCGGGGGGAGCCCCAGGATCTGTCCTGGGCCCAGCTCCTGGAAAAGCGGGCCGGCCAGGTTCCGGACAAGCCCTTTCTGCTGTACCGGAACGAAACCATTACCTACCGCCGGATGAATGAGCACGCCAACCAGATCGCCCATTTCCTGCGCGGGCAGGGATTCGGCCCCGGGCAGGGCCTCGGGATCTTCATGCGCAATTCCCCCCGGTTTCTGGACCTGTTTTTTGGCGCCCAGAAAATCGGCATGTACCTGGTGCCCGTCAATCCGGAACTCAAGGGGGACGGGCTGGCCTACCTGATCAACCACAGCGATATCCGCGCCCTTGTCACGGATGCCGAACTGATGGGGTCCATCGACGCCGTGTCCAGTCAACTGACGACCCTTGACCGCCTGATCGTCAACGACATCGAACCCGAAGCCGAGGCGTTTCAGATCCCGGACACCTACATCCGGCTCAGCAGCGCCTATGCCGGCCCCGTCGCTCCTCCGGGCGTGGGCCACCGTCCGGACGACATCTGCCTGATCATGTACACCTCCGGCACCACGGGTCCGCCCAAAGGGGTGGTGTACCGTTACAAAAAAACCAATGTGCGGCTGCTGTCCCTGATCGCCAACGTCCTTCTGAAAGAGGATGACGTCTATTACACCTACCTGGCCCTGTGTCACGGCAACGCCCTGTTTGTCACCACGACCTTCGCTCTGGCGCGGAAAGCCACCGTCGCCCTGTCGCGGAAATTTTCAGCCGGCCGGTTCTGGGACCGCGTGAATCAGTATCAGGCCACGGTGTTTAACACCATCGGCTCCATCATCCCCATTCTAATGAAACAGCCGGAGCGGCCGTCGGACCGCGACAACCGCGTCCGTTTCGTCATTTCCGCCGCCTGCCCCGCCGACATGTGGGAAGCGTTCGAAATCCGCTTCGGCACCACCCTCTACGAAATCTACAGTGCCGTTGACAGCGGGGGAAAAGCCGTCATGAACCTTGGCACCGCTCCTGTGGGATCGTTGGGCAAACCGCCCCGGCCGGCGGATGTCCGGATCGTGGATGAAAACGGCCGGCCCGTTCCGGTGAACACCCCCGGCGAGCTTCTGTTCAGAGTGACGGGCGGCAAAGGCCGCGTGGAATATTACAAAAACCCGGAAGCTTCCGACAAAAAATCGGGGACCGGCTGGCTTCACACCGGCGATCTGGTCCGTCAGGATGAGAAGGGATTTCTGTATTTTGTCGGCCGAAACACCGAGTCCATGCGCAAGGGCGGTGAGAACGTCTCGGCCTACGAGGTCGAACACGTGATCATGGAGCACCCGGCGGTGGAGGATGTCGCCGTCTATGCCGTGCCCTCGGACCTGGCCGAGGACGACATCATGGCCGCGATCAAGCCGGCCGAGAAGGCCGACCTCACGGCCCAGGAGCTGAGGCGGTTTCTTTCGGACAAACTCGCCAGGTATGCCATTCCCCGATACGTGCGGTTTGTGGATGAATTTCCCAAAACCAATTCACACCGGATCATCAAATCGGTTCTCGAAAAGGAAGGCATCACCGACGATACCGTCGATACCCTGTCGGCATCCTGACCGTCACGAACGATACGAAAAAAAGGAAACGACCCCATGAAAACACCCGATGAGACCTGCACCCTCCCCGAGAGCGGCGCGCCGTTCAATACGGTGGAAGAGGTGGTTTACCGTCGGCGCAGTGTCCGCGCCTACAAAAAGAAACAGGTGGATGAATATCTTGTCAAACGCCTCCTCGAGGCCGCACGGTTCGCCCCGTCGGCAGGGAACGGCCAGACCTGGAAGTTCATTGTCGTCCAGGACCGGGACATGATCCGGGAAATGGAGGCCGACATCCTCAAGGCCTGCCGAACCATTTCACGATGGTTTTACTATCTGCTCGACAACAGCGCCGTCAAATCACTGGCGGCCCGATTCTTTCAGAGACTGGACCCGAGCAACACCCATCCCATCCCCTTTATCGCCTCGCACCTGATCGCCGAAGGAAAGGCCGGCATCTTTCACGGCGCCCCGACGGTAATTCTCATGCTCGCCGACAAACGGGCCCCCGGAGATTCGGCCATCGAGGTGGGCATCACCGGACAGATTATCGATCTGGTGGCGCACAGTTACGGGCTCGGAACCTGCTGGATCAGTTTTTCCAAACTGCTGTTTCGGGGCTCCCACCGACGCAAATGGAAAAAGCGGCTGGATATCCGCTACCCCTACAGCCTTGTCACGTCCATCGTCATCGGCCATCCGATGGGAACGCCCGACGGGTATGTGGTTCGGGAAACAAAAAAAACGGACTGGTTCGGTGCGGACGGCAGATTCCGCATCGAATCCTGAAAAAGGAGGCACGGATGCCTGAATCGTTGACATGGCGTGAGTTCTTTTGTGTGGAAAAGCTCAACCGGATCGGCAGGCACCTGAAACACGGCGCCGTGGTTTTTGACCAATCCAAATGTATCGGCTGCGGCCTCTGCGAAAAAGCCTGCTTTACCGGGGCCATCGTCGGAACAGGCGACAAGCGCCCGACGATGATACAAGGCGTTGAATCGTTGTGCGTTTCCTGCGGCGCCTGCACGGCGATCTGCCCCGAGGGCGCCATCGAAATTTCCGAATTCATCGAGTTCTACCGCTACTTCAAATGGCTGGACCGGGACACCCCCTGCCCCCCCAGGCGTTTTTAACCGTACCGTTTACACGAAGGAAAAAGCATGTCTGACAATGTGTACATCATCGGAACCGGAATGATCAAATTTGACCGGTACCTCGACCGCTCGATCAAAAGCCTTGCCGGAGAAGCCCTGGACCTGGCCCTCAGGGACGGAGCCATCGAAAAAACCCACATCGGGGGGGCCTGGTTTTCCAATTCCCTGTGGGGCCTGTTCTCGGGCCAGCACTGCATTCGCGGCCAGGTGGCCCTGTCGGCCAACGGGCTCGATGCCCTTCCCGTCATCAATGTGGAAAACGGCTGCGCCGGCGGAAGCACCGCCCTCCATGGCGCCGTGACGGCCGTCCGGGCGGGCGTGATGGAGTGCGCGCTCGCCATCGGGGCTGAAAAAGTCTACGACGAGGACCGGGTGAAAGTGATGTCCGCCTTCGCCTCCGGGGCGGATATCGAGATCATCGACGCGTTCGTGAAGGCCCTGAACGATCAAAAAAAGGCCGAACACAAAGAGGCGGACACATCGTCACAGAAAAAAAAGGGGGGGCATTCCTCATTCATGGACCTTTATGCCGCCGGTGCGCGGATGCATATGGAAAAATACGGCCTGACCCCCCGTCAGCTGGCCGCCGTGGCCGCCAAATCCCATACCAACTCGTCCCTGAACCCCCTGGCCCAGTACACCTTTCCCATGACCGTCGACGAGGTGCTGGCCGACCGCCCCGTGTCCTACCCCCTCACGCGGGCCATGTGCGCACCGATCGGTGACGGCGCCGCAGCGACGATTGTCTGCTCCGAGGGTTTTTTGAAAAAGCACCCCACCCGGCGGGCCGTCCGGATCAGGGCCTCGGTCATGCAGTCCGGCAGGCTTTACGGCGAAAACGATATTTCCCGGCGAACCTCGCAAAAGGCCTATGAAACAGCCGGAATCGGGCCCGGCGATATCGACGTGGCCGAGATTCACGACGCCACGGTGTTTGGCGAGGTCTATCAGACGGAGCAGCTGGGCTTCTGTCCGGAAGGCGAAGGCGGGGTGTTTGCAGAGGCGGGGCACTCGGCCCTGGGCGGCCGCCTGCCCCTGAACCCCAGCGGCGGGCTGATTTCCCGGGGGCATCCCATCGGCGCATCCGGCCTCGCGCAGATCCATGAACTGGTGACCCAGCTTCGGGGAGAGGCGGGGAAAAGGCAGGTCGAAAACCCCTTTCTCGCCCTTGCCGAAAACGGCGGGGGATTTATCGGCATGGGAGAAGCGTCCATGGCCATTCACATCCTTGAACGGGTCACCCCTTTTTCCTGAGAGGACGCATGAAAACACTGTGCAGTAAAACCGTCGTAATCACCGGCGCGGGCGGAGGCATCGGCCGGGCCCTGGCCCTGGACCTGGCAAACGAAGGTTGCGCCCTGGCCATTTCGGACATCAACGCCGAAACCCTTGACGAAACAAGACGCCGTGTGGCCGACCGGGGCGCGAAGGTCCACAGCACCGTCCTCGACGTCTCGGATCGATTACGCATGGAAGCGTATCCGGAGGAGGTGGTCGATGCCTTAGGCGGGGTGGACATCGTCATCAACAACGCCGGGGTGGCGGCCGTGTCCTCGGTCGAAGACCACAGCATCGACGATTATGAATGGCTGATGGGAATCAACTTCTGGGGAGTGCTTTACGGAAGCAAATTTTTCATTCCCTATCTGCTGCGGTCGCCCGAAGCCCTCATCGTCAACATATCGAGCGTGTTCGGCATGGTTCCCATGCCCCATCTCTCGTCGTACAACGCGGCCAAATTCGCCGTCCGGGGATTTTCCGAAGCCCTTTCCCATGAACTTTACCACACGCCGATCCGCGTCATGACCGTATACCCCGGCGGCGTGAAAACGGATTTCGCCAAACGGGCACGCTTCGGGTCAACCCCCCAAAAAAAAACGCACCAGGAATTCAACACCCTTTTTGAAAAATTCTCCATGTCCACCCCGGAATCCACGGCAAGGGCCATTGTCCGGGGCATCAGGAAAAACAAACGGCGGGTTCTGATCGGACCGGATGCCCGCTCGGGGGATCTTCTGGTCCGGCTGTTTCCCGTGGGGCACGGCATGATCATACGATGGATCAGTTCCCGGGTATAACCCTCAACAAGGAGAGATCGATGGCGGACAACATTGCGATTATCGGCGGCGGCGTGGCAGGTCTCACCGCGGGCTACCTGCTTCACGGCCTTCACGATGTGACCCTGTTTGAAAGGGAAGACAGGCTGGGGGGCAACGTCTATACACTCAGAACAAAAACCGGTGAGGACATCGATATCAGCGTATTTTTCTGGTCGCCGCGTCTCTATCCCAATTTCGCCACACTATTGAAAAAGCTTGGCATCAGACTCGGCACCCGGCCCATGGAAGGACTCAGCCAGTCGTTTCGCAACATGAACACCCGGAGGAATTATTACCTGAGCTGCGATCTGACCAAGCCGCGATCGACATTCAGCGGGAAAAATCTCAAATCGTCGATGCACCAGGCCATTGTCCTGTGGAACTACATCAAACTGGTCCGCCAATACCGAAAGGGACGGCTTGCCGGTCTCACCCTCCGGCAGGCCCTGACATCCTGCCCGGCGTTGACGGGCGACCTGCTTAAGCTGGCCATTTTTCCCATCTGCATCATGACCTCCATGCTCTGGGACGAACTGATGGACGCTCCGTCCGAGTTCGCCGTGGCAAAAATTGAAAAGCAGATCGGGTCCCCCCTCAAATTCGCCTCATGGCGTCTTTATCCCTGCAAAACGCGCGTGTATGTCGAAAAACTCGCCGCACCGTTCAAGGACCGGATCATCACCCGTTCCGCGATCCGGTCGGTTTCCCGAAACGGCCGGGGCGTGACCCTGACCATGGCTGACCGTTCAAAGCAGACCTTCGATAAGGTCATCTTCGCCTGCCCGGCCGATACGGCCCTGGGCCTTCTGGCCGACCCGACCGACGACGAGATCCGCCTGCTGTCGCCCTGGCGCTACAACGACGGGCTCGTGATCGTTCATACGGACCGTTCGAACTACCCGCCCGAAGACCTCTGGGCCATGTACAGCTATCTGTATACGGATGACAACGGCAGAATCAACACCTCCATCAACGCGCACTACCGGTTCCAGAACGGGGTGCCCGACGACAGCGACTACATTGGCTGCCAGCATCCCAACATCCCCATCGATCCGGCCAAGATCGAGTTCAAGAAAGTCTTCCGAACGCCGGTCTACGACAAAAAATCATCCCTGACGATCAAAGACCTGCCCTCTCTCAACGGAAAGAACCACACCTATTATTGCGGATCACACTTCGGCTACGGCCTCCACGAAGATGCCGTCACCTCCGCCGTCGACGTGAGCCGGCGGCTGGGGGCCGCATGGCCCTGATCCGCGTTGGGCCCGGGATCATCGCTGTTCGTAGACCTTGCAACAGATCCGATTCTTGCCCATGGCCTTGGATTTGTAAAGGGCCAGATCGGCCAAAGCGACCAGGGTTTCACTGTCGGGGCAGCGGGCGTCCGGATCGAGGACGGCCACGCCGAAACTGGCGCTGACCCGAAGGTCGGGATGATTGTCAATGCGTATCTTATCGATCCGGTCGCAGACGCGCCGGGTGACGGCGGTGGCACTGGTCCGGTCACACTGGGGCAGCACCATCGAGAATTCATCGCCGCCACAGCGCCCGACCAGATCGTAGTTTCGATTGTCGGCCATGCGATGGCCCTGGAATTTCCCCGAAAAATCGTATTCCCGGATGCCGGTTTTCAGAATATCGGCCATAGCCAGCAGCACCCGGTCCCCCACCTGATGCCCGTAAGTGTCGTTTATCCCCTTGAAATCATCCACGTCAATCATGGCGACGGCCATGGGCGCCCGGTTGTCCCGGGATGTCATAAAAATCTCGTCCAGCCGCTCATAAAATGCCGCATGATTGTACAGTCCGGTCAGACTGTCCCGGATGGCCATTTCCCCGAGGGTGATGTTTTTGTGCTCCAGCTCTTCGGTCAAAAGAATGAGGGCCCGCGTTCGCTCGGCCACCTTGCTTTCCAGGTTTTCGTTCAGATCCTCGTTTTGCTTCAGCAAATCGATGAAGCGGTACACCAGAACGGCGGCCGTTCCCGTGTACAGCGCCGCGGAACCGTAAGGAAAGAGCATGTTGTCGAAGGTGTAGCCCCAGAAAGCCAGGGGAAAATAAGCCAGCTTGGACCCGTAAATCAACCCGTCATGGATGGCCCCGAGCACCACGATGAAGCCGAACAGAAAAAAAAGACGGGAATAGGGCCGGTCCAGCACGAGGGCCGACACATGACAGGATAGATTGTAAAACCCGATGCTGCTCGAAACAAACACCACGATAAGTCCCCAGGCACGAAACTGTGTTTTATCCACAAAAAACAGCAAGGGCAGGACCAGCAGAAGGTAGGCGACCAGCCCCCATTCGATTTTCTTCCGCACCAGGCCGTAAAACCTGTGAAGAAAAATCGGATGGACCACATTGATGGCGACCCATGAAAAAGCCACGATCTTGAACCGTCCCTCGATACCGCCGGGAAAACGCCAGAGGCTGCACAGGTCTAACACAATGAAAAAACCGCAGAGCAGTTGCAGGCTGTAATACAGGTATTCCGTGGACGAGGGTCTCTGAATGTAAAACAGAAGAAACAGAAGAAAAAGGGGAATGCCCATGGCGATAAACACGTAATTGAGGATGACCCGGACAAACAGATCCCGGACCCGGCTGCGCTCGAAGGCCGGCTCATCGGAAAGGGCAAGACGCCCCGCCACATCACCGTAGGTATGAAACCAGACCTTCACGGCGATCACATTGTCCTCTCCGGGACGGATCAGGTGTGCCGGGACTTTATAATGGCGGGAGATATTCCACATGGACATGTCGCGGGGCGGCATCGCACCCCCTTTCCCGACCAGGACACCGTTGACATACACCTCGTCGGCATGGGAAATCCGGCCCAGGATCAGCCCCGTATCCCGGTCACCGGCCTCCGGTGGAACGATCACCGTTTTTCGAAGCCAGAGCGTTCCGATGGCCGATCCCGATTGATCGAGGGCATACCGGGCCAGGCTGCCGGGAAGGTCGAGCCTATCCCATTCCGCCGGATCATCCAGCGTTCTTCCGGCCCAAGCCGGGTTGTCGCCCAGCCGGACCTGCCAGGTCCCCGAGAGATCGACGCTGAAGCCGGGCGGCCCATTAATCGAGGCACGATCCGTACACCCGGCCATCGCCAGGGTGAGCATGACCAGGCAGCATATGAAGACTCGAAGCGACACAGACGTCCACCTTGTAATCAAAATTGTTGAACTCGTAAAAATTCATCACATGACGGCAAAGAAAAACGTTCGAGCATACGGCGTCGCGAATCCTTAAGGAATGGGGCGTACTTTGGGGACGCCGCAGTGACGGGGGATGAATCGCAACGCTTAAAATCGGACGTTTTACGACGCCGTCATAATTGACTGAAATCTTGCATGGGCAGGCGTTCCACCACCGGGAGCGCCCCTCTGTCATAGGCGGGTCCACCTGAAAAGTCAACCGTAGCGGCGTCGAAAAAACGACCCCATCAGACGGAAACCCATTGGCTGATGATTTTAAACACCGTTTCGCGCTGAATGGGCTTGCTGATGTAATCGTTCATGCCCGATGCCAGACAGGTTTCACGAAACCCTTTGAGGGCGTGGGCCGTCATGGCGATGATGGGGATGTCGGTGTACCCTTCGGAGCGCAGGATCCGGGTGGCCTTCAGTCCGTCGATTTCGGGCATGTGGACATCCATCAGGATCAGGTGATAGGCCTCGGGCCGGGCCTTGTATTTCTCGATGAGTTCCCGGCCGTTTTCGGCCACGTCCACATGGTAGCCGGCCCGGGTGAGGACAAGGCAGGCCAGTTTCCGGTTGACGGGATTGTCTTCGGCCAGAAGAATGGTCACCCGCTTCAGGTCTTCCCGGATCGTATGCCGGGTGATTATCTCAGAGTCAGGCGCCGGGTCCGGAGGCCGGTCCTCGGTCCCGGGCAGCAGCAGCCGGGAAAGGACCCGATACAGCCTCTCCCGCCGGACCGGCAGAGGGAGAAAGGCCTGGAACCCGGCGGCTTCACAGCGTTTGGACTCCAGATCCGCCATGGAGGACAGGGCGATCACAGGCAGCGGAACCAGGGGGCCCTCCGACGACCGGATCTGCGACACCAGGGCCAGCCCCGGTTCCACCGGCGGGCGAAGGCTGACAATCAGAAGATCAAAGGGCTTCCCCTCCCGGGCCGCCTGATCCAGACACGCCGCCGCCTCCTCGTACCGTCCCAGGCCGGCGGTATTCAGACCGGCATGGTTCAGCATGGCCGTCAGAATACCGAGGCCTGCCGCGTTGCTGTCCAGCACCAGCACGTTTTTTCCTGCAAGGGACAAGGACGGCAGGGGCCGGCCCGTGGGCCGGGAGGATTTGCCGAGCCGGATTGTGAAATGAAAGGTGCTGCCGACATCGACGCGGCTGTCGACCCACAGCCGCCCATCCATCAACGAAACGATCTGACGGCAGATGGACAACCCCAGACCTGTTCCGCCGTACCGCCGCGTATCCGATCCGTCGACCTGGTGAAAGGCTTCGAAAATAAGGTCCGTCTTGTCCGGAGGAATCCCCGGCCCCGTGTCCCGCACACAACCGTGGACCAGAAGGCTGTTCCCCTCATCCTTCTCCATGAACAGGTGCAGTTCGATTTCACCGGTTTCGGTAAATTTGGACGCATTGCCCATCAGGTTGTTGAGCACCTGTCGCAGGCGGTTGGGGTCCCCCACCACCCGGGCCGGAAGAGCCTCGTCGATGCGGCACAATAGGGTTACGGGCTTGGACCCGATCCGGGGCCGGATCAGATCGCACACATCGTAGCAGAGCAGCTCCAGATCGAAGTCGATCTGCTCCAGGGTCAGTTCCCCGGCCTCGATTTTGGAAAAATCCAGAATATCGTTGAGCAGGGCCAGAAGGGATTCGCTGCTCTGCTTGATGATTTTGACATAGTCCTTCTGGTGTTCGTCGAGACCGGTTGAGGCCAGGAGGTCGGTAAACCCGATCAGACCGTTCATCGGCGTCCGGATCTCGTGACTCATGTTGGCCAGGAAAAGGCTTTTGGCAATGCTCGAACTTTCAGCCTTGTCCGCCAGAAGACGCACCTCGTCCAGGGCGGTTTCAAGCTCACGGGTTCGGTCGCGGACCCGCTGATCCAGATCAATCGACAGGTTCCGGAAGTTGGTGTGCGACGTGACGAACTGATTGATCAGCAGATAGGTCATATAAAGAATCACCACCAGATACGAGTATTCCATCAGATAGACGGAGGTGAACACATTGGCGGCGATCAATCCGTCGTTGATGGCCGACAAAACGAGAAAGCCCATGGACGCGCCAAGAAGGGCCGTCCCCTTGAGTTTGTGGGCCAGGGCGTAGCGCAGGGTAACCAGCAGCAGCAGAACCAGAACCGGCTGCTGGAAAAAAACCGTCAGGCGGAACAGGGGGCCGAGCCGGGCTTCGTAATACGTTATGGGAAACAGGCCGAAGGCCGAAAAGGACTTGATCGACGGCTGGTCGGGGGACAGGCTCCAGGACTCGTCTAAGACCGGAACAAGGACAAAGACGATAAGCATCAAGACCGTCAGGGCGATCAGGGTCTTCCGGATGCGGAGGCGGATGAGATGATAGATGAACCAGGAGAACAGAACAAACACGATCATCGAGGTCTGAAGCTGACAGGCCTGCCAGAACATGCCCTGCTCCAGAGATTGGGCGTTGTAAAGCATGGCGCTGAACACATCGTAAAAGCTCAGCCCCACGCAGGTCCCGGCAAAGGTCAGATTCACGGGCGCGTTGATCCCCTTGACGGCGACCCAAGTATGATAACTGGCCACGAACAGGCAGATGCCGGCCATGATCAGCGCAGGAATGGAAAGCACGTTCATCGTCATACGGAAAGGATCCCATGAATAATGATCATATATGAACAGCCCGGCCGCGGAGACCGGACGATGCGCATCACACCGTCATGTCGGAAGGTGTCCCAGTATCCCAGAATCAGAGGACAAAGTCAAACCGCCGGATCAACGAAGATCCGGTCTTGAGGGTTGTTGGCACAAAACGTGTATGGTATGACCGATGACCATGCATGACCCCATTGACCCTGAAGGTATCCGATGCGACATCTGACGTTCATCATCATCCTTGCTCTGGTTCTGACCGTCCGTGCCGACGCGTCCCTGGAGAAAGGCATCGAGGCATTCGAGGAAGGGCGCTACGCCGATGCCCTTTCCGTGTTCATGCCCTTGGCCTTTCTCGAGGTTCCCGACGCGGCCCGCCAGGTGGACCGCGTGTTCGATCAGGGCGTCCTACTGTTCGAACGCGGCGACACCGCCCGGGCCCTTTCGGTGTTCCTGCCGCTCAAAAAACACGGTTACCCCGGGGCCGAGGCCTATCTTGCAAAAATCACCGAACGGGCGAGCCGGGCGTTCAACGCCGGCAACATCGATGCGGCCGCCGCCCTGGCGTTCCCCCTGGCCGAAGACGGGAACGCAGACGCCCAGGACCTTGCAGGCCAAATCTGTGAACGGGGTCTGGGCCGCAGCGACGACCCCATGGAAGCGGCGTCCTGGTACAAAAAAGCCGCGGAGCAGGGAAAGGTCCACGCCCAGTTCCGGCTGGGCTGCATGTACCGGAAGGGCGAGGGCATTCTCCAAAACAGCGCCATGGCCCTGAAGGTCCTTCGCCTGGCCGATATCAACGGCCATGCCGGAGCCCGTTACCACCTGGGCCTGATGTACGCCCGCGGCGAGGGCGTCCCGCCCGACCCGGCCCTTTCCTATCTGCTGTTCAAAAAAGCCGCCGACCAGGATCATGCCGAAGCCCTCGACCAGCTGGGGCAGATCTACCGGGACGGCCGGGGCGTCCCGGCAGATGCCGCCATCGCGGTCCGGTTTTTTGCCCGGGCGGCCGAAAAGGGCTCCACCGAGGCCTGTTTCAACCTGGGAGCCCTTTATGAGGATCATCCGGACATGCCGTCCGATCCGGTCCGGGCAAGAGCCTGGTACACCCGGGCCGCGGGCGGAACTCACCGGGAGGCGGCCTTTCGTCTGGCCCGGATGATGGTCGACGGCCGGGGCGGCGACCGGAATGTGACGGCGGCGGCCCGCTACCTGAAGATGGCCGCCGAAAACGGCCATCCCCAGGCCTGGTATGATCTGGCCCGCCTTCATAGCGACCACAACGATCCCGCTTCCGCAGCCAGGGCCTTCGAGAAAGCCGCCGACCAGGGTGATCCGCAGGCCCGGTTCGAGCTGGGACGCCTGCTGGAAGAAGGACGGGGACTGGCCCGCGACCCGGCAAAGGCCGCGATCCGTTACCGTCAGGCGGCCGATCAGAATCTGGCCGACGCCCAACTGGCACTGGGCCGCTGCCTGGAACTGGGCCTGGGCCTTGAGCCGGACCCGGCAAAGGCACGTTTCTGGTATGAAAAAGCCGCCGGACAGGGTCTGGCCGAGGCCCAGGATCGTCTGGGTCACCTTTACGCCTCGGGCCTCGGCACCGAGCCGGATCTTCTTCACGCCCTGGGCTGGTTCCGAAAGGCGGCCGACCAGGGCCTGGTCCGCTCCCAGCTTCGTCTTTCAGACATTTACCGAAACGGCCGGGGCGTAGAGGCGGACCTGGTCCAGGCCCACGTCTTTCTGTCATTGGCCCGAAAGTCCGGAGCCGCCTCCGCGGATAAGGATCTGGCCGACCTGGAAGCCCTGATGACCCCCGATCAGATCACCCGCGCGCGGCAATGGATCGCCGACCAGTCCGCACCCCGAGGTCCTCGATGAAATTAACCGTTTTCGCCCTTCGACGCCCGGCAATCCTGTTGACCCTTGTGGCCGTACTCTGCACCGGCAGGCCGGCCCGTGCCGATGAGGCCGCCCGGCCCGAACCGTCACCACCTGTCGAAATAACAACATCCGCCCTGCCGTCGGGCTATCGGGGTGACGAGTATTCAACAATGATCCGGATCCGCCAAAACCAAGACGGGGTTTTCTTCATGGCGGCGGGATTGCCCGACGGGCTCTCCATGAACCGATCCGGCGTCATCTCCGGCAGACTCGGCGGTCATCCCGGGGATTATCCGGTGCGGCTGATCGCCGTGGATCCCGACGACCCGGACCGATTCGACGAAACCGTTTTGACCCTGACGGTCCATGAGCCCCTTTCCGTGCCTGACACCCCCCTTTCCCCGGCGGTTGCCGGGGCGCCTTACCGCCACGAAATCCAAATCCGGGGGGGCTCTTCTGCGCGCCGGGTCCGGATCACCGGCCTGCCGCCCGGACTGGACGCCGGCCCCGATGGCCTGATCACCGGAACACCCGAAGCGGGGCCGTTTCGCCTGCCGCTTCAGGTGACGGTAGAGGATCCGGACTTCCCCGGCCACCGGACCTCCCGAACCCTCCGCCTCACCGTGTACGGCCCCCTGACCGTGACCTCGGGGTCTCCCCCCCCGATCCGGGTCGGCGAGGCCCTTGCCTTTCGCATTGAGGCCCGGGGCGGCAGCGGCCGGTATGAATTCAGCGTACGGGATCTGCCCCCGGGTCTGACGCTGGACCCCGTATCCGGCCTGCTGTCCGGCGTTGCCCGGGCCCCGCGGGGCGTATACCCCGGCCGGGTCGAAATAAGGGATCAGCAGGTCGACGCCAAGGCGGACGAGGCCCTGACGCTGACCCTGGTCGATTTTTATCCCGACGACCAGGAACGTCTGGAAACCCGGATCGGCGGCAACCGGGTGGTCCCCGGCCCGGCCATACGGGAGCACACCTTCCATCAGCCCGGCGACCGGGATGAGATGATCCTTGACCTGACCGACCTGCCCCCCCTGGCCGTGGTCCGGATCCGGACCCTGCCCCGCACCCGGCCCACCCGGCCCGTCGTGACGCTCATGGACCCCTCGGGCCTGATCCTGCCCTTCGGACAGACCGATCCGGCCGGATACCCGGACGGGATGTTTGTCTGCGAAACACCGGGACTTTTCCTTGCGGCCCTCACCGAAGCGTCCGGGAATACCGGCGACTACGGCCTTTCGATCTCGGTGCCGGGTCAGAGGGTCCGGCTGACCGCCGCGGCCCTGCCGGACCTCCAGACACCGGGACCGGTTGACCTGACCGTCGCCACGAAAGGGGGCAGCGGATCATTCGTCTTTGACGCAGAGGGTCTTCCGCCCGGCCTTGACATAACCGAAGACGGCCGCATCGAAGGGAACCTCACCGCTCCCGCCGGCGTCTATCCGGTTACGGTCCGTGTCCGTGATCGTCTGTGGGCCGATCTGGGCGACACGAAGCCTTACACCCTGACCCTGGTGGATTTTTTCCCCGACGCCTATGAAACGGGCGACGCCCCTGATCCCCGAAATGCAAAAACCGTCATCGTCCCCGACGGGAAAATCCGCGAGCACACCTTCCACGAGCCCGGCGACCGGGATTGTGCACGGCTGGAGACGGCCATGGTCCCTTCGGGGCATGTGCTTCGATTCCAAACGCTCCCCCGGAGCCGCCCCACCCCGATTCGGCTCACCATCGTCGATAAGGACGGGCAGACGGTCCTCAGGGACAGAAACCCGATACCGCCGGGCCTGCATGATCATTTTCTGGAAAGTAAGGGACCCGCCCCGCTGTACCTGACGGTCGAACATCCCGACGGTCAGACCGGAGACTTCGGCCTTACGGTCGAAGACATGGGCCCCCGGATACGCATCGTCACCGAACGCCTGCCCGATGCCCTGACCCGGGGGCCTTACACCGCCCGTATCGCCACCGCCTTCGGCAGCGGTTCGTTCGTCTTTGAGGGCGAGACCCTGCCGCAGGGCCTCACCCTCGACCACGACGGACGGCTTTGGGGGACACTGGCCCTCCCTCCGGGCCTCCACCCCCTGACCGTGCGGGTCCGGGATCTGGTCCACGAGGGCATCACGGACACCCGGCATTTCGACCTGTCGGCGGTTCGGTTTTTCCCGGACGCCTTCGAGGCGCTGAACGACAACGGGCCGGACTCGGCCAACACGATCTCGCCGGGGTCCCCCGCCCAGCGCCATTGCTTTCATGACGATGCGGATGTCGACTGGGTGCGCCTGGATCTTGAAACGGTGGGCCCCGGGGACCGGATCATCATCAAAACCGCCGGGGGGAGCGACCCCGCACAGACCAGCCTGCGCCTTATGACCGGCCGGAACGTCGTTTCAACCGGATCCGGGGATTCTTCCGGATCGACCCTGGTCTTTGACTGCGCCCTGCCGGCCGCCTATCATCTGGAAATCCGTGAACGACACCAACGCATCGGCGACTATGACCTGAGCGTGTTCAACAGCGGCCGGCCCCTTTCCCTGGCCACCTTGTCCCTCAGCCATGCCGAAAGCGACCGGCCCTACCGCCAGGCTCTCGACGTCCGGGGCGGCTGCGGCCGTTACCGCTTTTTTATCGCAGGCGGCACGCTTCCGCCGGGACTGACCCTGGACGAAACCACCGGCCTTATCTCGGGCCGCAACACCCACTGGGGCCGTTTCACGGTCACCCTGGGGGTCGAAGACCGCCTGTTCGCCGAGAACCGCACCACAGGCACCTTCACCCTGGACGCCTTCATGGGACAAAAACTGACCGGGAAAACACGCTTCGTCTTTCCCCACTACCAGACCGGCACCTTCAGCCTGACCGCCGAAACAACCACCACCCGCGCCTTTCCCGGAACCCTTCGCGGAGGAACGCCGGGCAATTTACGCTACCGGATCGTCGACCACACGGTGCCGACGGATCGTTTCACGTTTTTTTTCGACGAAAAGACCGGCGATCTGACGCTCACCGAACCCGGCCCCGTGGCCTGCAGTCGTTACACGCCCCGTGATCTGGATGTGACGGTGGAGGTGTGGGACAGCATCCACACCAACAACCGGATGGTGTTTCATTACGAGATCCCGGCCCGTTGTCTGTCCTATTGACCCAACGGGCGGACCGATGTTTCGGTATTATTGAATCGACTCAATCAGGGTCTGGAAGGTGCCGTTGTCTGTGATGATCCGGAAGCCCCGGACCAGGGTCTCGAAATCCCCGCGTGCCGGACTGTTTTTCTTGACCATCAGTTCCACCATGTGGGTTTGATCGGGAAGAAAGGCATAGTGCCGGCCAAAGCCGGGGTCCATCCGGGCGATCAACAGGGTGGCGGCGGAATCCACCGTATGCCAGAAATCGATGCGGTGATTTTTCAGTTTGAGAAGGTTGTTGGGCAGCTTGGCCTCATCGACCACAAGCCCGGCGGCTTTGAAGGCGGACGTATAGATGCTGCCCATGGAAATGCCCACCCGTTTGCCGGAAAGGTCCCGGTAATCCCGGTAGGTCATATCCGGGAAACGATCCTTGAGATAGACGAAAACCGTGTGGATATCGAGCAGTTTCAGAAAGGCCATCTCGGGTTCCAAATCGGGAAAATACTCCCGCTCGCCCAGAAACATCAAGCCGTTCTCAGGCATGGCGAAGGTCGACAGTGCCCGTTTCCTCGGATAGACCTCAAAGATCACGGCCGTCCCGGTTTCCCGAGCCATGTGATCGAAGGCCTTTTCGAAGAGCCCGCTTCCGTCGCCGACCATGTAGGGGGGATAGGCAAAGGTGATGATACGGATGGGCTCGGCTCCGGCCGCCCCGCCCCAGATCAACACCGGCACGACACAGACCGCCACCCAAAGAATCGCACGCTGTTTCATGAAACGCCCTCCCCGTTCTCTTTGAAATGGTCCTGCCAGTATACCCCCGGGCCGTCCTTTAATCAATGGATTCATGCCGGGGGTCCCGCCGTTTGAAACGGAAAAACGGGGTTGACTTAAAATATACCGAACAGTATATTTTACGACCATGACGGACAGAACACTGAAAAAAACGGATCGCACCCGGGCACTGATCATCGAAAAAGCGGCACCGGTCTTCAACCGGAAGGGCCTTGCCGGCACCACGCTGTCCGATCTCACCTGCGCCACCGGCCTGACCAAAGGGAGCATTTACGGCAACTTCAAAGACAAGGACGATGTGGCCCTCCACGTGTTCGAGTACCACTGCAAAGCCCTGTCGTCGTTTCTCACAAAGGCCGTGGACCGGGAGGCCACCGCGGTCGGCAAACTTCTGGCCATCCCCGAAGCCTACCGCCGTCTCTACCCCCGGATCCTTGCCCACGGCGGCTGTCCTATCCTCAACACGGCCACCGAGGCCGACGACACCCACGAGGCCCTGCGACGAAAGGCCGTCGAGACCATCGACACCATCCGGCAGCAGATCCTTGACCTGATCCATGCCGGGATAAACAGCGGGGAACTTCGTGAAAAGACGGACCCTGCGGATATGGCGGATACCGTGATCACCCTGGTCGAAGGCGGCCTGTTCCTGTCCAAGCTGACCGGAGAGGCCCGATACATCCTCACCGCCCTCAGCCGGATCGACGCCCTGATTCATTCCGCCCGGACCCGACGTGAACCTTTCACTGAAAAAGGAAACACACCATGAAAGATGTGTTCGCATCCACCCGGTTCCAACCGTTCACCCCATCACCATCAATAAGGAAACGATCATGACACACGACATCTACCGCCTGCTTCAACAACGCCTGGACATGTACTCGGTGGGTTTTCCCGCCACCGAATCCGGCATCGAAATCACCATTCTCAAGGCCATGTTTTCCGAAGAGGACGCCGCCCTGTTTCTCAGCCTGTCCCCGATTCTGGAAACGCCGGAGGCCGTCGCCGCCCGCATCGGCCGATCGCCGGCGGACACCGCCGAGCATCTTGAAGACATGTCCCAGCGGGGCCTTTTGTTTCGGGTGAAAAAAAACGATTCGGTCAAATACGGCGCCATTCCCTTTGTCCACGGTCTGTTCGAGTTCCAGGTCAAGCGGCTGGACCGGGATTTCGCCCGGCTGGTCGAGACGTATTTCGATCAGGATTTTTTCAAAGCCATGGCGGAAAACGCCGGGGGATTCCTGCGGACCATTCCCATCCAGCAGTCCATCGATGTCAGCCAGAACGTGGCGGCCTATGAGGACGCCTGTGAGATCCTGCAACGCCAGAAGCTGATCGTGGTCACCGACTGCATCTGCCGGAAACTGCGCGAGACCACCGGGTCGGGATGCGGAAAACCCCTTGAGACCTGTTTCATGTTCGGGTCCATGGCCCAGTATTACCTCGACCACGACATGGGCCGGCAGGTCGACGTCGACGAGGCCGTCGGCATCCTCACCGCGTCCCATGAGGCCGGTCTGGTCACCCAGCCCGCCACGGCCCAGAACCCCGGGGGCATGTGCAACTGCTGCGGCGACTGCTGCGGCGTGCTCAAGTCCCTGAACCTGATGCCCAAACCCGCCGAGATGGTCTTTTCCAATCACTACGCGACCATCGACGCCGAAGCCTGTGTAGGCTGTGAAGCCTGCCTGGACCGCTGCCAGATGGCGGCCCTTGCCATGGACCGGGACAGCAGGGCCGTGGTCAACCTGGACCGCTGTATCGGTTGCGGCCTCTGCGTGACCACCTGTCCGTCCGAGGCAATCCGCCTGACGGCCAAAACGGCCGATCGCCTGAAAGTGCCCCCGGCCACCAGTGCCGAGCAGATGATGGCCCTGGCGAGCCGGCGGGGAATCCGTTTTTAAATCGGGGTGAAAGGGTTGAGAAGGCTTCCGGTGACCCCGGAAGCCTCATTCGGGAAGGGATTTGGTCACGGTCTCGTCGCCCGAGTCATCGTCCGGCAGCGGATTCGAATCGGCGTGGGTCCAGTCCATGATATCGTTTTCGATACCCAGGGCTTTGGCCCGATCGATCCACAACTTCCGGGCAAAGGCCCGCATGTCTTCGATCTTGTCGATTTCATCGATAATCTCCACGCCGATCAGGGTTTCGATCAGATCCTCCAGGGTCACCAGCCCCCGGGTGGCTCCGTGGTCATCGACCACCAGGGCGATGTGCTGGCGGTTTTTCAGGAAACGTTCGAGAAGAACGGAAACGGAAACCGTTTCCGGGACCAGAAAAATATCGCGTTTCAGGGCCCCCAGGGTTCCGTCGCCTTTGCCCCGGGCTTTTTTCAGAAGCACATCGTCACGCAGGACAAAGCCGGTGATGTCGTCGATGTCGGTCTTGTACACCGGCAACCGGGAAAACGGAGACACGGCGATCTGCTGAAGGGCCTCGGTGACGGTCAGATCTTCGGACAGGGCCGAAATCACGGTGCTGGGGGTCATCACATCGGACACCCTCAGGGACCTGAGCTGCATCAGATTCCGGATGATCCGGGATTCGTTATCCTTGATGTCGCCGGTCTCGGCCCCCACCCGGGCCATGGCCATGAATTCGTCCCGGCTGAACACCCGGATGTCCTGGCCCCTTGAAATGACGGCGGTCAGCTTTTCCGACAGCCAGACGATGGGGAAAAGGATCACGATCAGCATCCGCACGAAAAACACCGTGGGGCCCACCAGCCGGTTCCAGTAAATCGCGCCGATGGTTTTGGGAATGATTTCCGAGAAAAACAGGATCATCAGGGTCATGGCCGCGGAAAACAGGCCGAACCAGGCACTGCCGAACACCAGGTTGGCCTGTGCCCCGGCCCCGATGGCACCCACGGTGTGGGCGATGGTGTTCAGGGTCAAAATGGCGGCCAGGGACCGGTCCACGTTGTCCTGTTTAAGCTGTTTCAAACGGAGGGCCCGTTTGGGCCGCTTGTCCATCTCCCCTTCGATGTAAAGGGGCGTGACGCTCAGAAGCACCGCTTCGGCCACCGAACACAGAAAGGAAAAAAAAAGGGCCAGAAGCATGTAGGCGACCAGCAGGACCACATGGATGTCCCCCGGCCCGCCGGACGTTCCGTCAAGGGCCAGGGCCTCGGTCGCCGCAGCCAGACCGACCGCCGCCGCGCCCATGATCCAACGTGATTTCGGAGACGATGCGTTCATCAAACGATTTGATTCTCCTGATTGATGGTCCCGTAAAAAAGCAGCCTGTCCGCAGGACGCCGCCCTGATTGACCCATGGGCATACGGATCCCATACGACCCGAGCCATGAAACAGGCCATACTTACCATCCCCGGAGTCACTTGTAAACGACCATCGCGGAATCCTTCAGGTCAATCGCATGTTCGTATCTCCTTCCGTGGGACCGGCTCATGCCCGTCAGACGATCGCGACTCCGATCGGGATTTCACATGACTCTGGACCCTTCCCCGCAGCATGGCACCGGCCGTCCCGGATTTTCAGGCCCGGAGCCTCACTCGCCTACCCGATAGAACTCCTGGGTAAACGCCGGGTTGTTCGCGTACTTGGCCATGAACAGGGCCGGGGCGAAGTCGAAGGCCTTGAACATATTCTCGTCGATGGGAATGCCCGCCTTTTTCACGCCCTCGATCAGCTTGTCCATGTCCGGCGGACAGCCGGGGACCAGGATCGGGTCCTTGATGTCCGGGTTCTTCCGGTTCAGGGTCACCTGGCATTTGCCCATGAGGATGGTGTGATTCATCGCAGGGTCGGGCATCATCATCTTGCCGGTCAACACCTGGACCTTGTCAAAGGGCGTGCCCTGGTAAGCGCTGCCGATGGCCACCTGCAGGATGCCCACGACGGCCGAACAGTAGGTACACAGGCTGTGGTCGTATTTGGGAAAGGAAAGGCCCGTCACCCCCCGTTTGATCATGTTGGCGGGCAGGGTGTTTTCCGGATTGTAGGGATAGTCCCAGGCATGGGGGCTTGCCACGTTTTCCAGGGGCTCCCCCACCAGTTCGACGGACGAGACCGACGGTTCCATGCCCCTCTCCCGGCAGCGGATGGCCAGATGACGGATCTCGGCCGGATCGAAACCCAGGGCCGCCGCCCCCACGATGTCGGCGGAAACGATGTCCGACGAGGCGATGAGAATATCGCTTCGTCGGGCGTTCCCGGTGAATCCGGGGCCCTTTTCCAGGGTGTAGATCCCGTCGATGACGGTCACCACATTGTCCACCACCGCGGACAGCTTGGCCACATGGGCGTCCAGGTCCATGATCATGCTTGGCGAATGGCAGCGTTTGCGGCTTTTTTTGTCGATGCAGCCCTTGAGGTTCTTGAGCGCCAGCGACACCTTGGTCTGGGCGTGGGTTTTCAGAACGGGCAGGTCCACCACCAGATCGGCGTTCAGAAGATCCTCGGAAAATCCCAGTTCCACCCCGTCTCCCAGGTCCACGGATCGGAAGGGCCCGTCGAAGATGTCCTTGATCACCAGATCGTACTTTTTCGCCAGGGTGTTATAGCCCAGGGTTTCGAAGGCGTGACGCCCGGTGGTGGTGTCTTTGGGGTCGGTGGTCACCGTGCCTTCACTCACGATAATCTTTCCCGCCCCGCGATCCCTCAGCTGCCGGACCACGTCCTCCAGGACCCGGGTGGTGGTGATCACGCCCCAGGGCGGCATATCCACCACACTGGACCAGAACACGATGTTGGGTTTGATAAAGACCGTGTCCCCCGGTTTCAACCGGTCGAGGACCCCGGCAAGTTCGATGGCTCTTGCGACCGATTCTCCCGGTTTTTCATATCGGACGATGCTGACCTTGTTCATGATGTCTCCCCGTTTGCATGGATGAATGTCCGGCCGTCACCCGGCTCCACGCCGGACCCGCGGCCCGACCCCAACGATGTATCACGATGCATGCCGGCCCACAAGCCCCCGAAGGATCAGAGCCCTGGCCCGTCCCCGACGGCGGGTTTCATCATATGCGACGAACCGCCCGTCAAATATGGCGAAAACGTTTTATCCGAAGCCGAGGACAATCGAAAATACCGGAGTCGATCCATTCAATCACCCGGTCGCTGCGCTCCCTGAAGGACAAGAAGGAAGCATG
Source organism: Desulfatiferula olefinivorans (assembly GCF_054657895.1). NCBI lineage: Bacteria > Pseudomonadati > Thermodesulfobacteriota > Desulfobacteria > Desulfobacterales > Desulfobacteraceae > Desulfatiferula > Desulfatiferula olefinivorans. Next base: position 18,079 of record NZ_BAAHXV010000030.1, on the reverse strand, counting down.
GTTTGTCACAGCCCGCCACCGCCATCGTGAACGTGCTCGTGACAGTAAACGTGAACGGCATGAATCCATGAAGCCCATGTGTTTTTATGAACAGACATGCGATTGCCCCGGACCGAGAACCAGAGCAATCGCATGTTTCATATCCTTCAAGAAAAGTAAAAAACGACCTTCGTGAGAATCTCAGTGGATTGATCTCAGATCACTCCTGTGAACTTAAACACGTCATCCGTGCCGGCAGGAAAGACACCGCGTGAGCACACGACACCCTCTTTGTGACTTTGTGTCTCCGTGAGAAATCACTTAGACCGTCCCCTTCGGAGATGCCGGTTTAATCGTTCTCACAGAGTCACGGAGACACAGAGAACGCCGGACATGCCGGGGCATGTCGCACGGCAACGGCCCTGTGGGCATCCCATGCCGTGACGGGAAAGAGCCCCGGCTCGTTTTCGTCATGGTCAAAGCATTCAACCACCCGGTCGCTGCGCGCCCTGAAGAGCGCGAAGGAAATGGGAGGTGTCAATCCCCGATACACGGCATTTCATGAATCGCTCCCCACAGAGCATGACCCACGGGTCGTGCGGGATAGACATGCGATTGCACCGGACCGGGAACAGCCCATGGTTGACGGAAGACATCAAAGGGCGTATGGATGGTCAATAAGCGTCTGAGCACCACGCCCGCCCCATCGCATCATCCCGTGATCAGGAGGATCGACCCATGGCCCATCATACCCGGCCGTCCCATGTGTATGCCCGGCTTGCGGAGCGGCTCAACCGGTTCCCCCAGGGCTCACCGCCGTCCGAGCTGCTGTTTGCCATTTTGAAGATGCTGGTCAGTGAAAAAGAGGCGGGGCTGATGGCCCGACTGCCCATCCGGCCGTTCACGCCAAAGGATGCCGCAACGGCCTGGGGCATGGGCGTAAGCGAGGCCCGGAAGGTTCTGGACACGCTGGCGTCCCGGGCCATTCTGGTGGATATCCCCCACGGCGGCGAACTGCGCTACTGCCTTCCCCCGCCCATGGCCGGGTTTTTCGAATTTTCCCTGATGCGGGTAAGGAACGACCTCGACCAGAAGGCCCTCTCCGAACTGTTTTACCAGTATCTGAACATGGAAGAGGACTTTATCCGGGAGCTTTTCGTCGAGGGGGAAACGCCCCTGGGCCGGATTTTCGTCCGGGAAGAAACCCTGACCGAAGACGCGTCCCTCCAGGTGATGGATCACGAACGGGCGAGCGAGGTGATCCGCACCGCCTCCCACATCGGCATCGGCCTGTGCTACTGCCGCCACAAGATGAGCCATCTGGGCCGGGCCTGCGGGGCTCCCCAGGAAATCTGCATGACCTTCAACACCTCCGCCGCCTCCCTGGTCAAACACGGCCACGCCCGGAAGGCGGACGCGGCCGAATGCCTGGACCTTCTGGCCCGGGCCAAGGAGGCCGATCTGGTCCAGTTCGGCGAAAACGTCAAACGGCGGGTAAATTTCATCTGCAACTGCTGCGGCTGCTGCTGCGAGGCCCTTCTGGCCATCCGGCGGTTCGGTCTGGTCCGGCCGGTTCATTCCAACTTTATCGCCGAGATCCGCGACAGCGCCTGCGTGGGATGCGGCCGCTGCGCCGCCGCCTGTCCCGTGGACGCCGTCACCTTCACCCCGGCCCCAGGCGGCCGAGCGGGGAAAGCCCATGTGGATCCGTCCCTCTGCCTGGGCTGCGGAGTCTGCGTGCGCCACTGCCCCACGGAAGCCGTCGTCATGCAAAGCCGGCCGAACCGGGTACTGACCCCTCTGGACACCACCCGCCGAGCCGTGATCATGGCCGTCGAGCGGGGCACGCTCCAGCATCTGATCGTCGACAACCAGGTGCTTGTGAGTCACCGCGCCCTGGCGGCGGTTCTGGGGGTGATCCTCAAACTGCCCCCCGTCAAACGGGCGCTGGCCGCCCATCTGCTCCAGTCCCGCTACGTCAACGCCCTCATCGACCGCCTGGCTTAGACGGCGACGGCCTAACCCGTCACAAAAAAAGGCGGGCGCACCGAACCGTGTCCGATGCGCCCGCCTGTCTTTTATCCTTTATAACGTCGATCAGCGACCCTGACCGGCCTGTGCTTTTTCGCGCTTCAGCTCGGCGTACAGTTCCTGCTGCCAGGCCACGGCTTTATCCATGGGCATGTCATGCTCGGCCAGCCAGGCGTAGGCGTCGGGCTGCTGGGAGATCAGGCAGGTCATATCGAGTCCGATGATCCCTTCGGCCGTGAACATGTAAGGATGAAGCTGGCAGAGTCGGGGCCGGACCTCAAAGGGCAGGACGCAGCCCTGGTCGCCAAGGTACATGCAGCTGCGGTCTTCCTTGCGTTTAAAAATTTTCAGCCGTCCGTCGGGCTGGAGCACCAGGGGCACCCAGTCCGGATCGTAAAAGGGCTCCAGGTACCAGGGCTCGGGATACTCGAACACATAGAAATCCCTGTGTCCGACATGGGCGGCCACCCGGTCGATGTCCTTGTCCGTGATAACGATCTGACGATTCACACAGCAGACGTTTCCAGCCTTTGCGCATTCACAACAGGGTATGAATACCATTTCGTACAAACTCCTTGAATATGGGGGCAATTTGGATATTTTTTTCTCTCATGCAGACGTTGGCGGGTGCATGTTCGAACCGAACATCTCAATCTATACGCCCGCTCTTTCAAATAATCAAGAGGACGAATGGGGCGGACAAAAAAAACCGGTGGCCACCGGCCCGGATGAAGGATACTCCAGACATCACTATTTTCAATCATTTTAACCGAAAAAGACCCAAACTTACCTTTAAGGTAAAGTTTTGAACGTCTTCGGCTTCCAAAAAAATCATCACAGAGTGTTGTCAACAGGCAAAAAATATAATATAGACCCCCATGACCCAGCCTCGGTATCGGCCCTCGTTATATAAGGCATAACGTCATTCCGCGGCAACCCCGGTGTTTATCGGCGTGATTGATACGGTAAATATTCATCTGGACCCTCTTTTCGTCATCACCGTCATTCTGATTATCGTTCAGATGATTTGTTTCCCCAATCACCACATCATTGCACGATTCTGTATCAAGGAGCCTTTTTGTGAAACGAACCATCCCCATCGCCCTGTCGGTCCTTCTGATGCTGCTGTCCGCCTGCATGCTCCCCCCGGCCGCGCCCCCCGACTGGCAGATGCAGAAAGAGGGCATCGTCCTCAATCTGAAGGCCGACCGGCGGCTGAACGAATCCAAGGGCACGGCCTACACCCTGTACGTGGTCGTGTACCAGCTGATCAACCCCAACACCTTCAACCGGATGATCGACGACCAGGACGGCCTGACCCGGCTGCTGGAAAGCAGGATCTTCGACGCAAGCGTGGCCTCGGTGAAAAGTATGATCCTCTATCCCGGGAGCGACGTGACCTATCGGATGGACCGGGCCGAAGGTGCGATGTACGTGGGCATCGTGGCCGGCTATCATGTCATGGCCAAGGAACGGATGGCCCGTCTTTTCCACATCCCGGTTGACGTTAAATTCACCAATATCCTGAACCTATCACGCAAGCTTGTTCCCTCAAAGCTGGAAATCAATCTCACCCTCGGACCCCAGCAGATCGACGATACCAAGGAAGAAAAATAAGATGGAAAAATCCCTGTTCTGGCACCAGGGTCTGTTTCTTCAGCCCCAGCATCTGCAGCTCAACGATCTGCACCAGCAGTCTTTGTTCACCCCCTATCATCAGTGGATCAAGCCCTTTCTAAGCGGCGTTGCGTCCCTGTCCATCCGGGAGTCGGCCCTGTCCAATTTTTCCTTTCAGATCGATGGCGGGTCCTTCTGGTTTCCGGATAAAACCTATGTGGTTCTGTGGGAGAACGCCGTGATCGAGCCCCGCTATTTCAAGGACGACTGGCAGGACGGGGACAAACCCCTGACCGTCTACCTGGGACTTCGTAAAAACGATCCCAGAGGCGTCAACGTCAGCGAGGCCGACCCGAGCCGGCCGACCCGTTATTCGGGCAGCCCGAATCCGGAACACATTCCGGATCTCCACCAGGGTGGCCACACGGCCCCGGTCAAACGCCTGGACTACGCCCTTCACCTTTTCTTCGAAACGGAAATCGACCGCCTGGGCGCCTACGACCTGATCCCCGTGGCCCGGATCGTCCGACAGGGCGACGAGGTCCGCCTGGATCGGGAGTATGTGCCGCCCTGCGTGGCGGTCACCGCCTCCCCGGTTCTGGCCGGCCTGGTCCGGGATATCGCCGAGAAACTGGCCTTCCGGGGACGGGAACTGGAGTCCCACAAAAAGAAGCGCGGCATCCACAACGCCGAATTCGGCCCCCGGGACATGGTCTACCTTCTGGCCCTCCGGTCCTTCAACCGGTACATCCCCTGGTTTCAAAGGCTGAACGAGGACACGACGGTCCACCCCTACGATCTTTACACCCTGATTCGGCAGATGATCGGCGAGCTGTCGTCTTTTTCCGACACCCTGGACGTGCTGGGCCGGGACGACAACGGAAAGGGGGGCATGCCCGCCTACGACCACCGGAACCTCTGGGCCTGCTTTTCCAGGGCGGGGGTGCTGGCCTCCGCCCTGCTTGACCAGATCACCGCCGGGCCCGAACACATCCTGCCCCTTACCTGCGAGGACCACCGCTTTTCCTGCACCCTGTCCGGCGACCATCTTTCGGGCGACAACCGCTTTTACCTGGTGGTCCGCACCGAATCGGACATCGGCGAGGTTCTGGACGCGGTGGACATCGACGTCAAGGTCTGCTCGCTCAAAGTTCTGCCCCTGCACATCGAAAGGGCCCTTCCCGGCGCGCGGCTCGAGCACCTGCCCGTACCGCCCCAGGAACTGCCCCGGCACCGGAATGCCTCCTATTTCCTCATCGATCAGCACGGCGATCCCTGGTCCCGGATCGAAAAGGACCGGTCCCTGGGGGTCCACTGGAACAGCCCCCCCGGCGACATGACCATGGAACTTTTGATCGTCAGGAGAAAATGACATGCGGCTCAGCGACTGTTTTGCGGACCTGATCGCCTATGCGTCCTACGGCGTCCGGACACCCGAACGCCTTCCCGCCTCCGCTGCGGATCTGGCACAACGATTCGGCACCCTGATCGACCGCTGTGAGGACAGGCGAATCGACGGCGGTTTTTCCCGGGAGGATTTCGACCCGGCCCGGCTTGCCGTGGTGGTCTGGATCGATGAAACCATCATGACCTCCGCCTATCCCGATAAAGCCGCCTGGCCCCGGCACCTGCTCCAGCGGACCTACTGCAAAACCACCGACGGGGGGTTCGTTTTTTACAGCACCCTGGACAACCTGACCGCCGACCAGGACCCCGTCCGAGAGGTCTTCCTGCTCTGTCTGGCCCTGGGCTACTGCGGACGCTACGGCCACCGGGAGCAGGACCGGCTGACCCGCGACACCCTGAGGCTTCGGCACCTTCGAAGGCTGACCGGATCATCGGACGGCCTGACCGGCGACGACCTCGGGGAACGGCTTTTCCCCGAAGCCTACGGCGCCGGGGAGATGCCCGACGGCCCGGCCAAACCGTCCCGACGACGCCGTCTGCCCCTCATCGGCCTGGCCCTTATTCCCGTCGGCGTCTTTGTTTTTCTTTTCGCGTTGTACCGCTTCATCCTGGACAATGAAACGGCGGTCAACCTGGTGAACGGATCATGAACATGCTTTTGCGTCTTTTTTTCCTGCTGATGACTCTGATCGTTCTGATCATCCCCATCCTCCTGTCCGTCCGGCTCGACCGGGGCCCCTTTCCGGGCCTCCTGGTTTCCCTGGGCATCGTCAGTCTGACCCTCATGGTTCTTTTTTTCCGGGCGCTCTGGTTGAGACACCGGGAAAAAAAATTCATCGACGGCATCCTGGAGCATCCGGACCCAGGCCGAAGCGGCTCAGACAAACAGCTGTCCAATGAACTTGCCCGGCGCTTTAAACAGGTGGTCGGCGAGCTGAAAACATCGCGGCTCAAAAGCCGGGGCAATCCCCTGTACGTGCTGCCCTGGTTCATGCTGATCGGCGAAAGCGGGTCGGGAAAAACCACGGCCATCACAAATTCGAGGCTTTCGGCCGGATACACCACCCTGCCCAGGGCCGCCGGCGTGTCGGGCACCAAAAACTGCGACTGGTGGTTTTTCGACCAGGCCATCATCATCGACACCGCCGGCCGCTACGCCGTCCAGCCCGATGAAACCTCTGACAGCGCCGAATGGCGCCTGTTTTTGTCCCAGCTGGCCCGCTACCGGAAAAAAGAGCCCCTAAACGGCCTGGTGGTCACCGTGTCCGCCGACCGCATTCTGACCGCTGCCGCCTTCGACCTTGCGGAGGAAGGGCAAAAAATCCGCCTGCGCATCCAGGAACTGATGCAGTGCCTGGGCGCCTCCTTTCCCGTTTACCTCCTTATGACCAAATGCGATCTGATCCACGGCATGCGCGAATTCTGCGATGTCCTGCCAGCCCCGGCCCATGATCAGGCCTTCGGATTTCTGGATCTCCTGCCGGATCAGGACCGGAACGGTTTTCTCGATCGGGCCTTTGACGCGCTGGGCAAACGCATCCGCCGTATCCGGCTTCGCCTGGCCCACGCCCCGGGCAGGGAGAAGGTCAACCCGGATCTGCTCCTGTTTCCCGAGGAGTTTCATCGTCTGAAAGAGGGCCTCACCCCCTTTGTCGCGGCGGCCTTCGGCCAAAGCACCTTTCAGGAGGCGCCTCTGCTCCGGGGCATGTATTTCACCAGCGGCCGCCAGTCCGGCAAGCCCCTGTCCCATTTCATGCAATCCTTGAACCTGTCCCCCCGGGACAGCGACCTAACCCCGTCGGACAAAAGCTATTTCCTTCACGATTTTTTCAGCCTGGTTCTGCCCGGGGACCGATCCCTGGGCCGGCCCACCCAGCGAACGAAGGACGTGCGCCGGAAAACCCGAATCACGGGCCTTGCGGCGTTTGCCCTCTGTGTGGCCTTGCTCTGCGGCCTTCTGAGTTTTTCCTTCGCCCTGACCCTGTCCACGGTCAAGCAGGTCCACCGGGATTTTGCCGGTCCCCCGACCCTTTCCGGCGATGTGATCGTCGACCTCAACACCCTTGAAACCATGCGGCAGATGGTTTTGACCATCGAAAGAAGAAACCGCTCCCGGTGGCTGCCCCGCTTCGGACTCCGGCACGGGGATGCCGCGGAAAAGGACATGAAAGCCCTTTACTGCCGCAGCTTTTTCACGGATTTTCTGGGCCCCCGGGATCGTGACTGGAACCAGACCGTACTTTCGTTTGACGCGAAAACGCCGGGTGATCGCATCGGCACGGCCCTGTCCCTGTATGCCCGGCGCATCGGTCTGATGGAAGGGTTTGAGGCCGGCCACTCCATAGACGAAGCGGCGGAACTTCCCGGACCGGATTTCCGCCCCCTTTCGTTTGACCCCAACGCCGCCGTGATTCCCGAGGTTCTTACTCTTCTGGACCGCCAGTACCGCCACGCCCTGGCCTGGGAAACGCCCGACAACCGACGCAGGGCCCTGGCGGCCATGAAAGACCGGTTCAAGCATCTTCTGATCGACCGGAACCTGCCCCTTGATTTTCTCGTCACCTGGGCCAACACCAGGGGCGCGTCCATCACCCTTGAGGATTTCTGGAAGGGCGGCAATAGGCTCAAGGACGAACGGACCATTCCTCCGGCTTACACCGTGGACGGCTTTGGGGCCGTCGCCGGATTTCTGGACGAACTCGAGGGGGCCCTTGACCAACCCCTTCTGCTGGAAACCCGGAAAACGGCCTTTCTGGACACCTACCGCCGGAACTACCTGGACACCTGGGGGCGGTTCGCCCGGCAGTTTCCCGAAGGGGCCTTCACCCTGACCGGCCGGGAGCAGCACCAGGCAGCCGTCCGGGCCATGGCCGGTCCGTCCAACCCCTATTTCGTCTTTCTCGATCGTCTTTCCGACGAAATCAGTCCCGGCCTGACCGACGGGGAACCCCCGCCGTCCTGGGTGGATCTGGCCCTGTCCCTCACAGGCATCCGCCATTACGAAGCACGGGAAGGTGAGGCAGAGTCATCGGGCGCGGCCGCCACCCTGGCCAAAAAGGGGGCGCGCCTGCTGGGCCGGGCCGGACGTCTGGCGACGGCATCCGCCCCCGCACCGGACCTGATGGTTCACGCCGAGCCCTTCAAACGCTACCGTGACGCCATGGCCGCCATGGCCCGGGCCTGCGGGTCCGATGCCTCAGCCTTTCATCTGGCGTCCCAGGTGTTCGCAGAAGACCCGACAGGCGGGCAGTCCAGCCATTTTGCCGCACGGCGGGCGTCCGAGGATCTCAAGGCGGCCCTGTCCGCCCATCAGGACGAGCGGGGCGTGTTCGTTCGCCTGCTCGACGGCCCCGTCGACTATCTGTGGAGCCGTTCCGTGCGCGGGGCCGCCTGCCGCATCCAGGCCATCTGGGACGAAACGGTGCTGGCCGAGATCCAGGGCGTCCATGATCCCAAACAGACGGCCGACATGCTTCTGGGCAAGGACGGCCTGGTCAAAGCCTTCACCGCAGGCCCCGGTGCGTCCTTCATCGGCCGGGACAGCCGCCGGGGGTATTTCGCGAAAAAAGTCGACGGAGAAACCATGCCCTTCCGCCCGGAGTTTCTGTCCTTCCTGACCCGGGGGGCCTGGTCGGCCCGTTCCGCGCAGAGCCTCTACAAGGTCAAGATCGACGGCCTGCCCACGGACGCCAACGCCGACGCGGCGATGATGCCCCATGTGACCAAACTGGAACTGCAATGCGCCACAGGCGCCCAGAGCCTGGACAACTACAACTACCCGGTCAGCCATACCTTCGAATGGTCGCCCGACGAATGCGGGGATGTGAGCCTGTCCATTCTCATCGGGCCCCTTTCCCTCAAAAAAACCTACACGGGTTTCCGGCCCTTCGCCCGATTTCTCAAGGATTTCGACAAGGGCGGGCACACCTTCTACCGCATGGATTTTCCGGATCAGGGGCCGGAACTCAAACGGATGAACATCAAGTTCATCAAGGTCAAATACAGAATCTCCGGCGGGGGGCCGGTCATGACGCTGCTGAACATGGAAGCGGGAAAGCCGCCCGGAGAAATCGTCTCGTGTTCAAACTGATCGGCAAGCCCCCCGAATGGAGCCTGGCCATCTTCGGTAAACACCCCGTCGCCGGGGACTATCTGTCCCTGGGCCGGGTGACCCCCCTGCTCAAGGGATTTTCCGCATGGATGGACGCGGGCTACGAGACGGTCCGACCCGAGGCCCGAAAAGGCCAGGGCTGCTGGCGGTTCTGGGCCAAGGGGCCCAACGGCAAGCTGATCTGCGGCATTGTGAAAACCAGCCGGGACTGCCACGGCAGGGCCTACCCCCTGATGATGGCCGGTGAAGGCCGCCTTCCGGACACGGGCAGGGACTGGGATCTGATGCCCGTCGCCTGTGAGTCCACCTGGCAGGCCCTTTCGACCCTCGGCGAGGAAGAAAGCCCGTCCATCGTCCATCTGACGCGGCGGCTGCTGTCCATCGACGGGCCGGCGCCCCGCTGGGAAACCTATCGCAACACGTGGGAGGCGACCCGCGGGCAGGGCATGTCCGTAAACCGTCCGGCACCGCGTTCGGATTTCATGAACAAGATGAACAATATCGACGGCCTTTCGCGACGGTCCCATTTCAGCGTCCGCATCGACGTGGGAGGGCAAGGGGACGTGCTGATCCCGGTCATTAAACTCCTTACGCTGCTCAAAACCCGCTCGAAAATCGAGCCTGCCACGGTGTTCATCGGGGAACGGCCGGGGGACCGTCGCCTGACGGTCATGAAACGGTCCCTGACCCCCCGGGATTTCAAAGGGCTCTGGGAAACCGGAGCCGTGGAGGACCCGTCATGATGATCGATCTGGGCCGACGGCCCATCTCCGAAGCCTGCCCCCAGGGCGAGGATGTCCGCTACCACGATCTGTTTCTGGCCCTGGATGCGGAAATGAGCAAACGAACCTCACCCACGGACCGTGACGGATTTTCCTGGCAGACGGTCCTCGATCTTTCAACCGAAATTCTCACACATCAGGCCAAGGATCTTCTGGTGGCCGGGTATCTGGCCGTGGCCCTGCTGCACCTGAAGGGCGGCGAGGGGCTCGAGGCGGCCTCGATCCTGATCGCGGACCTGATCGAGCATTTCTGGGACACCCTGTATCCGGCCCCCAAACGACGGCAGGGCCGCATCGCCGCCCTTTCCTGGTGGGCCGAGCGGACGGGCGAGGCCCTGGCCGCCAACCCGGACATACGGCTTCCCGAGGATCGGATCCGGGCCGTCACCCACCGTCTCGGCGACGCGGACCGTTTCCTTGCAGAGCATTTGCCCGGAGCCCCCGGTCTTGGGCCGCTGATCCGGGCCATCGAAGGCCGCATCGGCGCGGAAACCAAAACGCCGGGCCCCAACGCGCCGTCGCCTCCCCCGCCGCCGGTGCCCGCCGCCCCGTCCGTCGTCCCCATGGCCGACCAGCCCGAGGAGGCCGTCAAACAACTGATTCCCCTGTTCCAGAATATCAAGCAGACCGCCAAACTGCTTCGGCTGGAAAACGACCGGAACCCCCAGGCCTATCACTGGCTCCGTTTCGCGATCTGGGAACCCCTGCGGGCCCTGCCGCCGTCGACCAACACCATCACGCGCATACCGCCGCCCCAGAGCCAGACCGTCAGCCGGCTGAACCATCTGGCCGACCAGCGGGACTACCCGGCCCTGATCCAGGCCGCCGAATCGGCCCTGGCCAATCCCAAAAACCTTTTTTTCCTGGAACTGAACCTGTTCACCTTTCAGGCGCTCGATGGCCTGGGCCCCTCCCATCAGGCTGCGGCCCGGACGGTCCTGACGGACACCGCCCTGTTCATCGAGCGCCTGAAAGGCCTGGAGCAATTGCTGTTTTCAGACGGAACACCTCTGATCAACGAGAAAACATCAGAATGGCTGAAAACCGTTGATTACTCGTTGAACCAGTCGGACAATCTATCTGATGCTTCATCTGACACGACAGTGGACGCATTGAGAGATGAAATAAAGACCATTCGGGAACACGTGAACGATCATCGGGATCTTCCCCGGGCCGTCGCCGCCTTCCAGGCGCTGGCAGGCCGGTGTCCGGCTAAAAAGGACGCCCTGCCCGTAAGGCTGGAGCTGGCCCGCCTGCTGGCGTCGGAAAAGCAGGACCTCACCGCTGCGGCCCTGCTGGAATCGATGATGGACGACCTGGACCGGCACGGCCTTTCCGCCTGGGATCCGGCCCTGTCCCTGGCGATTCTGACCCTTTCGGCCAAGGTATTCCGGCGTCTTCCCGAGACCCGCTACCGGGACAAAGCCGCCGATGTCCTGGTGCGCATCGCCGCCCTCGACCCCGGCCGGATTCTGGCCCTGTAACCGTTCAGTACACCAATCGACTGATCAGCCTTGACACGTTAAAAAAATAAAAGAAAAAGATTGACCTCAAAACTGAATCGAATTATAAGCATCTTTTTCTAAAAGTGTGTTACAGAGGAACCCGCTTTGTTTCCATCTCATGCCGTTCCAGGCGGCTTGCCGGCATCCTCTCACCGTGTTCCAGACACGACCTCCGTCATTGTCTCTAAACCAATGACCCATTCGGATTCACACGTTTCGACGTGACCAATAACCCCATGATGGGGTTCGACTGACGAGAACCATCATCATGCACACCACAGGAAAGGGACCATCATGGCCAAAGACGCTTCCGTCGCACCAAAGGAAAGAGTGAACATCGTCTACCGACCGGCTTCCGGAAACACCGAGGAATCGGTAGAGCTCCCGCTCAAGCAGCTTGTTCTAGGCAATTTTTCCAACCGGGAGGAAACAACACCCCTTGAAAACCGCAGCACCGTCAGCATCGACAAGGACAATTTCAACGAGGTTCTCAAGGCCCAGAAGGTCCGGGTCGACGTGACCGTGCCCGACACCCTGTCCGGCGAGGACGGGGCCGAACTGAAGCTGTCGCTGAATTTCAGCGCCATGAGCGACTTCGGCCCCGAAGCGGTGGCCCAAAGCGTTCCCGAGCTGAAAAAAATCCTCCAGCTCCGGGAGGCCCTGATGGCCCTCAAGGGCCCCTTGAGCAACATCCCCGAATTCCGAAAGAAAATCCAGACCCTCATCGACGACGTCGCCCAGCGGGAAAAACTCCTGTCGGAGCTGGGTCTGTCAACCAAGTAATCCCAAGGAGAATCCATTATGTCTGACGTACAGGAAACAGCCCTCGCTCCGGACCGGCCGGACACGGTCTTCGCGCCCTCGCCACTTCTGGATGAGATCATCGAATCCACCCAGATGACGCCCGAAGACGATGCCTACCACCTGACCCGAAAGGGTCTTGAGGCCCTGATTTCCCAGATGGCGTCCAGCGACGCCGCGGGAGAGAAAGTCACCAAGGCCGTGGTCGACGGCATGATCGCCGAAATCGACCGCCAGATCAGCCGCCAGCTCGACGTCATCCTCCACCACCCCGACGTGCAGGCCGTGGAATCGTTGTGGCGCAGCCTGAAATTTCTCGTGGACCGCACCGACTTCCGGGAAAACAACCGGCTCGAAATCTTAAACGTCAGCAAGGACGATCTGCTGGACGATTTCGAAGACGCCCCCGACGTGACCAAATCCGGTTTGTACAAACTGGTGTACACCAAGGAATTCGGCCAGTTCGGCGGGGAACCCTACGGCGCCATCGTCGGCAACTACGCCTTCGGCGCCTCCCCCCGGGACATCAAACTTCTGGGCTACCTGGGCAGCGTGGCCTCCATGGCCCACGCCCCGTTTATCGGCGCGGCGGCCCCGTCCATGTTCGGCCTGGACTCCTATGAGGGCCTTGCCCGGCTCAAGGATCTGAAATCCATTTTCGAAGGGCCCCAGTACGCCAAATGGCGATCCTTGCGGGAATCGGAAGACGCACGCTACATCGGCCTCACCCTGCCCCGCTTCCTGCTCCGGCTGCCCTACGGCAAAGACACGGAACCGGTCAAGGCCTTCGACTACACCGAGGATGTCGGCACGGACAGCGCCCACTACCTCTGGGGCAATGTCAGCTTCGCCTTCGCGGCCAATATCTACGAGAGTTTCGCCAACTACCGCTGGTGCAGCAACATCATCGGCCCCCGGGGCGGCGGCGCCGTCGAGGACCTGCCCCTGCACCGATTCGAGGACATGGGCGCCATCCAGAGCAAGATCCCCACGGAAGTGCTTCTCTCCGAACGCAAGGAATACGAACTGGCCGAAGAGGGGTTCATCGGCCTGACCATGCGCAAAGGCAGCGACAACGCCGCCTTTTTCTCGGCCAACTCCATCCAGAAACCCAAGGTCTTCCCCGCCACCGAGGAGGGGAAACAGGCGGAAACCAATTACCGGCTGGGCACCCAGCTGCCCTACATGTTCGTCATCAACCGCCTGGCCCATTACCTGAAGGTGATTCAGCGCGAAAACATCGGCACCTGGAAGGAAAAAGTGGATCTCCAGCGCGAACTTTCCGAATGGATCCGCCAGTACGTGGTGGACATGGACAACCCCCTTCCCGGCGTCCGGAGCAGACGTCCCCTGCGCAAGGCGGACGTGACCGTGGACGACGTGCCCGGCGAACCCGGTTGGTATAGAGTGGGCCTGAAGGTTCAGCCCCACTTCAAATACATGGGAGCATCCTTCACGCTCTCACTGGTCGGCAAGCTCGATAAAGAATGACGGCTTCGTAAGACATCAAAGAACAACCATTTAACCGAAAAGGAGAAACAGTCACCATGCCAATGACCTCACACATGGAAATCACCGGCAAGAACCAGGGCAAGATCGACGGGTCCTGCGACATGGACGGACGGGAAAACACCATCCTCGTCTATGCCCTCGACCACAAGATCCATATCCCCCGTGATCCCCAGTCCGGTCTGCCCAGCGGCAAGCGCATCCACGGCCCCCTGACCATCGACAAGGAAATCGACAAGGCCTCCCCCATGCTGTATCAGGCGTTGTGCACCGGTGAGCAGCTGAGCGACGTGACCATCAAGCAGTACCGGATCGACCCCACCGGCGCCGAGGAACACTACTTCACCATCACCCTCGAAGACGCCATCATCGTGGAAGTGTCCCCCTACATGCCCCTGGCCTTCCTGTCTGAAAACGAACCTTACCGCCACATGGAAAAGGTGTCGTTCACCTATTCCAAAATCAAGTGGAAACACGAGGTGGACAGCAAGGAGTCCGAAGATTCATGGAAGATTCCGGCCTGATGCCGAGCCCGGGGGATTGAGGGATGAGAGAAAAACGTCTGTTCGAACGGCTCCGGACCGGCAGCATCGGCCCTGGGAAACACGATGCCGAACGCACCGGTGACCGCATCGCCTCGGTGATCGATCACCTGAAGAAGCTCTTGAACGCCAGACAGGGGACCACCCTGATGGACCCGGGCTTCGGCATGCCCGACATCACCGATCTTCGGGCCACCTTTCCGGATTCGGTCCGGGACATCGAACGCACCCTGTCGCTGACCATCGAACAGTACGAACCCAGACTGGCCCGGGTGGAGGTCCGCTTCATCGAACAGGACGAACGGATGACCCTGTACTTTCACATCCGCGCCCTGCTCCGGTCCGACGGGACGTCACGGCCCATCCATCTGGAAAGCGCTCTTTCCCCCAGCGGACGCATGATTGTCCGCCACTGAGCTGTACCTCAGACCTGCACAACCGCAGGGCTGTCCAAGAGAATATGTGTTGGCGCACATATTCTCTTTTCATCTTCATGGTCCGGCCCGACGGATCGGACCATGAACATGGAAAGGAAACGACGATGCTAAACCCCTATTATCTCCAGGAACTCCGGCACCTCCGGGACATTGCCCGGGCCTTTTCAAAGGAGAACCCGGCCATCGCCCCCATGCTCGAAGAGCCCTCGTCCGACCCGGACGTGGAGCGGCTTCTCGAAGGGGTGGCCTTTCTGACCGGCGCCATCCGCCAGAAGCTCGATGACGAGATTCCCGAAGTCATCCACGACCTGCTGCGCCAGGTCTGGCCCCAGGCCCTGAGACCCCTGCCTTCGGCCACCCTCATCGCCTTCAGCCCGGAAAAACAGCTCAGTGAGACCTGCCGGATCGAGGCGGGCATCCAGATCAACTCCCTGCCTGTCTCGGGAACGGCCTGCCCCTTTCGAACCTGCCAGGCCCTGGATCTCCACCCCTTAAGCATCCGGATGGTCACCGCCGAAGATCCGCCGGGCGGACGGCCCCTGATCCGGATTTCCTTCCGGCTCCACAACCGGCCCGTGTCCCGGTTCCGGCCGTCACGGCTTCGCCTTCACTTAGGCGGCCGCTACGCCGAAGCCGCCGACCTTTATCGCCTGCTGACCCGGAACCTCAACCATATCCGCCTCCGGGCCAAGGGCGATACTGCGGCCTGCGTCCTGGGGCCCGAATGCCTGACACCCGGCGGGTTTTCCCCACGCGAGGCCCTTTTGCCCCGGCCGTCGAACGCCTTTGACGGCTACCGCCTGATTCAGGAATTTTTTCTGATGCCCGAAAAATTCCTGTGCGTGGACATCACCGGCTGGGACGCCTGGACCACATCCCAGACCGGTGGGGATTTCCATCTGGAATTCGTGATCGACAAACCGGACGGCGCCTTTATTCCGTCGGATCCGGGCAGTTTTGTGCTGGGGGTGGTTCCGGCCGTCAATCTCTTTGCCCGGCATGCGGACCCCGTTCTGGCCGATCACAGAAAAAGCGACTATCCGGTCCGGCCCAGCGGCGAACCGTCCGGGCATTATCAGGTGTTCAGCATCGAATCGGTGTCCGGGGCCATGCACGGCACGGCAAAGCCCGTCACCTTCACGCCCTTTCACAGCTTTTCGGCCGGAAACGGGGCCTGTGTGTATCACGAAAACCTGAAAAAGAATCCGGTGCGGGACGCCATGGACGTGTCCGTGACCCTGGCCTATGCCCCGGACCTGGACCTCAGCCGCCTGAAAAGCCTGTCCTTTGACATCCTCTGCACCAACGGCACCCTTCCCGAAGCCCTGGGCGACGGGGACATCTGCGCCCCCTCTCCAAGCACCCCGGAGTTCGTCACCGCCCGAAACATCCGAAAGCCCACGACAGCCGCCCTTCCGGCCCTGGGCAACGAGAGCCTGTGGACGCTGACCTCCCTTCTGACCCTCAATCATCTGAGCCTGGGTCATCCGGATCATCTCAAGGCCCTGCTCCGGCTGTTCGTCGCCGAAGGAAGGCGGGACCGGACCAGCCGCCGCATCAACCAGCGGCGCATCGACGGGATCCGGGGCCTGACCGCCACACCGGGAGAACGCCTGATCCGAGGGGCCATGTTCCGGGGCGTCGACATCCGCCTGACCGTCAGCCTCAGTCACTTCGCCGGACTGGGCGACGTCTGGCTGTTCGGAACCCTGCTCGATCGTTTTTTCGGCATGTACGCCCCGATCAACACCTTCACCCGACTGACCGTAACCGACAATGACACCGGAGAAGCCTTTACATGGCCGGAACGTATGGGCGACCAGCCCCTGATCTGAAAACCGAACTTCTGGAACGGGGGCCCTCCTTTTCCTTTTTCCAGGCGCTGCGCCTGCTGAGACGGCTAACCGCCGACGATGACGGAGAAGTCCCGGGCCTTCGCGCCGACCATGTGCGGATACGGCCCCATCTGTCCCTGGGTTTTCCCGCCGCCGGCATTGCCTCGATCACCGAATCGGAGCCGGGGTGTTTCACGGTCAGCCCCAACCTGATGGGCCTCTACGGCAGCGCCTCTCCCCTGCCCACCTTCTACAGCGAAGACCTGCTCGACGAGGCCTCAGACGGCGGCCGCACCCTCCGGGACCTGTTCGATGTGATCAACCACCGGATCTACGAACTTCTGTTCGACGCCTGGACCAAATACCGCAGCATGCTGACCCTCATCGAAAACCGGGACCGCTCGGCCATGGACCGGTTTTTCAGCCTGATCGGCATGACCCCGGAAACCCTTGGCGCCGTCTTTCCCCAGCCGGAGGCACTGCTGCGGTACACGGGCCTGCTGGCCATGAAAACCCGATCGGCCGCAGGCCTGGAAGCCCTGATCGGAGACGCCCTCGGCGGCATCCCCGTCCGGGTCATCCAGGGGATCGAGCAGGAGGGCCGGATTCCCGACGACCAGCTGGCCCGCTTAGGGGAAACCCTGAAACTCGGCCGGACCTCGACCCTGGGCCGCACCGTCACCAGCCGGAACGGAGCGATCCGCATCGAGCTCGGCCCCCTGTCCGACCGGGACTACCACCGCCTGATCCCAGGCGGCACGGACCACGATATTCTCTCGGCCCTGATCACCCTCTATCTGAACCAGCCCCTCTCCTGGGACCTGGAACTGATCCGGAACGCCGTCTCCGCCCCCACGACCCTCTGTCTGGGCGGCGACACCTGCTCCCGTCTGGGCCTGGACACCTGGCTCTTCTCCGAAACCGGCCCCGACGAATTCCGCACCCGCTTCACCCCAACCGGAAAGGCGGCGTAAATGAAGCGTGATGCTAATATTCACCACGGAGACCACGAAAAAGTAACATTATGAAATTTGACCTTTTATCAAATATTGTTATCGGATGTGCGATTGATGTGCACCGCGTTTTAGGCCCTGGATTACTGGAGTCTGCTTACGAACAATGCCTTACTTACGAATTATCTGTGAAAGGCTTCAATTTCAAACGTCAGCATCCAATGCCAGTATCTTACAAGGATATCCATCTTGACTGTGGCTACAGGGTCGATGTGATGGTTAACGATTCTCTTATCATTGAGTTGAAAAGCGTGGACAAACTGCAAAAAATCCACCAGGCCCAATTATTGACTTACATGAAATTAGCCAAAGCGAAAGTCGGTTTGCTGATCAATTTCAACGTATTGAGAATTAGAGACGGAATCAAACGAATGGTTTTATGAAACGAAGGGAAAAAACATTGTTTTTTTCTTCGTGACCCTTCGCGCTCTTCAGTGAGCGTAGCGAACGGGTGGTCAAATAAACACGGTGCATTACCGCAAAATTAAAACCATGGCTGGTAAGGCATCT
>NZ_BAAHXV010000029.1:0-54606 GCF_054657895.1 Desulfatiferula olefinivorans | reverse complement strand
GACGGCGTATCCTCCTGGCTGATCGATAGGGGTTCATAAAACTTGTCCATCACCATAGCAGAGGGGTCTTGAATGTGTAAAGAAAAGATGTTGTATAGTTTGCATGTCCCTTTTGAAATTAAAGTTCTGACGAGGATGGCCGATGTAAGGTACAAGAGCGCGACACGGCAGAAACCCATGACAGGAGGCGGATCATGAAATACGGTGAAATCAAATGGAAAGTGGAAAAGGTCATTTTTCAGATCGATGGCGGCGTGATCACGAGAAAGTCCGAAGTGGACGAAGGCCGGACCCTCATCAGGAAAGCCTGCTCCGAGCCGGATTTGCTCCTCGAACACGCAAGCCCCTCAGCCTGCCCCTGCTGATCCCATGACCTCAACAGGGCCCTCCCCGACGGATGGCCCTGTTTGTCTCATGGTTCCCCGCACCCATTGTGGGCGATTCCAACGCATCCTCCGGTTCTTCTCAAAGAATAGGTATTGCTGTCGAAATGAAAACCCAGGCAGGTATACCGTTACCGTTTTCATCGGCAAGGCTTCGGTTTGTCGCCCTTCATGAAAATCCCCTGTTGTGACAACGGCGGTATCCTTGTATAGAAAGGGTCGGATCATGCGATGATTATCACCCCCTTTGAGGAGAAAAACACCGTGATGCACGGCGACCCCACGGACAACCCCCGGCAGGCGCTGGCCTGGAATTTCATCGAACACACCGGACACCATGTGTTTCTGACCGGCAAGGCCGGTACCGGGAAAACCACGTTTCTCAAGACGTTGAAAAAAAAATCATCCAAACGGATGATCGTGACGGCCCCCACCGGTGTGGCGGCCATCAACGCCGGCGGGGTGACCCTTCACTCTTTTTTTCAGATCCCCCTGGGCCCCCGGGTACCGGGCATGACCTCCTCGTCGGCACGGGAAAGCCTTTTCCGCATCAACCGGATGAAAAAACAGATCATCCGCTGCCTCGATCTTCTGGTCATCGATGAAATCAGCATGGTCCGGGCCGATGTGCTCGACGCCGTGGACGAAGCCCTCCGATACCATCGAAACAACCCGGCCCCCTTCGGCGGGGTTCAGCTTCTGATGATCGGCGATCTGTACCAGCTGCCTCCGGTGGTCCGTCCCGAAGACTGGGAAATCCTTCGGCCCCATTACGGGACCCTGTTTTTTTTCGGCAGCCTGGCGCTTCAGAACGCACAGCTGTTCACCATCGAGCTTGAAAAAATTTACCGGCAGAGCGATGAGGCTTTTATCAGGCTGCTCAACCGGGTCCGTGACAACCGGCTTGGTCCCTCCGATGCGGCGACGCTGAACCGGCGCGTCATCACGGGTTTTTCTCCGTCGGACGATCAGGGATTCATCACCCTCACCACCCACAACCGGAACGCCGAAGCCATCAACCAGGCGCGACTTGAGGCCCTGGACGGAGATCTCCGGGTACTCGATGCGGACATTCTGGGCGAATTCCCCCCGGCGAATTTTCCCACCATGGATCTTTTGCCGCTGAAAATCGGCGCCCAGGTGATGTTTCTCCGCAACGATCCCTCCCCGGACCGGCTTTATTTCAACGGAAAAATCGGCCGGGTCGCCGCCATCTCGGACCAGAGTGTCCGGGTTCGCTGTGAGGACATCGACGACGTGGAACTCGAGCGGGTTTCCTGGGAAAATATTCGTTACACACCCAACGAGGAAACCGGTGAAATCGAGGAAACGATCATCGGCAGCTTCACCCAGTTCCCGTTAAAACTGGCCTGGGCCATCACTATCCACAAAAGCCAGGGTCTGACCTTTGACAAGGCCGTCATCGATGCCGCGGCCGCCTTCACCCACGGACAGGTCTACGTCGCCCTCAGCCGATGCCGGACCTTCGAGGGCATGGTGTTCAGTTCACGGGTGCCCGAGCGGGGCATTGACACCGACGGGGCCGTGTCGACGTTCATGAATCGGGTCCGGAGCGATCCCCCCACCGAACAGCAGCTCCGGGACGCCCGTCGGGCCTATGAACAGAGTCTCCTGCTGGCCTGTTTCGACTTCACCCCCCTGTCCAGACATCTCCACACCCTGCTCCGGGCCGCCACAAACCGGAAGGACCGGGTTCTGATTTCAGGCATTCCCGATCCCGCGGCCCTGGCTGAACGGGCCTTCGGCGAGCTTGTCCGTGTGGGTGAGCGGTTTGGCCGGCAGCTGGCCGCCCGTTTTTCCACAGGCGATCTGCCCGGATCCGATGACTACATCCGAGAGCGGGTGGCCAAGGCCCGGGTCTGGTTTACGGAAACCATCGACACGATATTCCGTGACCTGATGCGGGGCGTCACGGTGGAAACGGATAACCAGGATCTCCGACGCACCCTGGGCCGGACGCTGGATCTGTTGAAAACCGAGGTGGCCCTCAAACGGGCGGGCATCCAGTCCTGCGAACCCGAATTTTCCCCGGCCCGCTACCTGAGGAGTCTTTCCCGGGCCGCCCTGACCTCCGAAACGCCGCGCTCCACGCCGCCCCCCGCCCAACCCCTTGAATCGGATATCGCCCATCCCGCCCTCTACCGGGCACTCAAGGACTGGCGTGAACGCAAGGCCGCCGAGATGAAGGTCCAGCCCCACCAGATCATCCCCTTAAGGGTCCTGATCCAGATCGCCATCGCACTGCCCGACACCCGTAAGGCCCTGTCGGCCCTCCGCGGCATGGGTAAAAAAACCTTGGGCCTTTATGCCCGGGATCTGCTCGATGAGGTGATTCGATACCGCAGGACCCAGGGCGTGGGTCCGGCAAGGGCCAGCGCGGCCCCAACGGCCGATGGGGATACCCGACAGCTCAGCCTCGCGATGTTTCAACAGGGCCAACCCGTCGAAGCCGTTGCCCGGGAACGGGGATTGACGGAAAACACCATCCTGGGCCATCTCAGCCATTTCATCGAACAGGGGCTTCTTTCCATCGATGCACTGATGCCTGAAGAAAAGCGATCCGCCATCGCCGCCGAACTGGCCCGGTCCGACGCCTCCCCCGGATCGCTCAAAACCGTCAGAGAACGGCTGGGGGACTCTGTTTCCTACGGTGAGATCCGTCTGGTCATGGCCCATCGAAATCGACTTGCCGGCGTGAATTCTACCACTTCAGGCTGATGATGGGCACACACATCAGGACGGTGGAGCCGGCGCCGATCCCCCCATGTTTTTCCCCATCCGCGCCGAGAACGGCCGTGATGATAAATCCCGCCGTGGCAGCCACTCCGGAGACGATATGAACATTATAGGCAGACCATCCCTCTTCGAGGTCAAAATAATCACTGTACTCCAAAAACCCCGACACACAGGTTGCGGTAGCCGCCGTGGCGGCGGCATAACCCAGCGGCTCATGGACATCCTCGTTTGAACTTGACACGGCGGCGGCCAGGGCCAGGGCCAGGGTGCCGTAACCCAGAACCATGTGAGCGGAACCCATATCCGGCTTCCGACGGCCGGACGTGTTCGCCGGAGCCGCGGCCGGGACCATGGACGCATCGAACTCAACGTCCGGCAAAACCCATTTTGAAAATAATCGCTCGGACGACAAATCCAAGCCCATCTCTCCGGCCTGGGCCGAAAACGAGGTTGCCCCGATCATGCAGGCCGTCATCAAAACCGAAATCGACGACAAAACGGCGGATCTTTTCATTTTATTCTCCTTACCATTGCGGTGACGGGATACACCTATCGAGCCCGATCAAAACCTTCATCGGAGTTCGTTCCGGCGTTTATTCTCTTGGGTGGTGAATAAGGGTCAATCATAGAATGGCATCATAAAGCCGATGGATGATTTTTACCATCGAATGATGAGAATCCGCAATGTTTTTCACGGGCTTTGTCTTGAAAATTCCCTTGTTTTATTTTATAGATAGGCCTGATTGAAATCGAGGTTGACCAAGAACATAAACCCCTCGCCGGGAGCCTTTGGATGGAAGAGCACAACCCTGAAGTTTTTGAAAAATACTTCAACGCCCTCATGGAAATCAGCCGGGCCATCACCTCGGATCGATATCTGGAAGACATCCTCAAGCTGATCGTAATGGTCACGGCCAAGGTCACCGAAGCTGAAGTCTGCTCTCTGTGGCTGATCGAGGAAACGAAAAACGGAAAGATTCTGCGCCTGAAAACCACCCAGGCCATCGAGCACGAGTACGTCAAGGATCGCAGCCTGAGCATGGATGAGGGGGTCGTGGGCTTTGTGGCCACCCACACCAAACCGCTGATCGTAAAAAACGTGCTGGAAGAACCCCGGTTCAAGGAAAAGGACATGGCCCGAAAGCTGGGCCTGGTGTCCATGGTCAGCGTGCCCATGCAGGTCCAGGACGACAATGTCATCGGCGTGATCAACTGCTTCACCACCCGGCCCCACGACTTCACCGAAGCCGAAATCAACCTGATCACCGCCGTGGCCAACCAGGCGGCGGTGGCGATCTTCAACACCAAGCTGATGTTTGACGCCCAGGTGATCCGTGAAGAACTGGAAACCCGAAAGCTCGTCGAAAAGGCCAAGGAGATCCTGATGACCCGAAAGAACATCACCGGAGAGGATGCCTTCAAATGGATGCGCAGGCGCAGCATGGACTCCCGGAAGTCCATGCGCAGCATCGCCGAGGCCCTGATTCTGTCCGAAGAGCTCAACGATCTGTCGTGAGCCCCGCACGCTCACTTTCCTGTTGAGTTTCACGGTCAATGTGGGTATCATCCCCGGACTTCATCACGATGATTGGATCAACAGGACAACCCATGACCATTGACGCGGACAGGCATCCCATTAAAACAGTCAAACTGCGGGGCAGCCGAGACGGATTCACGCTGCTGCTGGATTCGGATCAGCCCTACGACATCATCGAAAATCAGACGGAAGCGTTGTTTGTCAATCTCCGCCGTCTTGCCCGCGGGGCCAGTGTTGCCGTGGACGGGGGCACATCCGATACGCCTCAGGATCTGATCGAACGGCTTGGCTCGTTTTTGAAAGACCGTTTCGGCGTCCGGGACGTGTTCAGAAAAATCATAATCGAAAAACAGGCCGGGCCCGATGCCATGACGGAAAACGGGGTCGCGCCGGACGAGGAAGATATGGGAGACGTGAAAGTGATGGCCGGGCGCGTTCGATCCGGCCAGCGGGTGGACGCCGCCCACCACCTGATCATTCTGGGTGACGTCAACCCCGGCGGCGAGGTCACCGCCGGCGGAGACATCCTGATACTCGGCAGCCTTTGCGGCACGGCCATTGCCGGTCAGAGTACCGGGGAAAAGGCCATTATCCTGGCCCTGGATTTCCGCCCCACCCAGGTTCAGATCGCCGCACGGGTGGCCGCCGGCATGGCCGCATCCCCCGGAAAGAAAATCGAATACGCCTACGTGGAAAACGGCGCCATCGTGGTGGACAATTACCTGACGGCAAATCCTTTCGGAAAACTGCCGGTTCTGGAAGAACGATAACAAAGGGCCTGTTTCCTCGGCCCGACATCAAACGAGGTGCAATGTGGACGGAAAAGTCATAGTGATAACATCGGGAAAAGGCGGTGTGGGAAAAACCACGGCCACGGCGTCCATCGGAGCGGCCCTGGCCCGGGAAGGAAAGAAGGTTGCGGTGGTGGACATGGATATCGGCCTCCGGAACCTGGATGTGGTCATGGGCCTTGAAAACCGGGTGGTCTTCAACATCGTGGACGTGGTCCGCGGCAAATGCCGCGTCGGCCAGGCCGCCATCAAGGACCGTCGGATCGACAACCTGTTCCTGATTCCGGCCTCCCAGAGCGACAACAAAAACTCCCTGACCCCCGACCAGATGAAAGAGGTCTGCAAGGAACTGAAAAAAGAATTTGATTTTGTTCTGATGGACTGCCCGGCCGGGATCGAGCAGGGGTTCGAAAACGCCGTGGCGGGTGCCGACCAGGCCGTGGTCATCTGCACCCCCGAGGTGTCGTCGATTCGTGATGCGGACCGCATCATCGGCCTTCTGTACGCCAAAAACATCACCCCCAAACTGATTGTCAACCGCATCATCCCGGCCATGGTGGAAAAGGGCGACATGCTCAGCCACGAGGATGTGGTGGATGTGCTGTCGGTGGATCTGATCGGCCTGGTGGAAATGGACGACCAGGTCATCGTGTCCACCAACACCGGAGCCCCCCTGGTCATGAACAAGGAGTCCAAAGCCGGGACGGCCTTTTCACGCATCGCCAAACGGTTGAACGGTCAGCCCGACCTGCCCATCGAAATCCCGCGCACGCCCGGAGGCCTGTTCAAAAAATTCGGTCGCAGAATCGGTTTAAGCAGATAAGGGGGAGAGGATGTTCAACGATTTGATACAGAAATTACGCGGCACGAAAACGACCAGCAGCCAGGCGGCCAAAAAACGGCTGAAATTCGCCATCGTCTATGACAACCTGGAGGTCTCCGACGAGGTGCTGGATTCCCTGAAACACGACATCATCGAGGTGATTTCACGCTATTTCGAAATCGACACCAGGGGCATCAGCCTGGACATCGACCGGTCGGACGAGTCCTCGTCCCTGGTGCTCAACACCCCGATTCTCTCGGCCATCCGTCGATAAAAATAACGGGCACGCGTTGTTTCATCGTTCACATGAACAGCGCGTGCCCGTTTTGGTTTACTGCAGAAAGGGATTGAAGCGTTTCTCACTGCCGATGAGGGTGGCCGGACCGTGGCCGGTGTAGACCTTCATCGTATCCCCTAAGGGAAACAGCTTGGTCCTGATGCTGGTGATCAGGGTGTTGAAATCCCCGCCGGGGAGATCCGTCCGTCCAATGGACCCCTGGAACAGGGTATCGCCGGCAATGACGAAGTCCTCGGCCGCAAGGGCGATGCCTCCCGGTGAATGGCCGGGGGTATGGAGAACCTTAAGGCTCTGCTCGCCGAAGGTGATCACGTCGCCGTCGTTGAGCAGCCGGTCGGCCGGAGGCGAATTGTCCATGCGCATGCCGAAGGACATGGCCATTTCCCTGAGATGACCGAGCATGGGGGCGTCTTTGGCGTGAATGAGAATCTGGGCGCCGGTCGCTTCTTTCAGGCGACGGTTGGCCCCCACATGGTCGAAGTGACCATGGGTGTTGATGATATATTCCAGCGTCAGCTTG
Source organism: Desulfatiferula olefinivorans (assembly GCF_054657895.1). NCBI lineage: Bacteria > Pseudomonadati > Thermodesulfobacteriota > Desulfobacteria > Desulfobacterales > Desulfobacteraceae > Desulfatiferula > Desulfatiferula olefinivorans. Next base: position 47,497 of record NZ_BAAHXV010000029.1, on the reverse strand, counting down.
TCCCGGGTCAGGGCCGAAAGAATCCGGCCCCCCTCGTCTCCGGGATCGACCACCGCCGCCTTCCGGGTTTTTTCACAGCCGAGAATGATGCAGTTTGCGCCGATGGGGCCGACGACCAGTACGTTGACGATCACAGGAACCTCCCTTATGGTGCCTTGGTGGATTGTTGTTTGTCGATGTCGATGGAAATGGCGTCGAGCACCCCGTTGATAAAGGACCCGGAGTCCGCCGTGCCGTATTTTTTTCCGATATCGATGGCCTCGTTGATGGTGACCTTGGCCGGAATGTCCGGGCAGAACATCAGCTCGTACACGGCGATGCGGATCACGTTCCGATCCACCCCGGACATGCGGGACAGTTTCCAGTTGCTGGAAAAGGCCTCGATCTTCCGGTCAATGGCCGGAAGGTGGGCCAAGGTGCCCCGAACCAGGCTCTCAAAAAAGGGCTTGATGTCTTCCGACGGCTCGAAATTGATGCAGAACAGCTTATACGCCTGATCCTGCTCATTTTTGCCCATGTCGATATAATAAAGAGCCTGCATGGCAAGTTCCCGGGAACTGCGCCGATATCCCATATGATCTGAACTCCCCTATACCATCGGCATCAGGTTGGCCATTTCGATGGCGGCGACGGCCGCATCCCAGCCCTTGTTTCCGGCCTTGGTGCCGGCACGCTCGATAGCCTGCTCGATGGTGTCGGTGGTGACGACCCCATAGATCACGGGGATCGACGACTCCATGCTGACCATGGCCACCCCTTTGGTCACCTCGGCGCACACGTAGTCAAAATGCGGCGTGGCTCCCCGGATCACGGCGCCCAGACAGATCACGGCGTCGTAACGCCCCGTGGCCACGGCTTTTTTGGCCAGAAGGGGGATTTCAAAGGCCCCGGGGACCTTGATGATGTCGATGGCGCCGTCATCGGCACCGCTGCGGACCAGGGCATCCACGGCCCCGCCGGTCAGGCGCTCCGTGATGAAGTCGTTGAAACGGCTGACCACGATGGCGAATTTCTTTCCCTGGGCGTTCAGGGTGGATTCAATGATATTGGGCATACTATCGTCCTTATTGTTACGGGATTAAATCAGATCAGGCGCATCACTGTTTTTTTTCTACTTTCAGAATATGGCCCATTTTCAGTTTCTTGCATTCCAGATATCCGATGTTGTGCTTGTTGGTCGGTACCTCGATGGGGCACTGCTCGACCACGGACAGACCGTAGCCTTCCAGCCCGATCATCTTCTTGGGGTTGTTGGTCATCAGCCGCATTTTCCGTACGCCGAGGTCCACCAGCATCTGGGCGCCCACACCGTAGTCCCGCATGTCGGCGTCGAATCCCAGTTTTTCGTTGGCCTCCACGGTATCGTATCCCTGGCGCTGAAGTTCGTAGGCCTTGAGCTTGTTGACCAGGCCGATCCCCCGGCCTTCCTGGCGCAGATACAACAACACGCCGGCCCCTTCCTTGTCGATCATTTCAAGGGCCTTGTGCAGCTGATCCCGACAGTCGCATTTCATGGACCCGAAGATGTCCCCGGTCATGCACTCGGAATGGACCCGGACCAGAACGGGTTTTTCCGGATCGATCTCTCCCTTGACCAGGGCGATGTGGGTCAGGTTGTCCAGGTCGTTTTCATAGGCGATGATCCGTACCTCGCCGCCGAACTTGGTGGGGATCATGGTTTCGGCGGCCACCCGGACAAAGGATTCCTTTTTCATCCGGTATTCGACCAGGTCGGCCACGGTGCAGATGCCGATGCCGTGTTCTTCACTGAATTTTTCAAGAGACGGCATCCGGGCCATGGTGCCGTCGTCGTCCATGATTTCACAGATCACCGCCGCAGGCTTGAGACCGGCCAGCTTGGCCAGATCCGTGGAGCCTTCGGTCTGGCCCACGCGGACCATCACCCCGCCCTTGCGGGCCCGAAGGGGGAAAATATGACCGGGCCGGGCCAGATCCGAGGGTTTGGCTCCGTCGGCAATGGCGGTAAGGATGGTGGTGGCCCGATCGGCCGCCGAAATCCCGGTGGTCACCCCTTTTTTGGCTTCAATGGACACGGTGAAGCCGGTTCCGAACTGGGAGGTGTTGTCGGACACCATCAGGGGAAGGTCCAGGGCGTCGCACATCTCGCCGGACATGGGCAGGCAGATCAGGCCCCGCCCGTATTTGGCCATGAAATTAACGGCTTCGGGCGTGACGGCTTCGGCGGCCATGGTCAGATCGCCTTCGTTTTCCCTGTCTTCATCATCCACGAGGATGACCATGCGTCCCTCTTTGATGTCTTTGATCGCCTGTTCGATGCTAATGATTGGCATGACGTGCAAACTCCTATAGATACGTAACGGGCCGGCCCATGGCCGGCTGACGGACAGGTTTTTCCTTCTCCTTGGGCGGATCAGAGAAAGCCTGCTTTCAATAAAAACGCCTTATCAAGGCCTGACGCCGTCCCCTGCGGGGCGGCGGAACCGGACGCCTGCCCGGTCACAAACTTTTCCACATATTTGCCGATCAGATCGGTTTCGACGTTCACCCGGTCCCCGGGCTGTTTGAATCCGATGCTGGTAATCTTGGCCGTGTGCGGAATGATCGACAGTTCGACGGCATCCGCAGTGAGTTTATTAATAGTAAGACTGATTCCGTCGATGGCAACCGATCCCTTGACGATCATGTACCGCAAAAGCTCAGGGCTAAGGCCGACGGTCACGATGACGGCGTTGCTCAGCACCTGTTTGGACCGGATCACCCCGACCCCGTCGATATGGCCGGACACCAGGTGGCCGTCCAACCGGTCCGAGAGCCGCAGGGCCCTCTCCAGATTGACCCGGTCGCCGATGCGGGCCTCGCCGAAGGTGGTTTTCGACAGGGTTTCCGGTGCCACATCCACCTCGAAACGACGGTCGCTCAGACTCACCGCCGTCAGGCAGGCCCCGTTGACGGCGATGCTGTCCCCGATTTTCACGGCCGTCAGATCAAACGCGGCTTCGATGGTGAACCGGGAGCCCAGACCGGCGGGACGAATGGCCCGCAGGGTTCCGAATCCTTCGATGATGCCTGTAAACATGCTTGCCTTGCTCCCCTTCTATTGGCTTTCGGACCGGGCCGCATCGGCCTCGATCACCAGATCCTCGCCCCGCCTGTGGACGGTCATGTGGGTGAGGGCGATGGCGTCCTTCATCCATTCCGGTCCCGGCCCCCGGCAGACCGGGGCCCCGTCGTCGCCGCCGAGCAGTTTCGGGGCGTAAAAGGCGATGACCCGGTTCACGATTCCGGACCGCAGGGCCGAGGACAAGACCCGGCTGCCCCCTTCGATGAGCACGCTGGACAAACCCATGGCCCCCAGCCTGACCATCAGGGCGTTCAGGTCAATTTGTCCGTCTGCGAGCGGCGATTCGAGCACCGTGACACCCCGGGCCGTCAGGCGTTCTTTCTTCGCCTGAAGCGCTCCGGCCGCCCTGTCTATCGGACCGCAAACGACGATGGTATCAGAATCGGAGTCAAGGTGCAAGATCCCGGCCGTCTCGGGAATACTCAGCCGACTGTCCAAGACGATGCGGCGGGGATCCCGGCCCCGCATGCCCTCGATGCGGGTGGTCAGGCTGGGGTCATCGGCCAGGATCGTGCCGAGTCCCACCAGGATCCCGTCCACCAGGTGACGGATCTCATGGACGTAGGCCCGGGATTCGGGGCCGGACACCCATTTGGAATCCCCCGTGCGGGTGGCGATGCGGCCGTCCAGGGTGGCGGCGTACTTGACGATCACGAAGGGCCGCCGGGTGGTCACATGATGAATGAAAATTTCGTTCTGTTTGCGGGCTTTGTCTTCGCAGATCCCGCTGCGAACCGTGACGCCCGCGGCCCTCAAAACATCGGCGCCCCCGGATGCGACGGGGTTGGGATCGGCCAGGGCCATGACCACCTCGGCCATACCGGCTGCGAGAATCTTTTGCGTGCAGGGGGGGGTTTTCCCGGTGTGGTTGCAGGGTTCGAGGGTCACGTAGAGGGTGGCGCCCCGGGCCTTTTCACCGGCCTCGTCGATGGCGTAAACCTCCGCATGGGGTCCGCCGTAGGCCCTGTGATACCCCCGGCCCACCACCTCGCCGCCCCGGACCACCACGGCGCCGACCATGGGGTTGGGTGAGGTGTAGCCCCGTCCTTTTTCAGCCAGGGCAAGGGCCATTTCCATGTAATGTTCGTCGTTCATCCGATTTTCTTTTCGCCGCCGTCCGGGTTACTTGGTGGTCAGAAGGCTTTTGAGTTCCTGCACGAAATCGTTGACATCCTTGAACTCCCGGTACACCGAGGCAAAACGCACATAGGCGATATCGTTCAGGTTGTGCAGCTTTTTCATCACCCGCTCGCCGATGACCTGGGACGAAATCTCCTTTTCACCGGTTTCCCTCAGATCCCTTTCCAGATCGTCGAGAAAATCCTCGATGACATTCACGCTGATGTCGAGCTTTTCACAGGCCCGAAAGATGCCCGCCTTGACCTTCTCCCGGTTGAAATCCTCCCGCCGTCCGTCTTTCTTGACGATCATGACGGAGATTTTTTCCACGTGCTCGTAGGTGGTGAACCGCTGGCCGCAGACCAGGCATTCCCGGCGCCTGCGGATCACATGGCCGTCCTTGCTGAGCCTGGAATCGATCACCTTGTTGTCAAGTTCCGAACAAAATGGACATTTCATGACGCTCCCCCCTCACCGCCGTCGACCTTGATCACCGCCAGACCGGCCTCGGTCATCATCTCACCGGACAGGGCATCGGCATATCCCGATTTGTAGTAAATGGTTTCAATGCCTGCGTTGATCAGCATCTTGGCGCAGATAGAGCAGGGAAGATTGGTGCAGAACAGCGTGGATCCCTTGATCGACACCCCGTAGTATGCGGCCTGGATGATGGCGTTCTGCTCGGCGTGGATGCCCCGGCAGAGTTCGTGCCGTTCTCCGGAGGGGACATTCAGCTGCTCGCGCAGGCATCCGGTTTCGGCGCAGTGGCGCACCCCCGAGGGAGCGCCGTTGTAGCCGGTGGACAGAATCCGTTTATCCTTGACCAGAATCGCGCCCACAGCCCGCCTCAGACAGGTGGACCGCCGGGCCACAAGCTCGGCGATATCCATGAAATACGTGACAAAGGACGGGCGATCGGCGTTCCGGTGCATGGTTTATCCTTTCATGTCGGTGAACAGGGGAAAGGCCCGGCAGAGATCCCGGACTTTTTCCCGGATGGCGGCGAGGGTCTGGTCATTGTCCCTGAATTTGATGGTGTCGTGGATCAGGTCGGCCACCAGATGCATTTCCGCCTCACCCATGCCGCGGGTGGTCAGAACCGGCGTGCCCACGCGAACCCCGCTGGTGACAACCGGGCCCCGTTTGTCGTAAGGGATCACGTTCTTGTTGGCCGTGATGCCGGCCCGGTCAAGCACGAGTTCGGCTTCTTTGCCGGTGATGCGCCGGTTGGACAGGTCAATGAGCATCAGGTGGTTGTCCGTGCCGCCGGACACCAGTTCGAAGCCCCGGTCCTTGAGGGCCTGGGCCAGGGTTTTGGCGTTTTTCACGATACCTTCCTGGTAGGTCTTGAATTCGGGGGTCGACGCTTCCTTGAGGGCAATGGCCTTGGCGGCGATCACGTGCATCAGGGGCCCGCCCTGGATGCCGGGAAAAATCTGTTTGTTGATCACCGGCGTCAGATCCTTGCCGGAGACGATCAGCCCGCCCCGGGGCCCTCTCAATGTCTTGTGGGTGGTGGTGGTCACGATATCGGCATAGGGCACCGGATTGGGATGAACCCCGCCGGCGATCAGCCCGGCAATGTGGGCCATGTCCACCATCAGGTAGGCGCCCACCGACGTGGCAATGTCCGAAAAAGTTTTGAAGTCCAGGAAACGCGGATAGGAACTGGCCCCCACCACGATCATTTTCGGCCTGTGCTCCTCGGCCAGGGCCCGGACGTTGTCGAAATCGATCATGCCCGTATCCCGGCTGACGCCGTAGTGTTTGAAATTGTACAGCTTGCCCGAGAAGCTGGCCGGGCTGCCGTGGGTCAGATGGCCGCCGTGGGTCAGGTCCATGCCGAGCACGGTTTCCCCGGGATTGACCAGCCCGAACAGGGCCGCCATGTTGGCCTGGGAACCGGAATGGGCCTGGACGTTGGCGTAGATCGAACCAAAGACCTCATTGGCCCGCGTGATGGCGATGGATTCCACATCGTCGACAAAGTGACAGCCCCCGTAGTATCGCTTCCCCGGATACCCTTCGGCGTATTTGTTGGAAAGAACGGAACCCATGGCCGTCATGACCGCCGCGCTGATCACGTTTTCGGAGGCAATCAGCTCCAGGTTGTTCTGCTGCCGGTCAATTTCGTTTTCAATGGCCGCTGCGATGTCGGGATCAACTTTTCTGATATAATTCAAATTCACCATTTCACCATGTTCTTTTCGTTAGATTGTCCGGATCAACCCGAAAGGAAGAGCAAAAACGGTCACAGACGGTTTTTGGCCATTCCTTCGGGGATGATCGCCCACGGCGTCGACCCGGCGGATTCCCGTCGACGCCTCCATGTCGCCTGAATCACAGGATTTCGAACATCCGGATCCGCTCCAGGTGACGCCCTCCGTCGAAGGGCGTCTCCAGCCAGGTCTGAACCAGATCCAGGGCCAGGGCCTCTCCGATCACCCGGGCGCCCATGACCAGAATGTTGGCATCGTTGTGCTGCCGGCTCATCCGGGCGGAAAAGGATTCGCTGCACAGGGCCGCACGCACGTTGGGGTAGCGGTTGGCCACCATGGACATGCCCAGGCCCGTCCCGCAGATCAGGATGCCGCGTTCGTTTTTGCCCGCAGACACGGCCGAGGCCACCGCCTTGCCGAAATCGGTGTAGTTGACCGATTCGGGGCCATGGGTTCCCACATCGGTCACCTCAAGACCCCGGCCCTCGAGGTACGCGACCACCTTGTTTTTCAGGAGGTAGGCCGCATGGTCACATCCGATGATTACGGGACTGCTCAGTGACAGTGCCTTGTCCGTCATGACGAAACTCCCATCGCGCAGACAGAGCCTGTCTGCCGCAAAAATAACACAGGGCGGGAAGATCCCACCCTGAAAATCAAATCATGTGTCTTCGATGAAACAGGGTTGAATCAGACCCGGGTTTCGAGAAAATCCAGCACGTTCTTGACGGTCTGAAGTTTTTCGGCCTGGTCATCCTCGATTTCGATGTCGAACATGTCCTCCATGGACATGATCAGCTCCACGATATCCAGGGAATTGGCCCCCAGATCCTTGACAAAGTGTGCGTCGGGCACGACGTCTTCGATGCCGACCTTCAGTTTCTGGGCGATGATTTTCTTGACTTTGTCTTCAATCGACATGGTATGTCTCCTTCATTTATATATACATGCCGCCGCTGACATGGATCACCTGGCCGGTCATGTAAGCCGCCCGATCCGAGGCCAGAAATGCGACCACCCCGGCAACGTCGTCGGCTGTACCGGCCCGTCCCAGGGGAATCTGTGAGAGAATGCTGCTGCGTGCCGCCTCGTCTATGGCTCCGGTCATATCGGTGTCGATGAACCCCGGCGCCACGGCATTGACCGTGATGTGTCGCGGGGCCAGTTCCCGGGCCAGGGACTTGGTCAGTCCGATCAGTCCGGCCTTGGCGGCCGTGTAATTGGCCTGGCCCGCATTACCGGTGACCCCCACCAGGGAGGTGATGTTGATGATCCGGCCGGAATGCTGCCCTATCATGGTGCGGGCGGCCGTCTTGGCGCAGAGAAAGGCGCCTTTCAGGTTCACGTCCATCACCTGGTCCCAGTCCGCTTCCTTCATGCGTGCGATCAGGCCGTCCCGGGTGACCCCGGCGTTGTTGACCAGAACATCGATCCGTCCGTTTTCATCGACCACGGCTTTGAAAAACGCCTTGACCTGTTCTTCGGAACGGACATCGACCCTGACGCTTCGGACCTCACCGCCTTTGAGGCGAACGGCATCCTCCGTTTCCGCGGCGGCAGCCGAGGCGGATGCGTAGTTGAACCAGACGACGGTACCGGGTTCGGCGAATGCCAGGCATATCGCCCTGCCGATTCCGCGGGACCCTCCGGTGACGACCACCGTGCGTTTGACCTGATCCGGCATCGTGTTTCCTGTGACCTTGGTCATGAAAAGAACAGCGTGCGTCTCTTATGCGGGGCGGCGCTGCGGCCCACCGGCATCGAGAGCGCCCGGACTAATCTTCGTCCACGGACAGGACGTCGCGGCCCTTGTATTTCCCGCATGCCTTGCAGGCGTGGTGCATGAGTTTGGGTTCGCCGCATTCGGAGCAGGTGGACACGTTCGGTGCGGTGGTTTTCTGATGGGTACGTCTCTTTCGGCCCACGGATTTGGAGGTCCGTCTCTTTGGTACTGCCATGAAAAATCTCCTAACTATTTTAAATGTCTAATAATTTGAATAATTTCAAATAGTCGCGTTAACCGTCCTTATTTATTTTATTTCCTTGTGATTGTCAAGAATATTCACCGGGTTGGATTTTGACCTCTTGTGATTCACCAAGCGATATGCTATGTGAGACCCACAATCGCCGGGAATACCGGCGGGTTGCTTGGATAAAAACCCGGGTGACGCTTTCCCCTTTGTGTACAGAGCGGGAGCCCCCCGTTTCACTGTTTTTGACACCAAAAAGGGACAAGCCCATGGATCAGATCATCACACGATTTCCGCCGAGCCCCACGGGGTATCTCCATGTGGGAGGAGCGCGGACGGCCCTTTTCAACTGGCTGTATGCCCGAAACACCGGGGGAAAATTCATTCTGCGCATCGAAGATACCGATGCGGTCCGCTCGACCCGGGAATCGGTGGAGGCCATTTTCGATGCCCTGACATGGCTGGAAATCGACTGGGACGAGGGCCCCTTTTTTCAGACCCGCCGCTACGACCTGTACCGGGAATACATCCAAAAACTGGTGGATTCCGGTCATGCCTATTACTGCACCTGCACGCCCGAAGAAATCGATGCCATGCGGGAAAAAGCCATGGCCGTGGGCGCCAAGCCGCGCTACGACGGACGGTGCCGGGAGCGCGGGCTGCCCTGTTCTGAAAACGCCGTGGTCCGGATCAAGGCGCCCCTTGCCGGCACCACCGTCATCGAGGATGTGGTCAAGGGCCCCATCGTGTTCCAGAATTCCGAACTCGATGATTTTATCATCCAGCGCAGCGACGGCTCGCCGACCTACAACCTGGCCGTGGCCGTGGACGATATCACCATGGGCGTCAATCTTGTGCTCCGGGGCGACGATCATGTGAACAACACCCCCAAGCAGATGATGATTTACAAGGCCCTGGGCGTTCCCCTGCCGGTTTACGGCCATGTGCCCATGGTTCTGGGCAGCGACAAGACCCGCCTCAGCAAGCGCCACGGCGCCATGTCCGTCTCCGAATTCCGCGAGATGGGGATACTCCCCGATGCCATGATCAACTACCTGGTCCGCCTGGGCTGGTCCTACGGTGACCAGGAATTTTTCACCCGCAAGGAACTGATCGAAAAATTCACCCTGAAAAATATCGGCCGCTCGGCGGGCGTGTTCGACCAGACCAAGCTGCTGGCCCTCAACGCCGAGCATATCAAGGCGGCGGATCCGGCCGAACTGGCCCGGCTTCTGATGCCCTTTCTCGCCCGCATCGGCTGTGAACCCACGGACATGGGCCAGGTGGAAAAGGCCGTGAAAACCCTTGTCACCCGCAGCAAGACCCTGGTGGAAATGGCCGAAGGGGCCCGATTCTATTTCACGGACATCGACGCTTACGACGACAAGGCCGTTGAGAAATGTTTCAAGGAACCGGCCGCCGACATCCTTCGCCGGATCATCGCCGCCCTCGAGCCCCTTGCCGCCTTTGACGAAAAAAATCTGGAAGACGCGTTCAAGGCCGTGATGGAGGAGATGAATCTGGGGTTCGGCAAGATTGCCAATCCGGTCCGTGTGGCCCTGTCCGGCAAAAACGTCAGCCCGGGTATGTTCGAAATGATGGATGTTCTGGGCAGGGATCTGTGTCTTGACCGACTGAACAAGGCCCTATCCTTCGTGGATGCCCTGGCCTGACAGCCCTGTTCCGATGCGTCTGCCGGGGCTTGTTTGGGTCGCCCCCGGCAGACGCATCACCCTCGTTTCTCAGGCCCGACGACGCTTGAAAGCCATTGCTCCCATATTCTTCAAAATACGGAAAACGGTGAGATAGACGTTTTCACGGGGCCTGGGGTCACGGCCCTCGCCCAGATACCGCATCTGATTTTCGTACCACGTGATTTCCAGCATGGTCACCCGGTCCAAAAAGGCAAGGCCCGTGGTCAGGGGACGGACCGTGCTTTCCCAGGGCTCTCCGGCCAGCACCTTTTCGCTCAGCTCGGGATCGACCACCAGCGGCCGTCCGATGCCCACCATGGCGATGTTGGCATGGGTCATCGCGTCCGCCATGGTCGACGCGTTCCGGAACCCGCCGGTCAGAGCGATGGGGGTGTCGACCGCCGCCACGGCCTTTTCCGCAAAATCGATGAAAAAGGGTCGGGCGTCCTTGGCGCTTTTGGCTCCGCCCATCATCGCCGGGGCCTCGTAGGTCCCCCCGGAAATCTCGATCAGATCCACCCCTTCGGCGGACAGGGCCCGGATCACGACCAGAGCGTCGTCCTCCGAAAAGCCCCGGTTTCTGAAATCCGACGAGTTCAATTTGACGGATACGGGAAAATCCGCTCCCACCTCGATGCGCACGGCCCGGATGATTTCCAGGAGAAAGCGCATGCGGTTTTCGATGGATCCGCCCCAGTCGTCGGTCCGCCGGTTGAACCGGGGGGACAGGAACTGGCTGACCAGATAACCGTGTGCCCCGTGGATCTGGACCCCGGTAAACCCGGCCTGCCGGGAAAGGCCCGCCGCCCTTGCGAACCGGGCGATGATGTCCCGAATATCCCCATCACTCAATTCCCGCGGCGGGTTGAACACATGCCTCAGGTCCGAGGTGTAGGGAATGGCCGAGGGGGCCACGGGTTCGGGAGAGAGGAAGGCGGGAGACTGTCGTCCCGGATGATTCAATTGAACCCAGGCATGCGTGCCGCCGATCGTTGCACTTTCCGCCCAGCGACGGAGCCCATCCAGATGCCGGTCGTCTTCGAGTACCACGTTTCTCGGTTCGCCCAGGGCCCGCCGGTCCACCATCACGTTGCCGGTCAAAAGAAGCCCTGTTCCGCCCCGGGCCCATCGTTCGTAGAGGCGAAACAGCGCGGGCGTGGGCCCGTGGCCCTTGTCGCCCATGATTTCACTCATGGCCGATTTCATGATGCGGTTTTTGATGACGGCCCCGCAGGGCAGGGTCAGAGGCTGGTTGAGAATGGCTGTATCGGCGTTCATGTCCATGGCGGTTCCCCCACATGTGATTACCTGCGCGCGCCCGTCGTCTCGACATTTGACGCGACCCAGGGTTAAAAGATTGATTTTTTTAAAAAGGCGACCCTTTTTTTTGTCGGATGTCTATGCTAATACATCCCAGGCGATCGGCGCAAGCCCCTTTTATCCGGCCTCAATCCGATTTTTTTTTGCCCATGGCCAGAACGCCGTTCATCATCATGCATCCTGTTGATTGAACAAATACACATTCCAGCCGCAGCGAAACGTCGCACAGGCTGAAACGCATAGAGGAAAACCGATGAACTCACTCCGTCAATGGTGGTCCGGCCTGGACCGGCGTGCTCTGACCATCGTCGCGGCCACGGGCTTCACCGCCCTGACCATTTGTTTCGTTGCCCTTCTTTTCCTTTATCCCTACAGCCGGCTGGATCGCCCGGCCGACTTCATCGATCTGGCCGGATCATGGACCATGTCGGCGGACGACCGGCCCGAATACAAAGACCCGGATTTTGATGATTCGTCCTGGGAAACCGTGACCCTTCCCGGCTCCTTCATCGAACGGCAAATCGCCCTCACCGGTCGCCATGAAGGCGTATGCTGGTTCCGCAAACGGATTCGAATCCATGACTCCCTCACCTTCATGGATCTGGGTCTGATTCTCGGACGCATCGCCAATGCCGACCAGACGTTTTTCAACGGCGAGCGCATCGGAGAGACGGGCCTGTTTCCCCCCGATGAATTTTCCATGTGGAACCATCCGCGGAGCTACCGCATCCCAGAGAGGATCATCCGACCGTCCTCGGACAATCTGCTGGCGATAAGGGTCAGCTATGACAACATCGGAGACATTCGGGGCAAGCTGTTCATCACCGATCCGGCCGGCTGGAACAGCTACCGGGCGAGCGACACCTACACCCAGGTCATCATGGGGTATGTGACCATCGCCATGGGCGCGGCCCTGCTTCTGATTTTCCTGTTTTTCTTTGTCCGCCGTCCCGAATACGGGGAATACCTGTTTTATTGCCTTCAACTGATTTTCGGGCTTCCGGTGGTGCTGGAAGTCTGCAACCTCTGGCCGGTCTATCCGTCCAACGATTTCCGTTTCCTTCTGCTGGGGTTCGCCTGGGTGGCCCTCAACGTGGCCCATCCGATCTTTCTCCACCGGATCTACGGTTTCAAACGCGTCACGGTTGAACGGGCGCTCTGGGCCTACCTGGCTCTGATCCTGTTTATCGGCGTGGTGCTGACCACGCCGGATAAAATCCGGTTTCACGGCCTGCTGCTGATCGTCTCCGCCCTTTGCGTGGGCTTCTACAACTTTTCCTGCCACATCACCGCCCTGATCCGCAAAAGTCCCTATGCCCGTCTGTTCAGTTTTTTCGGCGTCACGGTGGTGCTTTGCGCCATCCATGACGGGTTCGCGTATCTTGAAAAATTCTGCGGCCTCTCCGTTTCGTTTCTTGGATACACCCCCGAAACCATGGTGTTTCACGTCGGCGCCATCTTCCTCTACACCGGGACGGCCCTGGTTCTGGTCACCCGGTTCATCACCGTGTCCGACGAGGTGGAAAGCCTCAACGAAAGCCTTGAAAATTTCATCATCGAAAACTCCCTGCTCAGTGAGAAACTCGAAAAAACCCTGAGCAAGCGGCCCGCCGTTTCCATTACCGGCCTGGCCGAGGAAAAGCTCAAGACCGTGATTCAGTTCATCAACGACAATTACCTGGACGAAATTTCCCGGGAGGATCTGGCCAACACCGTGGGCGTTCACCCGGACAGCCTGGGCAAACAGTTCAAGAAATACACGGGTCGTAAACTGGGGGATTACATCTACGAGCTTCGGATCAACGAGGCGGCCCGCCGTCTCCGGGAAGAGGACACCAACATCATCGACATCGCCTTTGACGTCGGATTTGAAAGCGTCCGCACCTTCAACCGGATCTTTCCCAAATTCATGAACACCACGCCGAACAATTACCGGAAGATTCACCAGGAAAAACGGGGGGGGCGGAACGACGCGGACGATGGCGACCGGAGCGTCTGATCCTTCCAAAAAAAATCCGGGTTGCCGTCCTGAGGTAATTGGGGGGAATCTTGTGCCACAAATTGGGGGAATGGCATAGATTAACTCAGAAGGCAACCCGGAAATCGAATGGCGTGACTGATTCCCGAAGGATGCTCGAATCCTATCCGAAAACCGAAACGCCTGTCTGGCCACCTGCCGAAAAATCTTGACCTGACTTTAAATGACAAAAAAAGGCGCGCCCTTTGATCTTTTTCTGACTTTGACACAGACGAAACCGAACCCAAAAACGACCCCGCTCCAAGCGGGCGGGTCTTGGCTCGTTTTTTTCCCTTAGGCGTTTTTTGCACGTCAAGGGTCGGGGTGCCACCCTGAGCTGCGCAATAAAAAAAGGCCCGCGGACATCCGTGGGCCTTTTTGTTTTTCATGGTAGGCACGACCAGACTTGAACTGGTGACTTCTACCGTGTCGGGGTAGCGCTCTACCAACTGAGCTACGCGCCTGTGAAAATGTTTCGAACAAATAGCAAACAGGACCGGGCCTGTCAAGCAAAATGACTAGGGGGTCATGATATTCCCGGCCGTTGAAACCATGTCCAGACGGAGATGATCCCGGCGAACCTCGGAGATGCTCAGACCAAAGGTATCGAAGGTTTCGGCCATCAGGGCCTTGGCCAGCGTCTTGCCGTTGCCGACATAGTCCACGACGATGGTGGCGGTGTCTTTCTGTCTTTCCCGCTGCTTGACCCGTTTGACACCGGTCAGGGAGGCGATTTTCCGGCTGAGGCCGGGATAGTTCATCAGAAAATCGGCCCCGCCGATCACCACCTCGATCATGGTCGGTTTGTTTTCCTCTTCTTTCATGGCCGTGGTGACGGCGGCGGCCAGATCGTCGGCGGCCAGTCGGGCGGCTTCGGCGATCGCCTCGCGTCCCCCCTGGCCCTCATCGTCATGTACCGTCACGGCCTTCTGAAGGACCGATCCGATGCGCTCGCCGGTATCGCTCCGATAGACGGTCAGAGTCACAAGTCCGGTAAATGTCCGGGCGTCGCCCATGGTGTTGGCCGCCTGTTCAGCCAGAGCCGTTCCCGTGACAAACACGTCCGCCCCGGCCGAGCGGGCCAGGGCCAGGGCCTGTTCCCTGGACAGCACATCGCCCGGACGTTCCGTTGAAACAGCCGGCACGGAGATCTTCCGATGGGCCAGGACCTCAAACCCTTTTTTTGCGAGATGTTGGGTAAGGGTGGTATCGGAAACCGTTTTCACATGGGACATGCCGCCGCCCCACCAGTACTGGGGCGTCAGATCATCAAAATTATTTTCGGAAACCATCAGAAGCAGCTTGTAACGGTTTTCCGGATCAACCACAATACCGGCCTGAACCAGACCCGATCTGATTCTGGCCGTGGACACCGTGGCATCGAGCATCACCTTGTACGTGCTGTTCAGGCGGGCTTCAGCAAGAACCCGGTAGCCCTGGATAAAGCGGTCGGTGTTGTCGTGAACCAGTGCACTGACCGCAGAAAAATTGGACACCAGGAGCTTTCCGGGCATTTCAGACAAAAGGGCCGTTTCGACGGCCGCAATCAGCGCGGCGGCAACGGCCT
The DNA here is from genome assembly GCF_054657895.1 of Desulfatiferula olefinivorans. Classification (NCBI taxonomy): domain Bacteria; kingdom Pseudomonadati; phylum Thermodesulfobacteriota; class Desulfobacteria; order Desulfobacterales; family Desulfobacteraceae; genus Desulfatiferula; species Desulfatiferula olefinivorans. The sequence goes on along the minus strand of NZ_BAAHXV010000029.1, from coordinate 32,488 downwards.
GGTCTTTGGCCCCGGAGGTGTTTTCATCGACGATGGGCGCCGTGCCGACCACGCGGACGCTCTGGGTCGAGGCGGCCGGTGCGGCCCAAACCGTTTGAGTGATACCGGCAACAAGAACCGCCAGGGCGGCCGGAATCAAAGCGGAAAGCATGCGTGCGGAAATAGTCAAGGACCGGTCCTCCTTTCTGAAATCAGGCGTTGCGGACAAGGGCGTAATCCGCAAGAAGTTCAAGGATCATACGCGGCCGGGACGGCTCAAACCGTTCAAGGGCGGCTTTGGCCCGACGAACATGGTCTCCGGCCAGGCGGCGGGTATACGACAGCCCGCCGTAATGATCGAGCAAACGGATAAAACGCTGAAAGGTTTCGACATCGAGATCAGATGTCCCCATGAGACCCTCCATCCAGAGACGATCGGCCCGGTCGGCTCGGGTCAGGGCGTAAATGATGGGCAGGGTCAGCTTGCCCTCACGCAGGTCGGCACCGACGTTCTTGCCAAGGGTGGCCGTGTCGGCCGTGTAATCCAACAGGTCGTCGGCCATCTGAAAGGCAAGGCCCAGACTCTGCCCATAGTCGGTCAGGGCCGCTTCCCGATCCGGATCGGCCCCGGAAAGGAGGGCGCCGGTCAGGCAGGCACCACGGATCATCACGGCGGTTTTCCGGTCGATGACGTCCATGTATTCGGCTTCGGACAAATCCAGACGCCCTTTATTGGCCAGCTGCTGAATCTCGCCCTGGGACATGTCCTCGGTAATCTTGGCGATGACGGCGATGACCCGGGGCAGACCGGTCCGGGCCGCCAGGGACAGGGACCGGGCCAAAAGAAAATCACCGGTCAGAACGGCCTCGGCAGGACCGAACACCGTGTGGGCCGACGGCTTCCCGCGGCGAACGGCCGCCACATCCACCACATCATCGTGGATCAGGGTGGCGGCATGCAGGTACTCGAAAAGGACGGAAATCGAGACGGCTTCAGCGGAAAAATCGCCGCAGATCCGTGCGGAAAGCAGCATCAGCAAGGGACGCAGCCGTTTGCCGCCGGCAAAAAGAATGTGACCGGCAATGGACTCGACCAGGGGATAATGGGGCGAAAGATGGGCGACCAGGGCCTCTTCGATCAGGCGAAGGTCATCCGCAACCAGGGCCTTGATCCGATCTTTGAGATCAGTCGACATGGCATTCTCCGGACAAATCGTATTCATGGGCGTCGGTGATGGTCACCCAGACCATATCCCCGATGCGCAGGTCATCCGCATAGACAAAGGTCATCCCGTCCACCTCCGGGGCCTGGAACTCTGTCCGGCCGAGATAAAGCCCCGGCTCGGGCGCCTCTTCGATCAGCACCCGGCAGACTCGCCCCAGATGGTCCTGATTAACGGAAAGGGAGACACGGGCCTGGGCCTCCATGATCCGGTCCGCCCGCTTCCTAGCGGTTTTCTCCGTTACCTTGGCATCAAGGCCGTGGGACGGCAGGTCCTCGGCATCCGAATAGGTAAACACCCCCAGATGGTCGAACCGGACCTCGTTGATAAACGACAGCAGGGCGTTGAAATCCTGAACGCGTTCGCCGGGAAACCCGGTGATCAGGGTGGTGCGCAGCGCGGCCTGGGGGCACAGACGCCGGATCCGCGCGAACAGGTCCAGAAGATCCCGGCGGGAGTACCCCCGCCCCATGGCCTTGAGGATCGGATCTGCGGCATGCTGAACGGGAACGTCGAAATAGGGACAGACCTTGTCCAGACGGGCCACCGCCCGGATGACATCGTCATCGAGGGTGTCGGGATACGCGTAAAGCAGCCGTATACGGAAATCGCCGGGAAGGGCGTTCAGCCCCTCGAGGACGGCGGCAAGGCTCACCCGGGGATCGAGATCCCGGCCGTAGTCGGTGGTGCTCTCCGCCACCAGGTTGATTTCCCGGATTCCGCGGCCGATCAAATCCCGGGCCTCGCAAAGAATATCCTCACGGGACCGGCTCCGGTAGCGTCCACGGAGTCGGGGAATGATGCAGTAGGTGCAGTGACGGCTGCATCCCTCGGCGATCTTGAGGTAGGCCGTATGCGTCGAGCTCGGCACCCGGGCCAGGGCGGACTTGTCCGGAGACAGGGCATTGGGATCGGGAAGAACGCAGGTCTCGTCGGGAAAATCCGCAAGACGCCTGATGTATTCGGTGATCTCAGGCACCGCACCGGTCCCCAGGAAAAGATCCACTTCCGGAAGGGCCAAAACGATATCCCGGCCGTAACGCTGGGGAAGGCAACCGGTGACCACCAGGCGCTCACACTGACCGGTCTTCTTGTACTCGGCCAGAGCAAGAATGGTATCGATGGACTCGTCGGCGGCCGAGGCAATGAAGCTGCACGTGTTGACCACGATCAGCCGGGCGGCCGCAGGATCATCGACCAGAACCCACTGTTCGTTGACCAGACGGCCGAGCATGTGCTCACTGTCCACCAGATTCCGGGCGCAGCCCAGGCTTTCGAGATAAACCGTCTTCATCGATGCGTCTACTTCCCGGTGAATTTGGGCTTGCGCTTTTCAGCAAAGGCCGTAACCGCCTCCATCAGATCGTGGGAGGGAATGATATTGGAACTCATGGCCGCCACGTACTTGAGGCCGTCGTCGACGGATTTTCCCACGCCATAGTTGAGCACGTCTTTGGAGGCCTGCACGGCCAGGGGGGAATTGTCTGCAATCTCCATGGCCATGGCTTCGGCGGCGGCCAGCAGGCTGTTCTGGTCCTCATAGACCTCGTTGACCAGAAGGATGTTCTTCGCCCGCTCGGCGTCGATATTTTTCGCGGTATAGGCCAGCTCCCTGGCGATGCCCTGGCCCACAATCAGGGGAATCCGCTGGAGAACACCCACGTCGGCCACGAACCCCACGGCGGCCTCCCGCAGGGAAAACACCGCATCTTTGGAGCACAGACGGATATCACAGGCGGTGATCATGTCCAGACCCGCACCGATGCAGTAACCGTGAACCGCCGCGATGACCGGTTTGCGGCAGCGTTCGATGCAGGTCATGGTTTCCTGGAGGGGATAGATTTTCCGGATCAGCTGCCATTTCACGCCGCCCTTCTGTTCGCTGTCGAGCAGTTCCGGCAGTTCTCCGATCATGCCCATCAGATCGATGCCCGCGCTGAAGCTGGGACCTTTTCCGGCCACGATCACGGCGCGGATGTCCGGATCGTTGCTCAGATCGTCGAATATACCCGGGAGTTCGTACCAGGCCGGTGGATTCATCGCGTTTTTCTTTTCAGGACGATTTAGCCAGACCCAGGCCAGGGGCGCTTTTTTCTCTACCATATAAAATGTATGATCACTCATCGTGTTTCCCCATATGACGTTGATATGAATTAAAATAGACGCCCACTATAATACAGCGCGCGCCATAAGGCAATCGGTTAAGTTTCGGCCCCGGCGTGATAATTGTCTTGCCTGATCGGCCCCGCCGGGGATAGGATGCGCTTTTTTCACTGAAGGAGAACGATCTGTGACGGATGTCCGTGCGTTGATTGACAAACCCCTGGCCATCGGCGGGAAAACCATCAAAAACCGGCTGGCCCTGGCCCCCATGGCCACGGTGGGCAATGTGGCGTTCCGGGAGAGGGTGGCCCGGTTCGGCGGCTGCGGGCTGATGTTCATGGAAATGTGCAACGCGACCCTGGTTCCCCACGAAAACCGCCGCACCTCCATCACCTTCCGCTGGCGAAACGAGGAGCTGGACACCCTGGTCTGCCAGCTGTTCGGATCGGATCCCGAGGTCATGGCCCGGGCCGCCCGCCGTATCGAAGCCGAAGGGTTCTTCGGCGTGGATGTGAACTTCGGCTGCTCGGTGTCGGTGATCTGCAAAAAAAACTGCGGCGCCGCCCTGCTCAAGGATCCCGACCGGGCCGTGGCCATTGTGTCGGCCATCCGCAAGGCCGTGTCCATTCCCGTGTTCGCCAAATTCCGTACCGGCTGGAGCCCGGACCCCGACCCTTCGGTTCGCCTGGCCAGGCGCCTCGAAGATGCCGGAGCCGACGCCCTAACCTTCCATCCCCGGGTGGCTCCGGACCGACGGGGCCGCGCCCCCCGATGGGATCACATCAGGCGGGTCAAGGAGGCCGTCGCCATCCCCGTTTTCGGCAACGGCAATGTGTTTGACTCAGCCGACTGCCGGCGGATGATCGAGGAAACGGGCTGTGACGGGGTGGCCTTAGGCCGCATCGCCCTGGTCAAGCCCTGGATATTCGCCACCCTCACCCGGGGATTCGTTCCGGAGAAAGACGCCTATCCCCGGTATCTGCTGGACTTTCTGGACGGCCTTGAGCACCATTTCGACGACCGCACCGCCCTCAAGATGTTCAAGAAGAACGCCATCTATTTCGCCGCCAACCATACCTTCGGTCATGCCATCTGGTCCCGGCTGATCAGGGCCGACGACACCGCTCAACTGAGAAAAAACATCCGGGCCGTCTATGCCGACTTTCCCGCCCTGTCCCCCCGGCCCAATCTCAACCTGATGGTCTGATCGACGTGACCCTGCGCCGAGACCCGGTCGGGACAGTGTTTATTTCCGGCCCTCCGTCTCGCGCATCTTGCTCTGGTAGTAGGCGTAATCGCCTTCGTAGACGATCATGTCGCCGTGGTCGATGGCGAAAACCCGGGTGACTAAGGAGCGGAGGAAGTGGCGGTCGTGGCTGACGATGACCACGGTGCCGGGAAAGCGGATCAGGGCGTCGAGCAGAACCTCACGGGCCAGGATGTCCAGATGGTTGGTGGGTTCGTCGAGAATCAGAAGGTTGATGGGCCGGGCCAGGAGGGTGGCCAGAACCACCCGGCTTTTTTCGCCGCCGGACAGCATGCCGATGCGCTTGTCCACCGTGTCGCCGGAGAAAAGAAAGGCGGCGCAGAGGTTCCGCACCACGCCGATGTTCGCCATGGGGATGGCGTCCTGAACGGTTTCGAACACGGTTTTGGCCGGATCGAGGATGTCCATGGCGTGCTGGCTGAAATACCCTGCGGTCACATTGGCTCCGATGGTGACGGTGCCGACCGTGGGTTCGGTTTCACCGGCCAGGACCTTGAGGAAGGTCGATTTCCCCGCCCCGTTCACGCCCACCACGGCAACTTTCTCACCCCGTCGGATCATGCCCGACACCCCGCCGAACACGGAGGTATTGCCGCCGTCGGGACGGGGCCAGGTCTTGCCCATCGCGTTCATGGCAATGACGTCGTCGCCGGACCGGGGCGGCTCGGCAAACTGGAAGACCATGCGTTTCTGCTCGGGCGGGATCTCGATGCGTTCGATCTTTTCGATCTTCTTGATCCGGGACTGGACCTGGGCCGCGTGGGAGGCCCGGGCCGCGAACCGTGCGATGAATTCCTCTTCCTTGGCCAGCATTTCCTGCTGGCGACGGTGGCTGGCCAGAAGCTGTTCGCGGCGGATTTCCCGCTCTTTCAGGTAGAAATCGTAATTGCCGCCATAGACGGTCACGGTGCGGTTGGCCACCTCCACGGTCCGGGTGGCCAGACGGTTCATGAAATCATGATCGTGGCAGGTCATCAGCACGGCTCCCTTGAATTCGCCGGCCAGCCAGTTTTCCAGCCAGACGATGGATTCCACATCCAGATGGTTGGTGGGCTCGTCGAGCAGCAGCACATCGGGCATCACCGTCAAAATCCGGGCCAGGGCGATACGCATTTTCCAGCCGCCGCTGAAGGACTCCACGGGCCGCTGATGGTCCGCAGGCCCGATGCCCAGACCGGTGAGCATGGCCTGGGCCCGGCTTTCCAGATCATAGCCGCCCCGATGCTCGAATTCCTCCACGGCGTTGCCGTACCGTTCGAGAAGATCGGCCATGGCGTCGTCGTCCATGGGTTCGGCCATGGCCGCCTCCATGGCCTGAATGGCCTCACCCAGGCGGACCACCTCTCCGGCCGCCGCCATCACCTCGCCTAAGGCACTTCGCCCCGACATCTCCCCCACATCCTGGGAAAAATACCCGATGCGGGTCTGTTTGGCACAAATGATCTCCCCCGCGTCAGGATGCTCCTCGCCCACGATCAGGCGGAACAGGGTGGTCTTCCCCGCCCCGTTGGGACCGACCAGCCCCGTGCAAGTGCCGGGAAGGATCTGGAAGCTCGCGTTGGTGAACAAAACCTGGGATCCGTGCTGCTTGCTGATGCCGTTCAGATGAATCATTGTCTTTTCCGCTTCGTTGTCTCTCATGAAAAAGGGCAGCCCTATCACAGACCCCGGTATCCGGGCAAGCGGATTCTTGTTTAGGCCATCGGTTTTCAGAAAACAACAGGAAACCGCCAAACACTGTTTCCATGTATCATGAACCGCCTATATTCATTCTCTTTATGACGCTTGAGTTGAATCATATTGAGTAATTAAAATATAGCATATCGGTTATTCTTTAAAAAAGAATAAACCATTTGATAAATATCACAATCTATTATATAAACGTAAAATGTATTTTCTGAGATATATGCCTCATTGACAGAGCACGCATCCTGCCGTCATCACTTCGTGTCAGACTAATTTCAGCATATCCGTTTTTTTATCTATCTGACCGGCGGGCTGACTGGCGGGTGTTTCAACCGACGGGGTCGATATTCATGGGCAAATGTCGTCAGGCAAACCATTAAAACACACAGAGGGCTATGAAACCGAAAATAATCGTTGAAAACCTTTTCAAAATATTTGGGAAAAATCCTTCACGGGCCATTTCCATGCTCGAAAAAGGTGAATCCAAAGATTTTATTCTTGAAAAAACCGGTCTCGGGGTCGGCGTGAACAATGCCGGCTTCGAGGTAAATGAAGGCGAAATCGTTGTGGTCATGGGCCTTTCGGGAAGCGGCAAATCAACGCTTGTAAGATGCCTGAACCGTCTGATCAATCCCACCCGGGGAAAAATCATTGTGGACGGCATCGACGTTGCGAGCCTGGGCGCGGAACAGCTTCGCCAGGTCAGGCAGAACAAATTCGGCATGGTCTTTCAGAATTTCGCATTGTTCCCCCACCGGACCGTGTTAGAGAACACCGAATACGGCCTTGAAATAAAAGGGGTGGACAAAAAGACCCGTCAGGAAAAATCCATGGAAGTCCTGGAGCAGGTGGGGCTGAAAGGCTGGGAAGCATCCTATCCGAGCCAGTTGAGCGGAGGGATGCAACAGCGTGTTGGCCTTGCCCGTGCGCTTGCCCTCGATCCGGACATCCTTCTGATGGATGAGGCGTTCAGCGCTCTGGATCCCCTGATCCGGAAAGATATGCAGGATGAACTGATCGAACTTCAGTCCAGATTGAACAAGACCATCATATTCATCAGCCACGATCTCGATGAAGCGTTGAAACTCGGGGATCGCATCATCCTGATGAAAGACGGCGCCATCGTCCAGATCGGAACGCCGGATGAAATCCTGTCCAACCCGGCCACACGCTATGTCCAAAAATTTGTGGAGGATGTGGACATGACCAAGGTCCTGACCGCCGAGTCGGTCAAACGAAAAACAACCGATGTCGGGACGCTGGGCCAGGATGGTCCGAAATCTCTGCTCCGAAAAATGGATAAAGCCGGAATTTCGTATATTTTCGTTATCACCAAAAACCACTCGTTTGTGGGGATGGTAACCGATGAAGATGCGTCAGAGGCGGCCAAACGTGGGGACACCTCCATCGAATCGATCATCCGACGGGACATCAAAACCGTTTCACCGACAACACCGGCTTCAGAGCTTGTCGATATCATGAAAGACATCCCCCACCCCCTTGCCGTTGTAACGGATGAAGGCAAATTCACCGGCGTCATCATCCGCGGCACGCTCCTTTCAGCGCTTTCACACGGAGGAAACTGATGCAGTTTGATATACCGAAACTTCCTGTGGGACAATCCATAGAAGTCATCATTGATTTTTTAGTCGAGCATTTTTCCGTACTGACGAATGTCATCTCGCATATTACGGAAGCAGGCATCAACCTTTTGATCAAGGTCATGCTTCTCCCGCCACCGTGGTTGTTCATCATCCTGATCACCGGGACCACCTTTGCCATCTCAAGAAAAAAAGGACTGTCCCTGTTCACCCTGATCGGTTTTTTACTCATTCTAAACATGGGCTTATGGAACGCAACGATAAGCACACTGGCTCTGGTCTGTGTGGCAACCCTCATCACCATCGCCATCGGCTTCCCCTTAGGTATCCTTGCGGCACTGAACGATACGGCCAATAAAATCACGATGCCGATTCTGGACTTCATGCAGACCATGCCGGCCTTTGTCTATCTGATCCCGGCCATCCCCTTTTTCGGTCTCGGAAAGGTGGCTGCCATTTTTTCCACCATGATCTTTGCCATGCCACCATCCATAAGACTTACGGCCTTAGGCATCCGTCAGGTTCCCCGGGATCTTATCGAAGCAGCCGATTCTTTTGGTTCCAACAAATGGCAGAAGCTGGTCAAACTCCAGATCCCCATTGCCACGCCCACGATTATGGCCGGAATCAACCAGACGATCATGCTGGCCCTGTCCATGGTCGTCATCGCCGCCATGATCGGTGCCAAGGGTCTGGGCGGTGAAGTCTGGAAAGCCATCCAGCGGCTTCAGCCCGGCAAAGGATTTGAAGCGGGCCTGAGCATTGTCATCGTCGCCATTGTTCTGGATCGTCTGATGCAATCCCTCGGTCACACCAGGAAATAATATGCTTTTACATATCTTTAAGACCTAATAAAAAAGGAAAACGCCATGACACGATCAAACCATCTCATCGTCGCCATCATCCTGACAATGACACTGATGCTCGCCGGCAACGCTTTTGCCGAAAAGAAACCCACCGTTCGAATCGCCTATGTTGAATGGTCCTGCGCCACGGCAAGCTCAAACGTCGCCAAGATCATCATTGAAGAAAAACTGGGCTATCCCTGTGAGCTGTTGTCCGTCTCTGCGGCAGCCATGTACCAAGCCCTGTCCATCGGCGATGTGGATGCCATCACCACCGCATGGCTGCCGGTCACCCACAAGGATTATATGAACAAAATCAAAGCCAAGGTGGAAGACCTTGGACCAAATCTCAACGGTGCGAAACTCGGGCTTGTGGTGCCCAACTATGTGACCATTGATTCCATTGAGCAGCTCAATGCCAATGCAAAAAAATTCAGTAACAAAATCATCGGCATCGATCCTGGAGCAGGCATCATGGGAATGGCTGAGCAAGCCATGCCGGCCTATCATCTGAAGGACATGGAACTGCTTGAAGGTTCCGGAGCGATGATGACGGCCATGCTCGGTAACGCCATTAAAAAGAACGAGTGGATTGTCGTCACAGGATGGGCTCCCCACTGGAAGTTCGGTCGCTGGAACCTGAAAATCCTCAACGATCCGAAGGGTATTTTCGGTGCCGAAGAAACCATCAATACCATCGTCCGAAAAGGCCTTAAAAAGGACATGCCGGATGTGTACGCATTCCTGGATGCGTTTGCCTGGACCACGGCTGAAATTGGCCAGATCATGGTATGGAACCAGGATGGTATGGAACCCGAGGCCTCAGCAAAAAAATGGGTCGAGGAAAATCCCGAAATGGTTTCGACGTGGCTTAAATAAACGACCCCGCCGCAAGCGGGCGGGGTATTGGGACAAGAGCAACCGCATGTCGCATTCGTTCACGTGCATGTTCACGCGCACGAGCACGGGAGACCGAAACCGGCTCGACCGGCTCGTCCCACGCCGGTTGCACCCTCTGACAGCGACGGTAAACGTGTCGTCGTCCGCCATCGTGAACGTACGCGTGCTCGTGACCGTAAACGTGACCGTGAACGGCATGAATCTGTCCCGCAGGAAGAGGCCCATGTATTTTATCGATCATACATGCGATTGGATAGGTATTGGGGCTCCTTACCCGTGAGTGACTATACGGCTCAGGCATTCCAGGCGGCAGGAATCTACGAAGCCCTTGTTTCAACACAGCCCCGATCATCGCTGTTTTGTGGCAGGGGTGATCGGATTGATGACCAGAACCCTGTCTGCCGTCTCCAGGCTGTACAGACTCGCCGGCACAAGCAGCACCCAGAGAAGAACCATCAGCTTTTTCATGCCACAGCCCCCGAAGATTTACAGAGTCCCCACAGAATCGAGACCCTGGCTGAAATTGTGAATGGTCGTGTGAGTGTATCGTCTGTCGGCCTCCATTCAAGCCATGGATGTGTGCTAATGCCCGCCAGATTTCCTTCTTCAACGCGACCTGCTTAACGCACTTTCCCAAAAATCACCGTGATTGTCCTCGACCTTTTCAAGGCTGTTGGCATTGTTCCCATCGAAATCGAAATCAATTTCGATTGATTGGATGGGTGGCATGGGATACACACGATGAATCAATGTCAACGATGGGGTGTTGGGAGGTGAATGGGACGAAACACAGTCATAGGGCTTGGGATTCTGATCGTGGTTCTGGCAGGTTCGCAGGCCGGGGCCATGGAGCGGTTTTTTTACACGCCACAGCCTTACGGGTCGGAGGCGCTGTACACGCCCCTGTCCCTTTTTTTCGCCTACACCTTCGATACGGTGCAGCTCAGTGAAAACTTCGACACCCATGACATGAATGAGCGCTGGGACACGGTGATCGACCACCTGAGCGATCCTTTTTCCGCCATCGACGAAGAAGGGGGAACCCGGGCCTTCGTCAACCGCCAGCTCTTTCCCATGGGCGGAGAGCGGACCCGGGACCGTTACGCCATGGTGCCCAATTACGCACTGCATCTGTTTGGCGGCGGCCTGGTGTTCCGCAAGGATGCCGAATACCTCAAGGCCCACGGCTATCCGGCGCCGAAGCTCTGGGCGGCGGCCCTGGCCATGACCGGCGAACTCCTTCAGGAGGCGGTGGAGAAGAAAAGCACCACCGCCGACGACGAGGTGGCCGACGTGCTGATCTTCAGGCCCATCGGCATCCTTCTGTTCAGCAGCGACACCGTGGCCGGATTCATTCAAAGGCGCCTGTCTCCGGCCGTCTGGCCCCACCTTCTGACGGTCGACATCGATGAGAAAACCTGCCTGAACGCCGGGATCAACTACGTGATCCGGCCGGCCTGGTTCGGAACGGACGCCCCCCGGCTGTTTGTCTACATGGGCATGAACAACCTGATCGGCCTGTCCCACCGGATCGATGGGTGCACGGCCCTGTCCTGGGGAGCGGGCCTTTCCACCACCCGGGTGGACCTGTCCCGGGATATCCCGGCCGAGTTCCGGCTGAGCGGCGGCCTGTTTTATGACCGAAACAACAGCCTGCTCTGGTCCGCCATTGTCAACGGCACGGAAAACCTGCGTTTCAGGCTGAACATCTATCCGTTGACCAAGGCCCCCTTCTGGAAATACATGGGCCTCTTTGCGGGTCTCACCGACGACCGAAAGCCGGCCCTGGGCCTGACCTTCATGCTGCCCCTGGGACTGGGCGGGGTGATCCGTTAACGGTTATTTACGGTCAAGCAGGTCGTCGAACAGGGAAAGGTTGTCGAAGGAGGGGGAAAGACGGCCCGCCTCGATGTCGCGGATCACCGAAACCACCCGGTCGTTCACGGGCGTCGGGACACCATACCGCCGGCCATAGGCGCAGACGACACCGTTGATCGCATCGATTTCACAGGGCTTGCCCTTTTCCAGATCCTGAAGCATGCTGGCCTTGAGCCGCCGGTGTTTGCGGACGGCAAACGGGAGGATGGCGAACACGAAGAGCCGTTTAACGGTCGACTGATAGTCCAGAAGCGCGGCAATGTTCTTGCCCTGGATGGGCGCCGGGATGATGCCCGCCCCCTTTGCCGTATCGAAGCACTCCTTGATGATCCGCTGGGCGCACAGTCGGGACCTTCTGTTCCGGGCGACCCCGCCGTAGGTGGTCCCCAGGACGGCGGACATGCCGCTGAACGAGCAGTTGACCAAAAGCTTGGACCACCTGGCGCCGATGAAGTTGTCCTCGATCTCGACCGGGCCCATCAGCTCAAGCACCCGCTTGATGTCGGCCAGTCTGTCCGTCCGTTTGGGGTTCATCGCCCCCAGGCCGAAGGTCAGACTTTCCGGGGCCGAGGTCAGCTCGCAGACGCCGCCGCCGATCAGGGTGGCGCCCCAGGAGGTGGCGCATCCGAAGGTTCTGTCCTCGCCGATGATGTCGGCCACGGACCGTTCAGGCAGACCGTTTTGAAAGGTGCAGATCACGCCGTCGTCTTTCAGGTGCTGTTTCAGGCCCGCCACCACCGCCGGATTGTCCATCTGCTTGGTCATCAAAAAGATCAGGTCATAGCGCCCGGTCATTTCATCGGGCAGAAGGGCCGAAACCGGCACGGTCATGCGGACCGTGCCGACAATCCGGGCGCCTTGGGTTTTCAACCCGTCCACATGCGCCCTGTTGCGGTTGATCAGATCCACGTCCATCCCGCCGCGGGCGAGAAAGGCCCCTAAAACCGTTCCCAAAGATCCTGCACCGTAAATGGCGATCTTCATCGGTCCTCCCGTGTTCCCAATGCGATGACTGCCGCGTCGACGGCACTCCGGTGCTGTTTGAAGAGGGCCATGTCCCCGGCGGCTTCGGCGATAATCAGCGTGTCGCCGTCGACAAACAGGGTGATCAGATAGGTGAAATCCCGATCGCCCATCGGGGCGGCCAGTTCAAGCTGATAACCGGGCAGGGTTTTGGTCGTCAGATCCGCATCGGCGATAACACGGTACCCCGAATCGGTCATGTGTTTCCGAAGGGCCGTTTTCCAGAACGTCAATTCGGCAAAGGGCGTGTTGTCTTCGGTTCTCACCCGGTACATCACCCCGTCGGGACTGACGGCCCGAAAGGGAAACGAGCCCTCGTAGGCGGCAAAACCTGACGGGGCCGCCAACGGCAGGCTCCGGCATCCGGCAAGTGCCAAAACAAGGGCGGTGAACAGCAGAAGCAGGACGGGGCGTTTATTTTTCATCGGTGAACTCCTCGATCAGGGTGGCCAGGGAAAGGGTGTTCAGCCAGGGAAAGGAGGATCGGCCGGAAAAGGCCGGAACCGATCGGTCCGTGAACCGGAAACTCACCGTCACCCGGGCGAAGGCCAGCTCGTGCTCCATGAAGGCGATGGATCCTTTGAGGCGTTCGATGTCGCCGACCACCTCCATCACGGCCCGCTCGACCCCGACGATGGTTTTCCGTTTCGACGCCTTCAGTACGGCCAGGTACCTGTTCAGGATATCCTGTTTGGCCGCAAGACTCGTGCGGGCCTGATCCAGGGCCTCGTCATACCCCCGGGTCTCCAGCCGTCGCTCGACAAGGATCCCCAGGGTGTTGCAGTAAGAGACAAAGGCCGGACTGAGGGCCGAGGGAATCCTCACCGTCACCGCCTGGTCCGACAGTTCGGTAAAATACCCCCCAAGGGCCTCGGCCTTTCCGATCAGATCGGCGGCGGCCCGGTCGGGGTCACTGACCGAAAGGGTCAGGGCGGTTGATTCAAACAGGGCCGGAGCCCCCTGGGACGGGACGGGAACAAGGGCGAGGGTGAAAAGAAGCAGCACCCCGGCCCGAAACCCTGATGGCCGGCGCGGGTTGGATGTCTGTCGATGCCGAGTCATAATCATGTCCTTTGATCGTTTTATTTCACGCCCGTGACGAGGGTGTCCAGAATGGCCGCCCCATGGCGCGTTTCAAGATCTTCGTCGGGATAGTAGATTTCGATCACCTGGAGGGTTTTGTCCGCGGCCCGTAGTCCCACGACGTAGACATAGGACGGCTCGGAAAGGCTTTCCATGCGCAGCAGGGTAAAGTCCCCCGCCGTTTTCTCCGTCATGGAGGCAAAGCCTTTTTCCAGCCGGTTCGCCACGGCCCTCACCCAGAACGCCGTGTCCCCCGAGGGCCGGTTGTCCCGCCGGTGGGCGCTTAGCACCACCCCCTCGGCGCTTTCCGTGATCCAGGCCGGCCCGCCCAGGGCCACCATGCCCGCCGGGGTTTCAAAGGAAAGGGTCCGACCGCTTTCCAGGCAGGCCCGTGAAAAGGGAGACAGGGAGTGGATCCACCTGAATTCGAAAACATCCTCCGTGTCTCCGGAAGAAAGCCCCATGTCGATCCCGGTCACATCCAGGCTGATCCGGGAAAAATCGGCCAGGGTCGTAAGGGTTTTCAGGCGGCGTTCCATGGCTTCGATCCGTTCGTTCAGACGGGCGATCTCATTGAGAAGGGAAAGCTTTTCCTCTTCGTCCGCGGCCTGATTCAAGAGTTCGAGATACCGGTTTCGTGCGGCCTTGGCAATGGAAAGCTGCAGCGTCATATCGGTGTAGGCGTCGGTCACGTCCCGGGCTGAAACATGCCGGGCCTGTACCTCACCCAGGGCAAGGATGGCGTTGAACACCGTCTGAAACGACCGAACCGGCACACGGAACACGGCGTTGCCCTCACTGATCCGCTCCACATACCCCCCGGATGCGACCACCCGTTCCCGGGCCTGATCGATGAGTGCGTCGGGCCGGGGGGACCGCATGCGGGCATAGCCGTTGTAATGAACCTTCCGCGCTGCGGCCTTCGACGGTTCAAGCGATAGGTTCGTGTCCGACGGGGCCGGGATCGGTTCCGGCTCGGCAACGCTCTGCGCTTCGTCGTATCGGGCGTATTTACTGCGTTCGAGAAAGGCCGAGGGGCTCGGTGCCGTCTGCTTTGAACCGCAGGCCGTGATGAGGCCCGTCAGGATCATAAGAATCACCCAAGGGGCGGCGTGACGAAAAAAGACAAGGGGCTTGTTGGTCTGCATGAATACGTGTCTCCGGTCAAACGGTGGTCGGTGTGGGTTCGGTTCCGTGATGGCCCCGTCCCCCCAGATCGTGTCAGGACAGTCCCAGAATCCGGGCCGCGTTGCCGCCGATGATGGCGGCCTTTTGATCGGCTGTGACGCCGGAGGCGTCGATGTCCCGGATGTACCGGGAGGGCTTCAGCAGGGGATAGTCACTGCCCATCAGGATTTTGTCGAGGCCCGCCAGATCGACGGCCGCCCGGTAGATGTCCAGGTCGTAGAGAAAGGGCGAGGCCGCCGTGTCGTAATACACGTTTTTCAGCACCTCTTTGGCCTCGCGCTTGAGCCGGTTGAAAAAAAAGATTCCCCCGCCCCAGTGGGCCAGGACGATCAGGTTATCCGGAAAGGCCGCGGCCAGGTTGTAGATCTGGGAGAGGGTGATGGGGGTTTTTCCCGGATACATGTGTCCCACGGGTTCGTTGGTGTGAATTAAGACCGGCAGCCCTTTTTCCCGACACAGCGCCATGACCGGCACCATTTTTTCAAGGGCCGCCGCATCGATGCCGGATTCGTAAAAGGCCAGCTCCCCGATGCCGGACAGACCGGCGGCCAGACAGCGTTCGGTCTCCTTTCCCGCCTCGGGGCTGTTCAGGTCAAAGCAGCCCATGCCGATCAGCCGGTCCGGGTACCGGGCCACGGCCTCGGCGATGCAGTCGTTGTTCCGCTTGAAGGTGTCGGGATTGACCCAGGGAAAACCGAACACCACGGACCGGTCAACCCCGTCCTCGTCCATCACGCGAATCAGGTCGTCGGCGTCGACAATCCTAGCCTTGGGTGAGTCGTACAGAAGCTTGAAGGCCGGTTCACCCTGGAAAAACATGTCCCGACGCTCGATAACCTCTTTCTGAAAAATATGGGTGTGAAAATCGATGATCATCCTGACCTCTCTGGGGTAAACGTAAACAGACCGGCTGTGCGGGAGACCCCGACGATCCCCCCGTATCGGATTCGATGACGTGTTTATGGATTCATCACTGAAAACCTAATCCCCTTCATGATGATAAGTCAATATGAAACAGGGATTTTTTGTGATACGAATCAGTCGGAAACGGTCGGAAGGAAGATAATACCATGGGTGATGACGTGACCGGCAAAACGGATAGGATCGAGCGGCATGTGGTGCTGGTGGCACCGGAGGTGCACTGGAACACGGGCAACATCGGGCGTACCTGCCTGGGGACTGGGGCCTTTCTGCACCTGATCCGGCCTCTGGGCTTTTCCCTGGACGACCGTCAGGTCAAACGGGCGGGCCTGGATTACTGGGACCGGGTCCGGCTGTCGGTCTGGGACCACATGGACGCCTTCATAGAGGCCCTTGCTCCCCGGGATGATGAACTCGCCCTGTTTGCCAAAGGCGGTTCCCGATCCTTCCGGGACATGCCCCGCCCCAGGCGGATGTTCCTGGTGTTCGGGTCGGAAACCCGGGGACTCCCGGACACGGTGATCGAACGCTTCCCCGGCCGGACCTACCACATCCCCATCACCGGGGAGATCCGCTGCCTGAATCTGTCCACCGCGGTGGGCATCGCGCTGTATGAAAGCCTCCGGGGAGGGGATCTTGCCCATCACTGGATCACGGCCCCCTAAAAAAGCTGGGCGGCCCGAAGGCCGCCTGAGAAGAGAAACTGAGGTAAGCTTTTTTCATGACTCGAACGTTCTTTTCCGGGTATTATGAACATAATACCCGAGGAGGGGGGGATGGACGTTATATAAGAAATCAGACGGGGTCCTGTCTATAGGGACACCGTCTCATTTGTATGGGAAAAACCCCCAACCCCCGACGCGGATACCGCGTTGACCCCCGGAACCTGTGCGGGAGGACCATGAACGACCACCTGATGCGTGTCACCATTCTGGGTTCGGGCACCGGCGTGCCGTCCCTCCGGCGAAGCGCCTGTTCACTGCTCGTCGAGGCGGGCGCCGCCACCCTTTTGTTCGATGTGGGGGCCGGAACCATTCGCCGGCTCCTGGAAAACCGGACCCGGCTCGAGGACATCACCCACCTGTGTCTCAGCCATTTTCATCCGGACCACAGCGGCGAACTGGCCTCGTTTCTGTTTGCCCTCAGAAACCCCGCCCTTCACCGGGACGGCCATCATCTGACCCTGATCGGCGGTCCGGGATTCACCGACTTTTTCAAGGCCCTCAAACAGGTGTTCGGCCGTTGGATCGATTTGGGTCCCCAGCGCATGAGCCTGGTGGAACTGGGGGGCGCGGGTCCGGACCGGATCACGGCCTTCGACCTCGTCATTCGAACCGCTCCGGTCCGTCACAACGCCGAAAGCCTGGCCTTCCGCGTGGAACGCAAGGGCCGCGTGACGGTATATTCCGGCGACACCGATCACTGCGAAAGCCTGATCGACCTGGCCCGGAATGCCGACCTCTTTGTCTGCGAGTCCGCCTGTCCGGATCATCTGAAGACGGACGGTCACCTGACGCCCTCCCTGGCCGGCGACATCGCCCGGCGGGCCGGGGTCAAAGTCCTTGTCCTCACTCATTTTTATCCCGAATGCGACAAAACAGATATTGCAAAAGCATGCCGCAAAACATATGATGGAAAGCTGTTTGCGGCCGAGGACCTGATGCGGTTCGACGTCGGATGACACGCAACGCAGACACGAAGTGAAGCTTTAGCGCTAAATCGGACGTTTTTCGACGCCGGCAAGGGTGAGCATGAACCATTACCCCATATTCCTGACGATCCGGAACCGGCCCTGCCTGATCATCGGAGGCGGGGCGGTGGGAACCCGCAAGGCGACGACCCTGATCCGCTGCGGCGCCCGGGTGACCGTACTCAGTCCGGACACCACGGAGGAGCTTGCGGAACTGGTCCGTGCAGGACAGGTAACGCTGATCAGCCGGCCCTACACGTCGGACGACCTTGACGGAATCCTGCTGGTGTTCTGCGCCACCAATGACCGGGACCTGAACCGGCGCATCGCCGCCGACGCCGAAATAAAAGGGGTGCTGTGCAACGTGGCCGATATTCCCGATGCCTCGTCGTTTATCGTCCCCTCGGTGGTCAGCCGGGGGGATTTGACCCTTGCCGTGTCCACCGGCGGCGCCAGTCCGGCCTTTGCCAAAAAGCTGCGCCGGGATCTGGAACGGCAGTTCGGAGAGGAATACGCCGTGTTTCTTGCTCTGATGGGCCGGATTCGGAAAAAACTGCTGACGGACCGCCACGACCCCCGGGGGCACAAGGTTCTGTTTGAGCGACTGATCGACGGGGGGCTTCTGGACAACCTGAAAACCGGTGATGCGGACGCCGTCCGGAGCCTGTTGGGCCGTGTGCTGGGCCCCGGATTCGACGGCCTTGTCGATCACGAGGATACATTATGACCCTGGACGTGTTGAGCGGTCTGACCGCGGCCTTGTATGTGACAAGCTCGATATTTTACGTCATCTATCTGTTTCTCCAGAAAGATCCCCTCCAGAAAGTCGGCCTGGGTTTTCTGGCCGCAGGCCTCGGGGCGCACACCCTCCTGTTTCTCATCGATGTTCTGGGGCACGGCTACCTTCCGGTCTACAACCTGCGGCTGACCCTGTCGTTGGCCTCCTGGTCCAGTGCCGCGGCCTATCTGTGGCTCCGGTTTCGTTACCGTATCAAGGTCATGGGCGTCTATGCGGCGCCGCTGGTGGCCTTTGTCTTTATCGTATCGCTCAAATTCCCCGAAATCACGGAGCATGCGGCGGACGTGTTCAAAAGCGCCTGGCTGGTGATCCACGTGATCACCGTGTTCGTCGGCGAGGGCTGCCTGGCCATGGCCTGCGGAGCCGGTATCCTTTACCTGATCCAGGAAAGGGCCATCAAATCCAAGAAACGGGGCTTTTTTTATTCGCGACTGCCCTCCCTGGAGCTTCTGGACGCCGTGGGCTACGCCTGTGTGGTGGTGGGCTTTTCCGTGTTCACCCTGGGGCTGATCGTAGGACTGATCTATGCCAAACTGGTCTGGCACCGGTTTGCAGGATGGGACCCCAAGGAAATCTGGTCGGGCATTTCCTGGCTGATTTACGCGGCGCTGGTTCACGAACGGATCGCGGTGGGATGGCGCGGCCGCCGTGCCGCCGTTCTGGCCGTCGTCGCCTTTGCCGTCCTGATGTTCAGCTTTTTGGGGGTCAACATTCTGATGGACGGTCACCACGGCGTCTTCACCCAGTTTCGTCCGCCCCGGCCGTGACCATAAGGTAATCAACGTAAACGCTATGCTCGATATCGTTCTGACAGGTTTGAATCACATCACCGCCCCCGTTGAAATCCGGGAGCAGCTGGCCTTTTCCGCCGAGGAAAGCGCTGCGGCCATCGAGGCCCTCAAGATGAAGCCGGGCATCCGCGAGGTCCTGCTTTTTTCAACCTGCAACCGCGTGGAAGTGATCATGACCGCCGAAAACACGGAAGCGGCGGCAACGACGGCCAAACAGCACATCGCCGACGTCAAGGGCGTCCCCTTGGAAACCTTTGAAAAGAATTTGTATGTCCACCACGGACGTGAAGCGGTCCGCCACATCTTCCGGGTGGCCGCCAGCCTGGATTCCATGGTCGTCGGCGAGCCCCAGATTCTCGGTCAGATCAAGGAGGCCTTCCGACTCACCGTCAGGAAAAAAGCCTCGGGCGTGATTCTGAACCGCCTGTTCCACCGGGCCTTCAATGTGGCCAAACGGGTCCGCACCGAAACCGGCATCGGGGACAGCGCCGTGTCCATCAGTTACGCCGCCATCGAACTGGCCCGGAAAATCTTCGGGGACCTGGACGGCCGGAAGGTGCTTCTGGTGGGCGCCGGAGAAATGGCCGAACTGGCCGTGGAACACCTGATCCGTCACCGGGCCGGCGATATCTTCGTGGCCAACCGCACCTTCGAGCGGGGCCTGGAACTGGCCCGGCGCTTTTCCGGGACGGCCCTGCGCTTCGAGGAAATCCCCTCGGCCTTAGAAACGGTGGACATCATCATCAGCTCCACCGGATCACCCACCACGGTCATCACCCGGGACCAGGTCAAAAACGTGGTCCGCAGCCGCAGAAGTCGCTCCCTGTTCCTGATCGACATTGCCGTTCCCCGGGACATCGACCCGGCCATCAACACCCTCGACAACTGTTATGTGTACGACATCGACGACCTCAAAGGCGTCATCGACGGGAACCTCGAAGCCAGAAACCGGGAGGCCCTCAAGGCCGACCGCATCGTCGACGAAGCGGTGATCCGGTTCGGGCAGTGGATGGAGGGGCTTCACGTGGTGCCCACCATCGTCGATCTCCGCGCAAAACTCGGCGCCATGGCCGACATGGAACTGGACAAGACCCTTTCCACCTCGCTCAAGCATTTGGATGACAAAGACAAACAGGCCCTGGCCCGGATGACCGAGGCCCTGATCAACAAAATTCTGCATGACCCCATTCAGTTTCTGAAAAACAGCGGATCCCACCGGGATGAATCGGTGTACCTCAGTCTGGTCCGAACCCTGTTCCATCTGGACAACACCGACTGACACGACCCTTTTTCCGCATCTCAATCAAAGGAGGACAATGTGAACCAAACGGCGTTTCTGTTTCCCGGCCAGGGCTCCCAGATTGTGGGCATGGGCCTTGATCTGTATCAGGAATACGCGGATGTCCGTGAGATTTTCGACATGGCCGAAGACATTTGCAAGACCCGGCTGACCCGGCTCTGCTTCAACGGTCCCATGGAGGACCTGACCCGGACCGCCGTGCTCCAGCCCGCCCTGACGGCTATCAACCTGTCTCTGCTCCGGGTGATCACCCGGGAAGGCATCGCGCCGTCCTGGACGGCCGGCCACAGCCTCGGGGAATTTGCCGCCCTGACCTGTGCGGGCGTGATCACTCCGGAATCGGCCCTTACCCTGGTTCACCGCCGCGGCACCCTGATGCATCGCGAATCGCTGCGCTTTGAGGGAGCCATGAGCGCGGTCATGGGACTTTCCATCGAGGCGGTGGACGAGATCGTCCGTCAGATCGACGCACACCTGACCTTCCCACGGGCGCTGACCGTCGCCAACCACAACAGTGAGACCCAGATCGTGATCAGCGGCGACCCCGCATCCGTCGCAGAGGCCGGAGCCGAAATCAAGGCCCGGCGCGGCCGGGCCATCCCCCTGAAGGTCAGCGGCGCCTGGCACAGCCCCCTGATCCGGGGGGCCGAAGAGGAATTCGGATCCCTGCTCCAGGCCGTGGCGGTTTCGGCCCCCGAACGGGGCATGCTGTTCAACGTGACGGCCGATGAATGCCGGGACCCCGACGGCATCCGGCAGATCATGCGCGACCAGCTGTGCCGCCCGGTTCGCTGGTATGATTCCATGCAAAGCCTCATCGAGCGTGGCGTCACGACCTTTGTGGAAGTCGGCCCCGGCAATGTTCTTTCAGGCCTGATGAAAAAGATCCTGCCCGACAATTTTCAGGGTCAACTATATACGGTCGGCGACATGAAAAGTCTTGAACTTTTTTTCAAAGATGTTATTTAATGCCATTTCATTTGTCGGACCTCTTTGAAAACCATGCTGTAAAAGCAATGGCCCATCGCGGCAAGGATGGACGCTATCGGAATCGCCCGTCACAACAGGTTTCGCCTCAGCACACGCAGCACAGTCAATCATATGACGGGGATTCACCATGCCCGGCGTTCGCCGGGAGCAGACGATGACGCCGCCTGTTTCGCCCAACCGGGAGACATCGAGTAACGACTTGTTTTTATTGATACACTTCTCAAAAAAGGTTCGGCTGCATCATTATTATTATTGCTTTACAACCATGACAAACTGTGTTTACACTGTACGGCACAGCACGTTGTGTTGTAAAAAACTTACTCGTGAGGGGTTTGAGTATGGATCAGGAAACACTTGATTATTTTAAAGAGTTTTTGACCGGTCGACTGAGCGATCTTCTCGAACAGGCGGACAATACCGTAACCGGTATGACTTCCCAGAAAGAGAATTTTCCGGATCCGACCGACCGTGCTTCCCATGAGGCAAACAGAAACTTCATGCTTCGCATCCGGGACCGGGAGCACAAACTGATCAACAAAATCAAAGCCGCTCTGGACCGGATTGAAAACGGATCCTTCGGTATCTGTGAAACCTGCGAGGAAGAAATATCGGTGGAGCGTCTGAAAGCCAGGCCCGTGACCACCCAGTGCATCGAATGCAAAACCAAAGAAGAAGCCATGGAAAAAGCGCTGGGAATCTAGCATGTGACCGTAGATCTTCACATACACTCCACAGCCTCCGACGGCTCCCTGACACCCCGGGCCATTCTTGACCAGGCCCGGGCACTGGGGCTGAAAGCCGTTTCGATCACCGATCACGACACCATCGACGGCATCCGGGCCGCTCTGACGCCTGCGGAGCCGAAGGATTTGCATGTCTTACCCGGCGTCGAAATCAGCGCCCATCCTCCGGAGCCCTTTGCCGATCCGGGCAGTTTTCATCTTCTCGGTTACGGCTTCCGGCTCGACGACCCCGATCTGAACGCGACACTCGAAACACTCCGAACGGCCCGTCACGAACGCAACCCCAAAATACTCTCCCGGCTGGCCGACCTCGGAATGGATCTGTCCCCGGACGAGGTATATAACGACGCCGCTGACGGGGCCGTCGGCCGCCCCCACATCGCCCGGGCCATGATGCGAAAGGGCTATGCGGCCGATATCGACGAGGCCTTTGACCGTTATCTGTCCGAAGGCAGGCCCGCCTTTGTGGACAAGGCCCGGATCGCTTGCGCCGAGGCCCTGTGCGCGATCACCCGGGCCGGCGGGATCGCCGTCCTTGCCCATCCGGTCAGCCTGGGCATGGACCTTGCGACCCTCGAGGGTCTGTTGCGGACCATGATCCCCTTAGGTCTCGAGGGGCTGGAGGCGTATTACCCCGACCATACCCCGGCGTTGACCCGCGCGTACATTGCCCTTTCCAGGGAACTGGGCTTGATCGCCACGGGCGGCTCGGATTTTCACGGCGCATTTAAACCCGAGATCCGGATGGGATCGGGGAAAGGCTCACTGCGGGTGCCTTTTCACGCCTATCTGGAGATCATGAATCGACTGGACGCCCGCAGCGGGCATCCTCAGGTGTGACGGCATGGAAGACGTGGACTCAGACAACCGGGATTTTGAAACGACCATCAACTACCGCTTCAGGGACCCGTCGATCCTTGAGCAGGCCCTGCGGCACAGCTCCTACGTCAACGAACAGTCGGACCCCGACCTCAAGGACAACGAGCGGCTTGAATTTTTGGGTGACGCGGTACTGAATCTGGTCATCGGACACCTTCTGATGCGCCGTTACCCCGAACTGCATGAGGGGGACCTGTCCCGCATGCGCTCCAATCTGGTCAACGAGACCCAACTGGCCGAACTGGCCCGTGACATCAAACTGGGGCCTGAAATCAAACTGGGCAAGGGGGAGGACCTGACCAACGGCCGGGAAAAAAATTCGATTCTTTCCGATGTGTTCGAGGCCCTGATCGCAGCCGTGTTCCTGGACAGCGGTTTCGACCGGGCCTATCGGTTCATCGAAGACACCTTCGTTGACCTGATCGATTCGTCGGACACCCCGTCGATCAACCATGACGCCAAAAGCCGCCTTCAGGAATTTTCCCAGGTTCACCTCAAAGCCATGCCCCGCTACAAGGTGATCCATGAAAGCGGACCGGACCACGACAAAACCTTTCAGGTCCTTCTGACCATCAACGATCTGTCCACCTGCGGAACGGGGAAAAGCAAAAAGGCGGCGGAGCAGGACGCCGCGGCCAACGCCCTTTCCGTTCTCCAGACCGATTCCGATCTCCCCTTGAGCTGACGCACCCCGTGAACGAACCATGACCGCCCCCAGGCCCTTCATCATCCCGGTGTTCATTCCCCACAAGGGGTGCCCCCACCAATGCGTGTTCTGCAACCAGACGGTGATCACCGGTGCGGACGGCAACACCGATCCCCGCCGTATCCGGGCCTTCATCGACCGGTATCTGGGCTACCGAAGCGACCGACGCGGACAGGTCCAGATTTCCTTTTACGGCGGGACCTTCCTCGGACTGTCGCCGGACCTTATCCGGCTTCTGACCGATCTGGCCCAAGACTATGTGGACCGCGGGCTGGTCCACAGCCTTCGGTGTTCAACCCGGCCGGACACCGTCACCGAAGAAACGCTGGACCGTCTGGCAGACGTTCCGCTGAACACCGTGGAGCTGGGTGTTCAGTCCATGGATGACGGGGTGCTTGCCCGGTCACGACGGGGCCATACGGCCGAAGACACCGAAAGGGCCGTGGCCTTGCTCCGGAGCCGAAACAAGGAAATCGGCCTTCAGCTGATGGTGGGCCTGCCCGGCGACGATCGGACCGCCTGCCTGGCCGGAGCCCGGCGCATGGCGGATCTGGCACCGGATTTTGTCCGCATCTACCCCACCCTGGTGCTTCGGCACAGCCCTCTTGCGACGCTCTACCGCAGCGGGGACTACCGTCCCCTGTCCCTTGATGAAAGCGTGTCCCTCGTCAAAGAGCTGTATCTGTTGTTTCGATCCCGCGGTATTCCGGTGATCCGCATGGGACTCCAGGCCACCGAAGGCCTGGACCGGGATGAGGACCGCCTGGCCGGGCCCTATCATCCGGCCTTCGGTCACCTGGTGGCCTCGGCGGTCTTCCTGGATCTGGCCCGGGCCCTGCTCGGCACCCGGACGTCCCCGGCCAACCGGGCCCCGGTTTTTTTTGTCCACCCGAAAAACATTTCCAAACTCAGGGGTTTAAAAAACCAAAATCTTCATGTATTAAAGGCGGAGTTCAATCTGACAGACCTCACCGTCCTGGGCGATGAGAGCCTTGATGACGATTCCCTCAACACTGATCAACGAACCATGACCATGGCCGAACTCGGCCGTGCACCAGGGGAGGCATCCGAATGGATATTGTAAAAACCGTCGCGGACATGCAGGCCCGGTCCCGAAGGATCCGCAACGAAGGCAAAACCATCGCCTTCGTCCCCACCATGGGTTTTCTGCACCAGGGCCACATGTCGCTGCTCGATGCCGGACGCAACCGGGCCAACGACCTGGTGCTCAGCATTTTCGTGAACCCCACCCAGTTCGCCCCGGGCGAAGATCTGGACGCGTATCCGAAAAGCGTTGCGCGGGATCTGGCCATGGCGGAAGAACGGGGGGTCGACGCCGTCTTTCTTCCCACGCCCGAACAGATGTATCCCGAACACTATCAAACCTATGTGACCCTGGACACCCTGCCCCATTTCCTGTGCGGCCTGTCCCGGCCCACGCATTTCCGCGGCGTGGCCACGGTGGTCACCAAGCTGTTCAACATCGTCATGCCCCATACGGCGATTTTCGGGGAAAAGGACTTCCAGCAGCTGGCCGTGATCCGTAGGATGGTCCTGGACCTTAACATGGACATCGAGATCGTGGGGGCTCCCATCGTGCGGGAGGAGGACGGCCTGGCCATGAGCTCCCGCAACTCTTACCTGACCGCCGGACAGAGGCGCTCGGCCCTGTGTTTGTATAAGGCTTTGCAAAATGCGAAAAAACTTGTTATGGACGGTGAGCGTGAGTCGGCGACAATTACCCGTTCTTCAACGGAAATCATCGTCTCCCATCCGGAAACCGCCATCGACTACCTCACGATCTGTGACCCGGCGACCCTTGAGTCCGTGTCCCGGATCGAGGGACCGGCCCTGTTTGCCATGGCCGTCAAGGTGGGAAACACCCGACTGATCGATAACATGATCCTGGAACCCTGATGATTCGAAACTGTCTTATCATTTATTCATAACCCCCATTTTTTGTTCGACAAGGAGTTGACCATGGCTTCAAATTACTTTTTCACGTCCGAGTCCGTCACGGAAGGGCACCCCGACAAGGTGGCCGACGCCATTTCCGATTCAATTCTCGATGCCATCATGGCCCAGGACAAGGCCTGCCGCGTGGCCTGCGAGACCCTGGTCACGACCGGGCTGGCCTTTATCGCCGGGGAGATCACCACCTCGTGCTACGTGGAAATGCCCCAGATCGTCCGCCAGACCATCAAGGACATTGGTTACGATTCATCGGATATGGGATTCGACTGGCAGACCTGTTCGGTGATCACCAGCATCGACCACCAGTCCCAGGATATCGCCCAGGGCGTCAACGTGGGCGAGGGCCTGTACATGGACCAGGGCGCCGGCGACCAGGGACTGATGTTCGGTTACGCCATCAACGAAACACCGGAGCTGATGCCCATGACGGCCATTTTCTCCCACAAGCTGACCAAACGCCTGTCCGATGTCCGCAAGGACAAGACCCTCTCCTTCCTTCGCCCCGACGGCAAGGCCCAGGTGACCATCGAATACGAAAACAAAAAGGCCAAACGGGTGGACACGGTGGTCGTTTCCAGCCAGCACACCCCGGAGGTCTCCTATCAGACCCTCAAGGAAGGGATCATCGAGGAAGTGGTCCGAAAGGCCCTTCCCGCCGCCATGCTCGATGAAAAAACCAAGTTCCTGATCAACCCCACCGGACGGTTTGTCGTGGGGGGGCCCATGGGGGATTGCGGCCTGACCGGCCGGAAGATCATCGTGGACACCTACGGCGGGCACGGAAGCCACGGAGGCGGGTGTTTTTCAGGCAAGGATCCGTCCAAGGTGGACCGCAGCGCCTCCTACATGGGACGCTATGTGGCCAAGAACATCGTGGCCGCCGGTCTGGCTTACGAGTGTGAAGTTCAGGTGGCCTATGCCATCGGCTATCCGGAACCGGTGTCCATCCTGGTGGACACCTTCGGCACCCACACCATTCCCGAAGAGAGAATCGAAGCCATCGTCCGGGAAGTGTTCGACCTGAGACCGGCGGCCATCATCCAGACCCTGGATCTTTTGCGACCCATCTACAGGGCCACCTCGGCCTACGGTCATTTCGGACGCAGCGACGGCGTGGGTTTCACCTGGGAAAACACCGACAAAGTCGATATCCTCCGCTCCAAGGCCGGTCTATAGAAAAAAACCGTGTACCATCGTTTGTGATCAATACGGCCGGACCCGGACAACACCCGGGCTCCGGCCTATTTTGTTGTGGGAGACACCACGTCGACGACCACGGCCACCCGGCCCCGGCCGAGAAACCCCAGAAGGGCCGGACTGCTGTGAAGCTTGGAGGCGTCGGCCCGGCTGATGATCACATCCGCAGGACAGGTTCCCTGAACCTTGAGACCGGTGACGATCACCGGCCGTGATCCGGTTCTCTCGATCAAAAGGGGATCATCGAGGCTTCGGGTGTAATACACCGTGCCGCTTTGAACCGCATGTTCACGGCTGACATAGGCCGGTCCGTAAATCTCCTGGCCGCCCTCGTCGATCACCCTCGGTGACAGAACCGGCCTGACCGTCAGGCCCCGGGTGTCCACAACCAGGCCGGTGTAGGACTCCTCCGCGGCAATCGGGTTTTCCGGAGACGACGGGTTGCGGACCGGCGTCACGGTTTTCAAAGGCTGGATCTGCTGGATCTCACCGGGCAGAAGCAGCTGGGCAAATCCGCCGTCAAAGGGCATCTCGATCATCATTTCCACGGAACCGTCGGTCAGATAGTCTTTCTGAACGGTCCGGGCCTGACCGATCATCACCGTCAATTGATCCAGGCTGTCCCGGGACGATGCGAGAACGGCACCGGCCGACTGCCGGGAATCCAGGGGAAGGGCTTCGATGAGGGACATCAGGCGGGTTTCGGCCCGGTGCCGGGCCATGTCCACCAGCCGGTGCTGACGGTTCAACACCGATGCACCGGTCACCTCGCCGGGTCCGGCGGTTCCCCGGGCCCGGACAAGGCGGCGGGACCAGTCGATCTCAGCCTGATCACGCACCTCGATCAGGCTGAATCCCTGATCCGTCGCGCCTGCCGGACCCGCCATCAGGCTAAAAACCAGAATGGCCGCACACACACACACTCGTTTCATCCCATCCCCGCTTGACGAATAATTTGAAAAGTTCTTTATTATACCATGCCTGCCCGGAATGAAAAGCCTTTGAACCGGACCGCCTGAGGGTATCTTGCTCAGCGGTAGCCGATCTGCATCAGTGAAACACCCGTGTAGTAGTGGGTGAGAATCGCCTCACAGCCGTACCCGGCCTGGGCCATGCGATGGGCTCCCCATTGACTCATGCCGACCCCGTGACCGTACCCCGACCCCGTGAATGTAACCGCTCCCTTGTCAATAACCGTGTCAAACCGCGTGCTTTTCAGCAAGGTGGGCCCCAGGGTCAACCGAAACAGGTTTCCGGGCAGAACCTTTTGTCCCCCGTCCCAGACCAGGGTAAACGAAAGAATCCGCCCGGACGCAGACCGTTTCCCCGGTCGGATCGTCCGGATCAGACCCAAACCGGGCACCACGGATCGAAAGAGGCTCGTCATCTCGGCAAGCGTCAGCCGATACTCCCAGGCATAGTCGGGAAGAAGGCTGCTGAATTCATCGGATACGCCTTTCAGATAAGGGATGTCCACCCCCCAGACATGGAGGGCGCTTTCGGTCGTCCCCCCGCTGTTGGCATGAAAATAGGCGATGATCAGTTTTCCCTGAAAGGTCAACACCCGCCCCCGGGTGCGGTCCACGGCCTGACGGGTCTGGTCTTTTTCGGCTTCCAGGCCCCCGTAAACCTGGGACGCCGTGGTGGCTTCCAGATCGTAATCGCTGCCGGCCAGGCGTTGCTTGTCCCGGATATAAAGGGCATAGGTCCGTGAGGCCACGGCCTGGGCCATCAGGGCTTCCGGATGCCAGAGAAAGGACATTTCCCGGGGGACCACGCCGTACAGATAGTCTTCGACATGAAGATCATTGACGACCATCAGCCCCGAAGACCGGACCAGCACCTGAATCCGGCCGCGGTATCGCCGGCCGTCCACGGCAAGCGTGCCGTCTTCGGCGGTGATCCGGCAGGCGGTCACGCCGATGGACCGGCCGTTGAGCACCAAACGGTCCCCGTGACGGGTCATCACACAGTCTCCCCGGCCCTCTTCGATCACCTTACCGCTGCGGCTGTCGCTTGCCGTCCATGTCGACGGGGCGGTCACGATCACCCGGCCGATGTTCCGGATCAGCAGCACCCGCAGGGTCGGAGACAGGACGCCGAGAACCGGAAGGGCCGGAGCGGTGACCGGCCGATCCGACGGCCGTTCGGCCGAACGATCGGCCCAGGCCTGGGCCGAGGGTCGCCGCATGGCGTCGGGGTAACGCCGGACATAGGTTTGAAAGGCAGTCCGGGCCTCGTCGTAGCGTTCCATCCGGTAGAGCAGGCGGCCTGTGTCGAACAGGGCGTCCGGAGCCCATCGGCCGTCGGGCCAGGTCGTGACAATCTCATTCAGACAGGCCAGACCCCGCTCGGCCTGATCAAGACCGTCGGCGTACACCAATCCGGCAAAATACAAAGCCCCTGCCCGGATGTCGGGATCGGTTGCGGTGTCGACCAACGCCTGATAACAAACTGCGGCCTCGGAATACCGGCCCGAAGCCGAAAGTGCCCGGGCCTGGGCAAACGGATCCGTATCGGCCGGCACCACCGCATCTGCGGCATGGATCATCAGCGCCGTCAGGACGGATGCAAAAAGGGCCGCGGGGCCGATTCGTCGAAAAAAATGTCTCATCACCAGTCGCCTCAGGGTCAAACAGACCCGCTGTTTCCCAAAACCTGAGGGTTTAGGTATCATCGAATCAAAAAAAACACACCTGATTTTTTCCAGCGAAACCCGGGGAAATAGTTTTTGATTTGTTCAGTCATTTCAAGTACACTGACCCAAAAGAGGTAGAAAATGGGTATTCAAACACCGCCACCATCATGTCTGACGTCTTTCATCCTATGAAACTGATTGCGGGATACATCGGCCGAAAAACACTGGCGTTCATCAATCATCTGCTGGATATCTTCGCCTTTACCTACCGGCTGTCGGCCATTTTCATTACCCGTCCTGCGGAAGGACGGGCCCTGATCCGGAAGGCGGTCATCGAACAGATCTATTTCACCGCGGTCCAGGCTTTGCCCATGATCATCCCCCTGGCCCTGATGGTGGGCGTGATGCTGATCGTCCAGTTCACCAAGCTGTCGGGTGACGTGGACCTGGGCAAGGTCACGGTGGTGCTGGTCATCCGTGAAATGGGGCCCATCATCACGGCCCTTCTCGTCATTCTCCGGTCGGCCACGGCCGTGACCATCGAAATCAGCGCCATGTCCGTCTTCAATGAAATCGACGCCCTTGAGATGTGCGGCATCGACCCCATGCACATCGTGTCGTTCTCACGGTTCGTGGGGATCACCACGGCGGTGCTCTGCCTGTTTGTCGTGTTTGACATCGTGGCCATTTTCGGCGGTTACGCCGTCGTCTGGGCGGCCACGGACGTTCCTCTGGGGTCCTTTCTGACCCTGGTGGGCAAAGCCGTCACCGCCACCGACATGGTGGTCGGACTGCTCAAGGCCCTGACCTTCGGCGTGTTCATCACCGTGATCAGCCTCTACCACGGATTCAACACCCCGAAAATCGTCACCATGATCCCGGTGTGTGCCTCGAAAACCGCCGTAGAAAGCTTTTTCTGGATCATGGTGATCAACATTGTCATCTCAGCGGTGTTTTACCTTTAGGATGGTTATGGCCCTGATCGAACTCGAACATATCACCCTTTTGCCGGAGAAAAACGGCCGGGGTATCCATG
Source organism: Desulfatiferula olefinivorans (assembly GCF_054657895.1). Classification (NCBI taxonomy): domain Bacteria; kingdom Pseudomonadati; phylum Thermodesulfobacteriota; class Desulfobacteria; order Desulfobacterales; family Desulfobacteraceae; genus Desulfatiferula; species Desulfatiferula olefinivorans. The sequence continues at coordinate 2,048 of NZ_BAAHXV010000029.1, read as the reverse complement.
ACTTCTCCCTGTGCATCAATGCCGGAGACACCCTGTCCATCCGGACCGATTCGGCCAACGACGCCCATCTTCTGATCAAAGGACTGGCCACCTTGAGCTACCCCTCCGCCGGGACTTACCGGTTCCGGGGTCTGACCCTTGATTTTTCCGATTACCGGAACCTTCTGGGCACCAAGCGTTGCCTGGGCTATCTGTCGTCGAGCAGCACCCTGATCAGCAACCGATCGATCCGGGACAACCTCTGCATGGGCCGGGTGTATTTCGACAACGATCTGTCCATGGCCCTGGACGATGCGACCCTCGCCCTCTGCCGGGATTTCGGTATCGAGACCCTGCTTGAAAGGCGGCCCGTGGACCTGGGACCGGCCGACAACAAACGGGCCATGACGGTCCGTGAGATTGCAAAAAAACCCCGAATGATGCTGGTGGAGCTGCCGGAAACCTATTCGGGAAACCGATACAAACACACCCTGATCCGTTCGCTTCGACGGGACATAAGGGCCGGCATGGCCATGGTGTATCTGTCGTATGACGACGATTTTATCAATGCCTTTCCGGGAATAACCCTGGACATCAGAGGGGGAACGGTCACGACGTCCGCATCTCCCGCTCACAACGGATAAATTATGGTCCTTTCTTTCAAAACAATGGAAAAAGTGGTGGGATCCTTCGTGATCACGATTTTTGTCCTTCTTCTCGTCATGGTCGTGCTGGTGGGACGCGGGAAGGACTGGTTCCGGAAAAACATCATGTATACCACCAGCTTCGGTGAAGCCTACGATCTGGAGAGAAACTCACCGGTCAAACTGTTCAACGCGGACATCGGCAAGGTCAAGAACGTGGAACTGATCGGAGACCGGGTCGAGGTGACCCTGGCCATCTACGAGGAATTCTCAGAGCGCATCCGCACCGATTCCCTGGCCACGGTCGAAGGCATCAGCTACATCGGCAAGAAATACATCTCCATCAAGCCGGGCAGTGCCGACGCCCCGCTGATCGAGGAAGATGGACGGATTCCCTCCATGGAAAACAAATCCATCTCGGAACTCCTCCAGGAGTTTGAAATCGAAAAAACCGCCAAAATGGTGATCAAGGCCGTGCAGGACCTGGCCGATATCACCGCCCTGATCAAGGATCCGGAAGGCCCCCTGTTCACGGCCCTTGCCAGCATCAACCAGACGCTTTTCGCGGTGGAATCGAGGATCGGGGCCATCATGGACAACGCGGCCCTGGCCACGTCCAAGGTTCCGGGCACCGTTGACCAGGCCCGGGCCGACCTGGAAAAGGTGCATGAAATCGGTGAGGTTCTCCTGACCCACATCGCCGAAATACGGAAAATCATCGACAACATCGAAATGGGCAGCCGTCAGGTTCCGCCGGTGACCCGGTCGCTGAAAAGCGGCATCAACGAAATCCGCTCGGCGGTGGAAAACATCGACGAGGTGGTTCAGGCCCTCCGGAAAAACGTGCTGATCCGGTCCCACATCCCCCCCGATCCCGAGGCAGAGGCCCTGGACGCGGGCCTACGATAGGACCGTCGCTTCGATAAAATCCGCAAGCCCTCCGATGTCGTCCGGGTCGAACACCGGCAGCCCGCTGTCGGCCCTGTCCCCGCTGACCCGGGCCATCAGGTTCTCAAGTCCGGAAAGAAAGGGCCCGCCCCGGTCCGCCCGGTGTACCTCGATCTTGGGATAGGAGGCCCGCTTGTACCCCTCGATGATCACCAGATCCATGTCCGACAGAAACCCGATCAGCCGGTCCGGGTCCGCATCGTTGGGACAGGGCCGCATCAGGGCCATGCCCCGGGGCGAAGCCAGCATCACGGCATCGGCCCCCGAGCGCTGATAGGTCTGGCTGTCCGACCCCTCCCGATCCAGATCAAAGCCGTGGTGGGCATGCTTGATCACCCCCACCCGCACGTTCCGTTTTTTCAACTCCCCGATCAGCCGGGCGATCAGCGTGGTCTTTCCCGAATTCGACGATCCCACAAACGATAGAACTCTCGGCATCGATCCTCCTTATCATTCAACACTGGGGTGTTGTAGGGC